>NZ_CP023445.1:600000-975000 GCF_002354875.1 Actinosynnema pretiosum
TGCTCCCGGAACCGCTGGCCGTCGCCGCCGACCACGCCGAGAACCACCGGGCCCGCGCCGGCCTGCTCGCGGTGCTGGGCGTCGGCAGCCACGCCACCACCTCCGCGCTGGTCCGCCTCGCCCCGAACGGCGAGCACGAGCTGCTCGCCTGGTCCGAGGAGGCCGACCGGTGGGCGGGCGCCGACCTGGACGACCTGGTCTTCGCGCACGTCGCCGCCGAGCTCGGCGGCCTCGACCCGGCGCAGCCGCACCTGCTGCCCGCCGTCGCCAGGCTGCGCCGGGACTGCGAGTCCGCCAAGCGCGTCCTGTCCGGCGTGCCCGTCACGGCCGTCCCGGTGCACCTGCCGGACGGCCGCGTCGACGTCGAGCTGACCAGGGAGCGCTTCGAGGAGCTGGCCAGGCCGGGCGTCGAACTGGCCGTGCGCGGCCTGGAGCGGCTGTGCCGGGGCCACCGCCCCGACGCGATCGCCCTGGTCGGCGGCACCGCCAGGACGCCGCTGCTGGCCTCCGCCGTCGCCGCCGCCGTGCCCGGCAGGCTCGTGCTGGCCGCCGCCCCCGAGGCCTGCGCGGTCCGGGGCGCCGCCCTCGCGGGAAGGCGGCTGCTCCTGGGCCCGGACACCGGCCCCGACCACGGCGAGACCTCCGTGCTCGTGCACGGGGACGACCCGTCGCTGCGCTTCCCCGTCGGCCAGCTCGCCTGGGACGACGCGGAGAGCGCCGCGCCCCCGCCACGTCCCCCGGTCGAGATCACCCCGCTCGACCTGCCCACCCCCCTGTCGGTGAAGCGGGTCGTGCGCCGCGGCCTCGCCCCCATCGGCCGCTCCCGCCGAGGCGGCCGGTCCGAGCGCGACCCCCGACACCGCACCCGACACGACGAGGACGGCCGTTGAGCCACCGCATGACGACTCCCCCCAAGCCCGTCCTGGACACCGCGGCCCGCGTCCTGCTCGACGAGATCGCCGCGAACCCCGGCGCGGTCCTGCGCCTCGGCGTGCTCGCGCCCGGCGGGCACGGGAAGACCACCCTGCTGCGCGAGGTCGAGCGGGCCTTCGCGCAGAACGGCGCCGACGTCACCGCCGTGGACGACGCGCACCTGCTCGGCGACGACGAGCTGCGCGCCCTGCGCGCCCTGGTCGAGCGCGGCGACACCTCCGTCGTCGTCGCCTACCGGCCGTGGCCGCGCTCCCGCGCGCTGGCCGCGCTCGCCGAGTCGCTCGGCCGCGTCCGCCCCGCCCACCTGCCCGCCCCGCTCACCCGCGAGCAGGTCAGGCACGCCCTGCCCCCGTCCACCGGCCGCGCCCTGGTCGACTTCGTCCACCAGCAGACCGGCGGCGTGCCCCGCTTCGTCGCCCGGCTCTCCGGGCTGACCTCGCCGGAGCTGACCCCGGACGTCATCGCCTCCTTCCGCGCCGACCTGGACTGGCTCGACCCGGACGCCCAGAAGTTCCTCCTCGCCGCCGAGGCCGGGGCCGCCCTGCGCCTCGACCTGCTGCGCTCGCTGCTCGGCGGGGACGCCGACCGGGTCGCCGACGTCATCGACGCCGCCCGCGCCACCGGCCTGCTCGCCCCCGACGGCACCCTGCTGCCGGTGGCCCGCACCGCCGTCGCCGCCCTCAGCCGCACCGACCGGCGCATCGCCGTGCGCCGCGCGCTGGCCGAGTCCCAGCTGCGCGTGGGCGGACCCGTGCTCGACCTGGTCCGGCCGCTGCTCACCGCCCCCGGCCCCGAGCTGTCCGAGCTGTTCACGGCCGCCGCCGCCGAGGCGCTGCCCAGCGACCCGGCGCTCGCCGCCCGGCTGCTCGCCGCCATCGGCACCCCCACCCCCGAGGTGGCCGTCCGGCACGCCACCGCCTCCGCCATGGCGGGCGACCTGGACTCCGCGCTGCGCCTGGCCGACCGGGTCGTCGCGGGCGGCGACCGGACCCACCGGGGCGCCGCCGCCGAGGTCGCGGCCATCGCCCTCGCCCACCGGGGCCAGCTCGCCCGCAGCACCGAGCTGCACCGCTGGTCGCCCAGCGCCACCTCCACCGCGTTCGCGCACATCGGCCAGATCGGCGTCGGCGCGCTCCCGGTCGCGCCGCTGCCGCCCGCCCCGCCCACCCTGCTCGGCGGAGCCGCCTCGCTGATGGCGCACGGCGTCCTGGAATCGGTCACCGGCAGCCCGACCACCGCGCTGTCCACCCTGGTCAGGGCCTCGGGCCTGCTGGAACCGGCGGGCGCGGGCGTGCTGCTGCCCGACTCGCCCGCCGCCCTCGCCGCGCTGGTCGCGCTGCACAGCGGCGAGCCGGTGGTCGCCGAGTCCGCGCTCGACCGCGCCGTCGCCTCCGGCCTCGGCGGCTCGCTCATGGCCGTGCGGCACCGGCTGCTGCGCGCCTGGATCGCCATGGGCCGGGGCAACCTGGAGCGCGCCCGCGAGACGATCACCGCGCTGCGCAGGGCGAACCGGCCCCTCGAACCCCGCGACTGGATCTTCGCGGTGGCGCTGGAGATCGGCATCGCCCGCCGCAACAGCGACCTGCCCACCCTCAAGCGCACCTGGGAGCAGGCCTGCGAGGCGGTGCTGCGCCACCCCGTCGACCTGTACACGTTCCTGCCGCTGGGCGAGTTCGCCGCAGCCGCCGCCCGGCTGCGCGACCAGCACCGCCTCGCCCCGCACCTGGCCGCCGCCGAGGACCTGCTGCGCGGCCTCGGCAACCCCGCGCTGTGGGCGGTGCCGCTGCACTGGAGCGGCCTGCACGCCGCGATCATCGCCGAGGAGATCCCGGCCGCCGAGGAGCACGCCGCCGCGCTCGCCGCCCACCGCGACTCGGGCCGCTACTGCGCGATCGTCTCCCGCGCCGCCGAGAGCTGGCTCGACGTGCTCGCGGGCAAGGTCGACCCCGACCAGGTCGAGCAGGCCGCGCGCGGGCTGCACGCGGCGGGCCAGTGGTGGGACGCAGCCCGCCTCGCGGGCCAGGCCGCCATCCGCACCTCCGACCGGCAGGCCATGGTCCGGCTGCTCGACTGCGCGCGGCTGCTCCAGGGCAGGCCGCTGGGCGGGCGCAAGCCGGTCGAGCCCGAGACCGGGCAGGAGACCGGCAAGCTCAGCGACCGCGAGCGCGAGGTCGCCGAGCTGGTCGTCGGCGGGCTCACCTACAAGCAGGTGGGCGACCGGCTGTTCATCTCCGCCAAGACCGTCGAGCACCACGTGGCCCGCATCCGGCAGCGCCTGGGCTGCACCAGCCGAGCCGAGCTGCTCGACCAGCTCCGCCAGATCGTCGGCTGACCCGGAGCCGGTCGGCCCGCGTGCGAGCGGGCCGACCACCGGCGCGGACGGGTCCGTCCCCCGTCCGCGCCGAGAACGCGGCGGAACCCCCTGACCTGCGACCAGGGGGTTCCGCCGTCGTTCCGCAGCGCTCGCGCGCGAAGGGTTCAGCCCGCCGGGGTCAGCCCGCGCGCCCCGCGCCGGCGCGCTCCACCACCGGCTCGCCCCGCCCGGCCACGTGCACCAGCACCAGCCCGAACCCGGCGATCACCACGTTCTGCAGCGCGGGGGTCAGCCCGTTCCACTGCTTCGACTGCCACATCAGGAACCACTCGCCGCCGATCACGATGAACCCCAGCCCGAACAGCAGCACCTGCATCCCGAACCCGGTCCCGGACAGCAGCGACCCCAACCGCGACCGGCCGGACAGCCACGCCCCCAGCCCCGCCAGCAGCACCACCGCCGTCAGCGCCTCCCAGGCGATGATCAGCACGTACGCGACCGTCACCAGCGCCGGGCTCGTGATCGCCCGCCACGCCGCGCTCGGCGCGCCGAACGTGGTGTCCATCGCGAACACGTGCTGCACGAACGCGTGGTTGGACCCGTAGTCGGTGACGTTGTTGAACGCCACCAGTGCCATGTAGACGCCCGCGACGGCCGTGAGCACCACGACCGCCGCGCGGGGTCCCCCGACCCGTGCCAGAAAGCGCATGACTGCTGAACCTAGTCACCGCGCGGCGGAAGTCCACGGGCCCGCGAACGATCACCCGGATGGCCGCGCCGACTGCTTCGGGTGCCCGATCCACCGGTCGGGCGGCAGGCCCCGGCCGTCCCGCCTACCTGCACGGGGGCGCGTAGTCCAGCTGCGGGACGTGCTCCCGCCAGGCGTCCTCGGTCAGCACGCCCCCGGTCCGCGCGCAGATCCGCCGACGGGCCCAGTCCGCGTCCAGGTGCCACAGCCGCACCGTGCCGTCGGCCGAGCTGGTCGCCACCACCGAGCCGTCCGGGCTCACCGAGATGTCCCGCAGCGCCGAGTCGTGCCCGACCACGCCCTCGCCGATCGGCCCGGCCAGCGCGGGGGCCGAGGTGTCCCACAGCCGCAGCCGCGCGTCCTCGCCGCCGCTGGCCAGGGTGCGCCCGTCGGGGGTGAACACCACCGACACCACCGCCTCCTCGTGCCCGGCCAGCGGCGCGCCCAGCGGCCTTGGCGCGGTCGGGTCCGAGAAGTCCCACAGCCGCACGAGCTTGTCGTCGCCCGCCGTCGCCAGCACCCGCCCGTCCGGGGACAGCGCGCCCGCCCGCACCGGGCCGTCGTGGCCGGGGAACCGGCCCACCGCCCTCGGGCGCGCCGGGTCCGACACGTCCCACACCCGCAGGTGGCTGTCGGCGCTGCCGGTCACCAGGAACCGGCCGTCCGAGGTGAGCAGCGCGAGGTTCACGTACCCGTCGTGCCCGGTCAGCGGCTCGCCCAGCGGCCTGGGGTGCGCCCGGTCGGACAGGTCCCACAGCAGGACGGTGTTGTCCTCGTCCGCGGTGACCAGCAGGTTCCCGCGCAGCGCCAGCGGCGAGCTGAACCGGGTGCGCAGCGGCAGCGGCGCGCCCAGCGGTTCCGGCTCCGCGCCCGGCCGCACGTCCCACAGCCGCACCGCCTTCGGGCCCGCCGTGACCATCGTGCGGCCGTCCTCGCCCAGCACCACCGCCCGCACCGGCTCGCCCGCGTCCCGCCGGTCGCCGATCGGGGCGGGCGCGTCCGGGCCGCCGGGACCGGCCAGGTCCCACGCGCGCACCGTGCCGTCCTCGCTGCCGGTCAGCAGCGCGCGCCCGTCCGGGGTGAACCGGGGGCCGACCGTGCGGGCGGCGTGCCCGACCAGCACCGTCGACGGCAGCGACCACAGCCGCACCACCGGGTCCAGGCTGCCGGTGGCCAGCGCGCGGCCGTCGGGGGAGAACCCGACCGCGAACACCGTGCCGCTGCGGCCCGCCAGCGGCTTGCCCAGCGGCTGGACCCGCGCCGGGTCGGTGACGTTCCACAGCCGCGCCGTGCTGTCCGCCGCGCCCGAGGCCAGCACCCGGCCGTCCGGGGAGAACGCGACCGACCACACCGGGGCCAGGTGCAGCGCCAGCGGCCTGCCGCGCGCCTCGGGGGCGGCCGGGTCGGTGACGTCCCACAGCCGGATGCTGCGGTCCTCGCTGCCCGCGGCGAGGGTGCGGCCGTCGGGGGAGAACGCGACCGAGTGCACGGTGCTGTCGAACCCGCCCAGCGGGGCCCCGACCTGGCGCGGCGCGCTCGGGTCCGACACGTCCCACAGGCGCACGGTCGCGTCGTCCGAGCCGGAGGCCAGCAGCCCGCCGGGGGAGAAGGCCACGGTGCGCACCTGCTGCCCGTGCCCGGCCAGCTCCGCGACCCGCCGCGGGGCGCTCGGGTCGGTGACGTCCCACAGCCGCACCGCGCGGTCGGCGTGCGCGGACGCGAGCGTGCGGCCGTCCGGGGAGAACGCGACCAGGTAGACGGTGTCCCTGCCGGGGGCCTCCGCGGTGCCCAGCCGCCTGGGGCGGGCCCGGTCGGTGACGTCCCACAGCCGGACCGAGCCGTCCTTGCCCGCCGACGCGAGCGTGCGGCCGTCGGGGGAGAACACGGCGGAGCTGACCCAGTCGCCGTGCCCGGTCAGCGGCTCGCCCAGCGGCTTCGGGGCGTCCCGGTCGGTGACGTCCCACAGCCGCACGGTGCGGTCGTAGCTGGCGGTGGCCAGGGTGCGGCCGTCCGGGGAGAACGTGGTCAGGTAGACCGCGCCGGTGTGGCCGGTCAGCGGGGTGGCCAGCGGCGCGCCGCCGGAGGAGATCAGCCGGGTGCCCAGGTCGAGCGCGGACGGCCGCATCCCGCGCGCGACCAGCGCCAGCTGCGCGGACAGCGACGGGTCGCGGTCGAGCAGCTTGTCGGCCTCGGCCACGACCTGCCGGAACACCGCGTCGTCGCGCTGGCGCACCGCCACCACGGCCGCGACCCCGGCGATCAGCGCGAGCACCACCACCAGCGCGACCCCGCCGCGCAGCGCCCACACCGCCCGCCGGTGGTGCTGGCCGGACACCGCGAGGAAGTCGCCGGTGGCGCCGGTCGGGCCCGCGCCGTCCGCCCGGTGCCTGGCCGCCCAGTGCCTGGCCGCCTCCAGCCGCGCGCCCCGGTACAGCAGCGAGGGGTCCCGGCCCTGCTCGGCCCAGGCCGCCGCGTCCTCCTCCAGCCGCTGCCGCAGCAGCTCGCCCTCCCGGTCCTGGTCGATCCAGTCGCGCAGCCTCGGCCACGCCTGGATCAGCGCCTCGTGGGTGATCTCCACCGAGCCCGCGTCGAGGGTGACCAGCCGGGCGCGGGCCAGCACCTCGAGCGCCTCCTCGGCGGCGGCCGGGTCGCCCGCCTGGCCCACCAGCTCCTGCCGGGTGGAGCGGCGCCGGGTGTCGTGGGTGTCCGCGCCGATCCGCACCAGGCGCAGCAGCAGCGGGCGCGCGGCCCCCTGCGCGGCCGGGGGGAGGTCGGCCCAGGCGCGCTCGGCCGTGGCGGCCACCGCGCCCTGGATGCCGCCCGCGGCCCGGTAGCCCGCGGTGGTGAGCCTGCCCGCCTGCCTGCGCTGCCAGGTGGCGAGCAGGGCGTGCGAGAGCAGCGGCAGGGCGCCCGCGTCGTACGCGCCCCGCGCGCCGCGCACCGGCGTCCGACCGGCCCGCACGCCCAGGTCGCGCAGCATCAGCTCGACCAGGCCGGCCTCCAGCTGGAGGCCGGCCGCGCGCGCGGGCCTGGCCACCGCCTCGCGCAGCTCGGCCGTGGTCATCGGGCCGAGGACCATCTGCCGCTCCTGGAGCGCGTCGGCCAGTTCGGGGATCACCAGGCAGCGCCCGTAGAAGTCGGCGCGCACGCCCAGCACGACCAGCGCGGGCGCGTGCCCGCCCGGCCGCTCCGGGGTGCAGGCCGCCGCCAGCGCCTGGACGAACAGCTGGACCTGCGCGTCGTCGCCGCAGAGGGTGAAGGCCTCCTCGAACTGGTCGACCACCAGCACCAGGCGCTCGCCGCCGCGCGCCCGCGCGTGCTCGGCGACGGCGGCCCTGACCCGCTCCGCGAAGTCGATCACGCCCAGCGACCTCGGGCCCGCGCCGCGCTCGGTCGGCGGGTCGTCGGGGAGCCCGCCGGGGGGCAGGACCGAGGCCAGCTCGGGAACCCGCTCGACCAATTCGGCGAGCGGTTTCGCACCCGGTGTCATGACGGCCGAGGGCCAGGACGCGGAGCCGGGGTCGGCTAACGCTCCCTCGCGAATGGAGGGAATGAGCCCGGCGCGCACCAGCGAGGATTTCCCGGCGCCCGAGGCGCCGACCAGGACAACGATTCCGCCGTATTCCGTGGAATTGTCCAGCCGGGCGACGAGGGCGGCCGTGCTGCGCTCCCGGCCGAAGAACCAGGAGGAATCCTCGGGCTGGAAAGCGGCCAATCCCCGGTAGGGGCACACGCCGCTTTCCTCGGGCATTTCCGGGGGCGCGCTCTCGACGGCCGCGACGGGGCTGGCGAGGGCCTGCTCCCACAGCTCGCGCCACGCCCCCAGGTCGTGCAGCTCGGGGATCGGCGGGGTCGGCCGCTGCTTGCGGGCTTCACCGATGAGCACCTCCAGCACTACCGAGAGTGCCGAGAACCGGGCCGGGACGTTGCGCCCCCGGCGCCAGTCGCTCACCCGCTGCGCGGTCACCCTGACCGGTCGGCCCTGCTCGTCGACCCGGCGCGACCTGGCCACCGAGGCGGTCACGCGCTTGAGCGGGGGGTCGCCCGCCTCGGCGTAGAGCAGCGCGAAGCATTCGGCGAAAGCGGTGCGCGGACCCGAACCGTGACCGTTCCCCACCATCCGCTGAGCGCCCTCCCCCGGTGCCGGTTTCCGGTCCGGAAAAACCGGATCGCGGTGTGAACAGGGCTTTTGCCCGCCTTCGGCGGCCCGCCCGTTCCACCTTAACGACCGGGGGTGCCAGGGTGCTCCCAGGCGTTGCGCCGACGCCGACCGGAAGTGCGGCGGGGCCGGGTGCGGTGGTTTACCCGGAGACAGCCGAAGCCGGTGCGGGCCATTCACCGCTGAGGAGTCCTGGGGGTCTTCTCAGCGGGGCTGAAAGGTCCGCTGACCGGGATGACCGCGTGGGGAGCGACTCGACCGAACGGGGAACGAGGGGTGTGCGCCGGACCGAGCGCCGGTCACTGCCCGTGATGGTCGCCTGGGGTCGTGCCAGCCCGGTCGCACACCGGTGGGAAGGGCGGGGCGCCCGTCGCCCCGCACCCCGCGCGAGCGGGGGTCGGAGCGCAACGCCGGAACAACGTTCCGGAGCGGGTCCGCGGTTTGCGCACAACGGCGTGCCCAAGCCGCGACCGCTTTGTTCGATGTCGTTTTTCCGCCAGAGTTCGGGGACGCGGTTCCGGGATCGCCGAGCGGTGCCCGAGGACGTGCAAGAGGACGCAGTGGAGCACAACCGGTCGATGTCACCAGACCACCTGGCTAACCGTGGTCGGCACTTCACCGGACCGCGCCCCCACCCCCATTGCGGGGGGCCTTCCGCACCCCGGACCGAGCCCGGAGCGGATGGCGCGGATGGCGCGCCGAACGATCGGGCGCACCAGTTCCCCGAACCGTCGGCCACCCGTTCCGACCGCTCGCGGGAACCACGCGACGACCAGCCGGGCGCGGGCGCGGAGACGGGTGCGGAAACGGGCGCGGGGGCGCCGGGGGAGGGGGCCGAGGTGCTGAGGGCGGAACCGGGCGAACCGGGACGGCGAACGACGCCGCAAAGACCAGAAGACCCGCAAACCCGCACCCCACCCGACCCGAACACCCACCCCACCCCCACCACCGACCGCTCGCCCGCCACCACCGGCAGGCCCACCCGCGCCGCTGCTCCCGCACCCGACCACGCCTCGATCGGCAGCCAGCCCCTGACCGGCCCCCAGCCCCCGGCACCCAGCCGCGCCCTCGCCGATGCCAGCGCCCCCACCACTGGCCACACCGCCGCCACCTCCGCTGGGGTCGATGCCGGCGCTCCTGCTGTCGGCCGTGCCGCCGCTGGCCACGCCCCGGTCGATGCCGGCGCTCCGCCCGCCAGCCGTGTTGCCGCCGGCCGCGCCGGGTCTGGCGCGGCTGCTCCTGCCGGTGGTCGCGCCCGCGCTAACACCAGCGCGCCTGCCGCCACCCGCACCGCTGTGGGCCGTGCCTCGGTTGATGCCGACGCGCCTGCCGCCAGCCGTGTTGCCACCATCCGCGCCGGGGCTGGCGCGCCTATTCCTGCCGGTGGTCGCGCCCGCGCTAACGCCGACGCGCCCGCCGCCACCCGCACCGTCGTGGGCCGTGCCTCGGTTGATGCCGATGCGCCCCCCGCCAACCGCGCCGCCGCCATCCGCACCTCAACCGATGCGGGTGCTTCGGCTGCTGGTCGTGTTGTCGCTGGCAGTGCCTCGGCTGATGCCGGTTCGCCTGCCGCCACCCGCACCGCCGTCGGCCGTGCCTCGGCCGACACCGGTGCGCCCGCCACCAGCCGCACCGCTGCCACCCGCGCCGGGGCCGGCGCAGGCGCTCCTGCCGCTGGCCGTGTCGCCGCCAACCGCGCCCAAGCCGCCGCCCCACCCGCCGCCACCGGCCACACCACCACCCCCCGCCCCCGCGCCCCCCACCCCTTCACCGACCACCCCGCCACCCCGCCCACCACCGACCTGGTCGACCCCACCTGGGGCCCCAGGTCCGACCCGGTCGCCCGAGCGTTGCGCATGATCGTCGACGGCGTGGTCGACCGGGAGGGCGTGCCGGGCCTCGCCACCCGGCTCGGCTACAGCGTCCGCCAGGTCGAGCGCCGCCTCCTGGCCGAGCTGGGCTCCGGCCCGCTCGCCATCGCCCGCGCCCGCCGCGCCCGCACCGCCCGCCTCCTGGTCGAGACCACCGCCCTCCCCATGACCGAGATCGCCGTGGCGGCCGGCTTCGCGAGCGTGCGCGCGTTCAACGAGACCGTGCGCGAGCTGTTCGGCCGCTCGCCCACCGACCTGCGCGGCGGTCGCCGGGCCCCCGGCGGCGAACCGGGCGCGGTCGTGCTGCGGTTGCCGTTCCTCGGCCCGCTGCACGCGCCGTCGCTGTTCGGGCCGCTGGTCGCGAACGCCGTCCCCGGCGTCGAGGAGTGGCGCGACGGCGCCTACCGCCGCACGCTGCGCCTCCCGCACGGCCACGGCGTGGTCTCGCTGCGCCCGCGCGCCGACCACGTCGAGTGCGACCTGACCCTCACCGACTCCCGCGACCTCCCGGTCGCCATCTCCCGCTGCCGCCGCGCGCTGGACCTCGACGCCGACCCGGCCGAGGTCGACGGCGCCCTCCGCGCGGACCCCGCCCTGCGCCCGCTGGTCGACGCCGCACCGGGCACCAGGGTCCCCGGCGTGGTCGACGGCGCGGAGTGCGCGGTGCGCGCCCTGCTCGGCGAAGGCGCGGGCATGGGCATGGGCGCGGGCGCCAGCACGGCCGCGGGCAAGAGCTCGGGCTGGGCGCACCGGGTGGTGCGCGAGGCGGGCGAGCCCGTCCCGGACCCGGCGGGCGGCGGCCTGACCCACCTGTTCCCGACGCCGCAAGCGCTCCTGGACCTGGACCCGGCCCTGCTGCCCCCGCACGCCCGCGCCCCGCTCACCGCCCTGCTCACCGCGCTGGTGGGCGGCGTCGACCTGGGCGCGGGCGCGGACCGCGCCGAGGCCCGGTCGGCGCTGCGCTGCGCGGGCGAGCGCGTGCTGGACGCCGTCCTCACCCGCTCGCTGGGCGACCCGGACGGCTTCTGCCCCGACGACCCCGCCGTGCGCGCCGCCGCGGGCGGGATCGGCCTGCCGGTCACCGCCGCCGCGCTGGCCGACCGCTCCCGCGCGTGGCGCCCGTGGCGCGCCTACGCGGCCCGCTACCTGCTGGGCCGCACCCCGACCTGACCCCCCGAACCCTTGTCCCGCAAGCGAGAACGGCGGTTCGCCCACCCGCTCGAACCGGGCGCTCTATGATCGTCGGGACCGGACTCGGGAAATCGTGGCGGAAATCGGTTTCGCCTGCGCCTGATCTGCCTATCCTCAGCGCGTCCCGAGTCGTCATGGACGGAGATCCCCCGTTGAGCACGGACCAGCTGTTCAGCCACCTTGAGTCGCACGACGCGCACTTCCCGGTGCCCGCCTCCGCCGAGCCGAGCTACGAGGACCTGTTCCACGAGCCGCCCGCGACCGCCGAAGCTTCGTCCTGATCGGACGTTCCCCCGACTCCCGTTGGCGCAGCGGGAAGACCGCCGCCAACGGGAGCCTCGTGCGCCCCGGAACCGTTGCGCCCCAACGGGCGCTCCCCGGCGCCCGGCCGCGCCGCCGGTCCCGGCCGCGTCACCGCTTCCAGCCGACCGCCCCCGCGATGCAGCGCGACACCGGGGCCAGTTCCTTGAGCTGAGGCCCGTCCGGCCACCAGTCGGCGCAGATCACCAGTCCGGGCTCGACCAGCTCCAGCCCGTCGAACAGCCCCAGCAGCTCCGCGCGCGTGGCGAACTTCCCGCTGCCCATGGGGCTGTGCAGGAACGCCTGCTCCATCCGCCGCGCCAACCGGCTCAGCTCCTCGGTCTCCGGGTCGAGGAAGTGGCTCAGCGCCACGAAGGAGCCGGACGGCAGCGCGTCCACGTACTTCGCCATGATCTCCTGCGCCGTCGGCGAGGTCCCGTTGTAGTGGTGCACCGTCCCGAGCTGCAGCAGCGCCACCGGCTTGCTGAAGTCGATGTGCTCGCGCACCACCGGGTCGTCCAGGATCGCCTCGGGGTCGAAGATGTCCGCCGCCGAGAAGTGCGTCTGGTCGTTCTCCTCCAGCAGCGCCCGCCCGTGCGCCAGCACCACCGGGTCGTTGTCCACGTACACCACCCGCGCCTCGGGCTGGAGCCGCTGCACGACCTGGTGGGTGTTCTCCGCCGTGGGCAGCCCCGAACCGCAGTCCAGGTACTGGGTGATCCCGGTCTGGCTGGCCAGGAACCTGGTCGCCCTGATCAGGAACCCCCGGTTGTCCACCGCCAGCGTCGCCGCCTCCGGCGTCACCTGCTGCACCCGGCGCAGCACCTCGCGGTCGATCTCGTAGTTGTCCTTGCCGTTGAGGAAGGCGTCGTAGACCCTGGCGATGCTCGCCTTGGTCGTGTCGATGTGGACCGGGGCGGGGGCGTCCGGCGACAGAGCGGGCATGGCTACCTCGCAGGGTTGTCCGGGAGTAGAACTGCTCGTGCACCTCAGCACAGACGATCATCGAGGGGTATGGGCCCGCACCGCGCGGGGACCGCTGTCGGGAGGGGTTGGGCGGACGTGGGTGTACGTTCAGTGACGATGCGATGTCGGGCCACCGCGGCGCTACCGCCGATCGGGTGTGCGCTCCGGCGAGCGGGGAGGATCGGCGATGGCCACCGGTGAGCCCCGGCTCCCCAGCGGCGAGCGGGACAGCGGCCCCACCGCGCTGAGGATCGTGCTCGGCGCGCAGCTGCGCAGGCTTCGCGAGGCCGCGGAGATCACCCGAGCCCAGGCCGGCTACCAGATCAGGGGTTCCGACTCCAAGATCAGCCGCTTGGAGCTGGGCCGGGTCGGGTTGAAGGAGCGCGACGTCTCCGACCTGCTGACCATGTACGGGATGGTCGACGAGGACGCGCGGCAGAAGTTCCTGGCGATGGTCCGCAGGTCCAACGAGCCGGGGTGGTGGCACCGCTACACCGATCTGATGCCCGACTGGTTCCAGGACTACGTCGGACTGGAGGAGGCGGCGACCCGCATCCTCAGCTACGAGACGCACTTCGTGCCCGGCCTGCTCCAGACCGAGGACTACGCGCGCGCCATCGCCAGCCACGGCAGGCCGGAGCTCGCGGGCCCGGAGGTGCAGCGCCGGGTGACGCTGCGGATGCGCCGCCAGAAGGTGCTCGCCAGGCCCGGCGCGCCCCGGCTGTGGGTGGTGATCGACGAGTCGGTGCTGCACCGGCCGATCGGCGGCAGGCAGGTCCTCGTCGAGCAGTTGGACCACCTCCTGGAAGTGACCAAGCAACCGCTCGTCACCCTCCAGATAGTCCCTTTCCCGCTGAGCGGTTATGCCGCCGAAGGGCCGTTCACGATGCTCCGGTTCGGGGAGCCGGACCTGCCGGACATCGTCTACGTCGAGCACCTCGCGGGCGCGCTCTACCTGGACAAACCCGAGGAGCTGGAGATCTACGGGCGGGTGTTCGACCGGCTCACCGTCGATGCGGAGACGCCTGATCGCAGCAGGCAGCTGCTGGCGAAGGCGCGCGCCGCGCTGTGACCCCCGGCTAGGGGTTTCCGCCATTAGAGGGAGATTCCGCCGCTGCATATGCACGTGCATTTACGGGTGCCCACGCCGCTGCTAGCGTCCGTGCACGGCTCAGATGCACGTGCAGATGCACCGGCTGCGGAGCTTCGGACCGAAGGGGTGGAGCATGGCGAGCAGGGTCCACAACGGCATGTCGGCGGCGTCGCTGCAGGGGGTGGTGTGGCGGAAGAGCGCGCGCAGCGGCGCCCTGGGCAACTGCGTGGAGCTCGCCGACGCCGACGGGGGGATCGCCGTCCGCAACTCGCGCTTCCCCGACGGTCCCGCCCTGGTCTACACCAGGGAGGAGATCGCCGCCTTCGTCGCCGGTGCGAAGGACGGCGAGTTCGATGACCTCCTCGGCTGACCAGGGGGGTCGAACAGCCGGGCAGTTGCGCCAGTTGATCGCGCGGGGGTTCCAGTTCCTGCACCCGCGCGACGCGAGGGGTGAACTGGCGGCTGTCGTCGGCGTCCGGGCCCACCACACGGTGATCGACGTGGTCAGGCTGCACGACGCGGACAACGCGATCGCGATCCGGATGCCCGCCGACGAGTCGAACGTGCTGTTCCCCAGCAGGTTCTCGTGGCGCAGGCGGGGATCGGCGACCGCGGTGCTGGAAGAGCTCCTCGAACTACCGGACGACCGGATGACCTAGGTCGTCCCTCCCCCGGCGAACTGACCTGGGTGAGCGCACGGGTTCGGGCCCCACGCGCCGGGGCCCCGGCCCGCTCCCCGTTCGTCGAGACCGGTGCGGTGGTCGCCGCAGGCGCCCTCGGGGCGCCGCCTGACCGTGCGGCGATCACCGCGCCGCGCCGGAGAGAACGAGGGGTTCCACCGTCCACAGCGGACGTCGATCGTCGGGCTCGGGTTGGTGCGCCAGCACCGCCCGGCGTCACAGGGGGTGACGGCGAGCGAGGTCCGCGCGGGGTTCGGCTTCCCGATGCGCGAGCACGGGCGGCACGTCCCCGCCGCGGTCGGTGGGACGCCGGAAAGCGGATGCCCCCTCCCGGAATCCTCGGGAGGGGGCATCCGCGCGTCCGGGGGACGTCCGCTACCCGCGCGCGGACTTCTCCACAGGGCTGTCCACAGGTGTGGAGAGTTCGAACAGGCGTTCGATCGCCGCGACCTGCTCGGCGGTGCACCCGGCCTGGCGCACCTCGTCGGCGGTCGGCGCGACCGGCCGCGACGCCTGCGCGTGCTCCTGGACCAGCACCAGGCACCGGTCCGCCTGCGGCGGTTCCGGCGCGGCGGGCCGCTTGGTCTCGACGGGCGGCGCTCCCGCCTGCTGCGGTGCGGAGTTCGTCGCCTGACCGCCCTGGACCGCCTGGCCCTGGGGGTTCGCGTCCGGCGCCGCCGGGGCCTGCTGGTCGGGCGCGGGGGACCCCGGCGCGGCCGGGTCGGCCGAGGGGGACTCCGCCGAACCCGGCGCGGAGGAATCAGGTGCGGAGGAATCAGGCGCGGAGGAGTCGGCAGCCGAGGAGTCCGGCGCCGAGGGGTCCGCGGCTGCCGACTCGGGCGCCGCGGACTCGGGCGCCGACGACTCCGGGGCCGACGACTCCGGTGCGGCCGACGACGATTCCCCTGACGCCCCAGCGCCTTCCGGCTTCCCGCCGTCGGAACCGCCCTCGTCCCCGTCCGCGCCCGGAGGCAGCGCGGGCACCTCCACCGCGCCGTCCGAGTAGGCCCGCATCCAGGTCTCCACCGCCACCACGTAGGTCCGCGAGTGGTTGTACCGGAACACCGCCGCGTCCAGGTCGCTCTGCTTCGACAGGTCCATCCCGCCCGAGCACAGGTACTTCCCGGCCGCGACCGCCGAGTCGTGGATGTTGTGCGGGCTGGACGCCCCGTCGCCGTTGCCGTCCGCCGCGTAGCGCTGCCACGTCGACGGGATGAACTGCATCGGCCCGACCGCGCGGTCCCAGGTCCGGTCCCCGTCGTGCCGCCCGCCGTCGGTGTCCCGGATCGCCGCGAACTCCCCGCCGTCCAGCACCGGCCCGAGGATCCGCGGCGCGGTCTCCCCGCTCGGGTCGGCCCGCCCGCCGCGCGCGTGCCCCGACTCGATCTTCCCGATGCCCGCCAGGTGGTACCAGCGCAGGTTGCACGACCCGGCGAGCGCCTGCTCGGCCTTCCGGTACGCCTCCAGCACGTTCACCGGGATGCCCTTGGCCCCCGCGGTCGCGGGCGGCGCCGGTTCCGCCCCCGCCGCGCGATCGGCCTCCTGGCCCCGCGGCGGGGACTCGGGTGTCGCCGCCGGTGTCAGGCCGTCGGAGTCCTCCACCGCCATCGGCCGGATGCTCCGCTCCGCGAGCGGGGGCGAGGTCGAGGCCGCGGCGAGCGGCGCGGGGTCTGGCAGCGCCGCGTTGGATGATGCCGCGATGGCGCAGAGGACACCGACCATCGCGGTCAGCGCCGGACGCCGGTGGGTCGTCTCACGTGGGTGCACGGGGAATCCCAATACCGTCGTGGGTGGTCAGCGATCTGCGATCCACTAGTAACACGGCTGGTGGGAGGACCAACCGGCGTTCCCCCCATCGAGTTGGTGTTTGTTCGCCGCCTGATCGCTCGGACCGGTTAACTTCCGCCCTTGACCGTGCACCGGTCCCCGGCGCGACGGACAGTGCTGCGGGGTTCACCCTCAGTTCACATCCGCCGGATTCCGGTCCTCGATCACGGAGTTGTGCCGATGCCCGAGATAGGGATGGCGCGCCGCCTCACCGCGGCCATGATTTCCACTGGCCTAGCGCTGGGAGGCACGCTGGTCGCGACGGGGGTCGCCGAAGCGACCGTCGTCACCAACTTCACCCCCGTGTATGAAAAGTCCGTCTACGGCGACTTCGTCCAGGCGGGCAACGGCAACATGGGCTGCCCGACGGGGGCCGACCCGGTCTCGCTCAACAGCCTGAGCTACACCGACTGCGCGCCCGCCCAGGCGGGCACGGCCGCGACCGGCAACAACGGCCGCGAGTCCCACTACATGAAGTACGTGGACGCGGACGGCTCGGGCAACGTCGCCACGTACAACTCCTCGATCGCCAAGGTCAACATTCCGGCGGGCGCGACCATCGACTACGCCCGGCTGCACTGGGGCGGCCACACCGGCGTCTTCCGCAACGCCACGGACGCCACCGGCAACCGGGGCTGCGCGCCCGGCTACACCAGCGCGGCGAGCACCTTCCCGACCGGCACCCCCGCCACCGCCCAGGTCTCGATGGCCATCGGCGCGGGGACCCCGCTGTCCATCGGCCCCGACCTCTACACCGCCGACGACGCCGCGACGATGGTGCAGAACGAGTCCCAGCAGTACGTGGCGTCGACCGACGTCAAGAGCCTGCTCGCCCCGGCGGTGACCGGCTCCGACGTCAACCTGACCGTCGGCAACATCTGGACCCCCCAGGGCTACGGCTGCCTCGCGGGCTGGTCGCTGACCGCCGTCTACGTCCTCCCCAGCCCGACCGGCGGCGCGATCAAGCGCTCCATCCAGATCAAGAACGGCTACGTCAAGCAGCACGCCTCCGAGGGCAACTACACGACCTCGCTGGAGACCCTCGACGGGGCCAGCAAGACGACCGGCAGCCGCCTCGGCGTCACGTCCTTCGGCGGCCACCAGAACCTGACCTCCGACGCGCTGTCCTACAAGGGCACCGCGCTCACGGAGCCCAGGCTCAACAACTCGACGAACTTCTTCGCGTCCACGGCGACCAACCAGGTCACGCCGTCGGTCGTGAACAACTTCAGCGTCGACGCCAAGGTCGCGGTGCCGACCAACGTCGCGGTGGGCGACCGGAGCGGCGCCGTGGTCGTGGGCAGCGGCAGCGACACGTTCGTGCTCTCCAGCCTCGCCATGTCCGTGCCGACCCCCGGCATCTACATCACCGCGACGCCGAGGACCAACCCGCCGTACTACCAGGGCGACACGGTCATCTACGACGTCGTGGTCGGCACCTCGGACGGCCAGACCCTCACGAACGTCGGGGTCAGCAACAGCGACCAGGCGTTCGGGGACTGCAACAGGCCCAGCACCACGACGTTGAACAGCGGCAGCCCCACGCTCTCGTACTCGTGCACCGTCACGGCGGGGAACGCGAACTTCAACAACACCATCCAGGCGACGGGCACCAACGCCTTCCTTGAGCAGGTCTCCGACTCCAAGACGATCACGGCGACCGTGGGCACCATCGGCCTGTCGCTGACCAAGACCGCCGACAAGGCGGTCTACACCGCGGGCGAGACGATCAACTTCACCGTCACCGCCACGAACACCGGCAGCACGACGCTGACCAACGTCGCGATCACCGACCCGAAGGTCACCGCCTGCGCCAAGAACCAGGCGACCCTCGCGCCGGGCGCGCAGCTGGTCTCCACCTGCTCGGCCACCGCGCCGATCGCCGGTGACCAGAACACCGCGAACGTCACCGCGACCGACGTGCGCGGCAACCCGGTCAACCAGAGCGCCAACGCCAACGCCGTCTCCGAGGGCTCCATCTCCGGCCGGGTCTTCGCCGACCGCGACGACAACGGCGCCTTCGACGCCCTCGGCGGCGACACCAACCTCGTCAACGTCGGGATCACGCTGACCGGCACCGAGACCAACAGCGGCGCCCCGGTCAACCTGAACACGTCCACCGCCCCCGACGGCACCTGGTCCTTCGCGAACCTGAAGGCGGGCAACTACACCGTCACCAAGGACCCGACGCCGGACTACGACCCCGGCAAGCGCACGGCGGGAGCCAACGCCACCGCGCCCCTCAACACCGAGACGTTCACCGTCGCGCTCCCCGGCGGCCAGTCCTCCACGGGCAACCTGTTCGCCGTGATCCCCACGTCGAGCCTGTCCGGCTTCGTCTACGAGGACAGCAACAACAACGGCGTCAAGGACACCGGCGAGAAGGGCATCCAGGGCGTCGCGATCGCCCTGAGCGGCATCGACGACGGCGGCAACCCGGCGAACTGGAACACCGCCACCGACGTCGACGGCGCGTACACCTTCAACGCCCTGCGCCAGGGCAACTACAACCTGTCCGAGACCCAGCCCGAGGGCTGGACCGACGGCAAGGACACCCCCGGCTCGGCGGGCGGCACGCGCGACGCGCCGGACTCGATCGTCAACATCTCGCTCGACCCGCGCGTGGTCGCCATCGACTACCTGTTCGGCGAGTACAAGGGCACGTCGATCGCGGGCAAGGTCGTCGACGACATGGACATGGGCATCGCGGGCGTCAAGCTCACGGTGACCGGCGGCGCCGGTCCGCTGGAGACGACCACCGACGCGGGCGGCGCGTTCAGCTTCACCCTCGCGCCGGGCACCTACACCCTCACCGAGGAGCAGCCGCTCGGCTACGCCCAGGGCACCGACACGGTGGGCACCACCGGCGGCACGCACTCGTCGGAGAACACCTTCAGCAACATCGTGCTGAGGTCCGGCGACGCGGGCACCGGCTACGTCTTCAAGGAGAAGCGCGGCTCGCTGACCGGCTACGTCTACGAGGACAAGAACGGCAACGGCAACAAGGACGCGGCCGAGCCGGGCATCGCGGACGTCAGCGTGAAGTTGACCGGCACGGACGCGATGTCCCGCCCGGTCAACACCACGATGACCACCAACTCGCAGGGCCTCTACACCTTCACGGGCATCGTCGGCGGCACCTACTCGCTGACCGAGACCCAGCCCGAGGGCTACGAGAACGGCGTGGACAGGGCGGGCACGGTGGGCGGCGACTACACGCCGCCGGACACGATCAGCGACATCCCGTTCCCGGCGGGCGCGGACGCGACCGGCTACCTGTTCGGCGAGTACAAGTTCGGCTCGATCTACGGCGAGGTCCTGAACGACAAGGGCAACCCGATCGCCAACGTGAAGATCATGCTGGAGAACGACGAGCGCCAGCCGACCGGTCAGATGACGATGACCGACGAGTTCGGCCAGTTCTTCTTCGAGAACATCGTCCCCGGCACGTACAAGCTGGTCGAGGAGCAGCCCGCGGGCTACGCCGACGGCCCGGACACGGCGGGCACCGGCGGCGGTGACACCTCCGTCGCCGACACCATCGGCCTGATCCCGGTCGGGTCCGGCGACATCCTCACCGGCTACCAGTTCACCGAGAAGCGCGGCTCGCTCGCGGGCTACGTCTACGAGGACACCAACAACAACGGCCTCAAGGACACCGGCGAGAAGGGCATCCAGGGCGCCGAGCTGACCCTGACCGGCACCGACGCGCAGGGCAAGGCCGTCAACCTGACGGCGACCACCGACGTCGCCGGTCTGTACAAGATCGAGTTCATCGTCGGCGGCACGGGCTACACGCTCAGCGAGAAGCAGCCTGCCGGGTACGTCACCGGCAAGAACAAGGTCGGCAGCCAGGGCGGCACGCTCACCGCGCCTGACAAGATCACCGGCATCACCTTCTCCGCGGGCGCCGCGGCGACCGGCTACCTGTTCGGCGAGCTGACGCCCGCCTCGCTGGCCGGTGACGTGGTCAACGAGAAGGGCGAGGGCATCGCGGGCGTGACCGTGGTGCTGACCGGCACCGACGACATGTCGACGACCGTCAACAAGTCCGCGGTCACCACGGCGGGCGGCAAGTACGCGTTCAACTCGCTGCGCCCCGGCACGTACAACGTGACCGAGACGCAGCCGGACGGCTACGGCCAGGGCTCGGCCACCCCCGGCAGCGCGGGTGGCACGGCGGTCACCACCGACGAGATCACCGGCGTGGTGATCACCTCGGAGGCGAAGGCCACCGGGTACCGCTTCAGCGAGAAGCGCGGTTCGCTCTCCGGCGTGGTCTTCGACGACCGCGACAACGACGGCGTGCGCGACGACGGCGAGCCGGGCATCCAGGGCGTGACCCTGACGCTGAAGGGCAACTCGGAGTGGTGCGCGGTCGGCGAGCCCGACGGCACCGACACCGAGACCGACAACGGCACGGGCACCCCGACGCCGGACACGGGCACGGATCCCGGCACGACGGACCCCGGTACCGACCCCGGCACGACGGACCCCGGCACCACGGATCCCGGTACCGACCCCGGCACCACGGACCCCGGCACCACCGATCCTGGCACCACTGATCCCGGCACCACCGACCCCGGCACCGGCGCGGGCGGCACGCCCGACACCGGCGTGGACGCGGGTGGCACCCCGGACACCGGCGGTGGCCGGGTCGACCCGGCCGTCTCGGTGGACGAGGCCGCGCCGACCTGCGCGGTCGAGCTCACCGCCACCACCGACGCGTCCGGCGTGTTCTCCTTCACCGGCCTGGTCGGCGGCACGTACGACCTGATGGAGACCCAGCCCGCCGCGTACGCGGACGGCAAGGACAGCGCGGGCACGGCGGGCGGCACGGTCACCGCGCCCGACGCGATCATGGGCATCGTCCTGGCGGGCGGCGTCGACGCCACCGGTTACCTGTTCGGCGAACGCGCGGGCGTCATCACCGGCACGGTCTGGGTCGACGCGAACGGCGACGGCACGATCGACAACACCGAGATGGGCCGCATCGCCGGCGCCAAGGTCGACCTGATGGAGGGTGACAGCACCACCCCGCTCGCCAGCGCCACCACCACGGCCGAGGGCACCTACGAGTTCAAGGACGTCCCCGCGGGCGACTACTCGCTGATGCTCACCCTGCCGATGGGCTACGGGGCGACCACGCCGACCACGGTCAAGGTCACCACGACCACGACCAGCGGCACCAACGTCGACTTCGGCGTGCAGAAGGCCGCGATCGGCGACTTCGTCTGGGACGACTTGAACCGCAACGGCCTCCAGGACGCCGGTGAGCCCGGCATCTCCGGGGTCAAGGTCAACCTGCTCGACGCGCAGGGCGAGGTGAAGAGCAGCACCACCACGAACGCCAGCGGCAAGTACGTGTTCGGCGACCTCGACGAGGGCGCCTACCGCGTCCAGTTCACCGTGCCGACCGGCCGCACGTTCACCGCCCAGAACGCGGGCGCTCCCGACAAGAGCTCCGCGGTCGACCGCTCGAACGGCCTCAGCGGGCCGATCGTGTTCATGGTGGCCGAGGGCAAGGTCATGCAGAACATGAACATCGACGCCGGTGTCGTCGACCGGATCACGGACCTGGGCGTCACCCTCACGGCGGACAACCCGTCGCCGCAGGTGGGCTCGCAGGTCGTGATCACCAGCAAGGTGGTCAACACCGGGACCGTGCCGGTCAACGGCGCGATCGCGACGATCACCATCCCGCAGGGCCTGACCATCAACAGCGTCGACGGCGGAGCGCCGCAGGCGCAGGGCATGGCGATGGCCAGGGCCGCGCGGGCCGACGAGGGCTGGACCTGCGCGGTGAACGGCCAGCAGGTCGTCTGCACCACGCCGGACGTCATCCAGCCGGGCGGCTCGTCGCTGCCGATCACCATCACCACCACCGCGAACAGCGCGTTCACCACCACGAACGCCACCGCGCTGGTGACGCTGGCGGACGGCACGGGCGACGACAACCCGGCCAACGACGGCGCGACCACCCCGGCCCTGTCGACGGAGACCCCGTCCACGGGCGGCCCCAACACGGGTGGTGGCACGACGCAGCAGCCGATGCCCCCGATGCCGCCGAACGGCATGGGCAACATGCCGCTCGCGTGGACCGGTTCGGAGATCCGACCGGTGCTGATCGGCGGCCTGGCGCTGCTCCTCGCCGGCCTGGGAACCCTGTTCCTCGGCAAGCGCAGGCGCAAGCAGGGCATGTGAGCGCTGACTAGCTGAACCCAGGGGCGGTCCCCGGACCACACCGGTCCGGGGGCCGCTCCCGTTCGCGCGGCGGGAATCGGCCCGAGGTCCGATCCCCGAGCGGCCGAACTCCAGCAACATTCGGTGCCGTGCTGCCCCACCTGCTCCTGTCCGCGACCCTCGCACTCTCACCCACTCCGTCCACAGTGGACGTTCCGACCGTCGGGTCCACGATCCAGGACTTCCTGTCCCACCGGGAGGTCCCCGGCCTGGCGGTCGCCGTGACGCACGACGGGCGAACCCTCCACGCCGAGGGCAGGGGCCACCTGGGCGACGGGACCCCGGTCACCGCCACCACCCCCATGCCGGTGGCGTCCCTGAGCAAGTCCATGACCGCGCTGGTCGTTGTGCAGCTGGCCGAGCGGGGCCGGATCGACCTCGGCGCCCCCGTGCGCGACCAGCTCCCGGAGTTCACCACCGCGGACCCCCGCTCGGCGGGCATCACCCCGCGCCACCTGCTCCAGCACACCTCCGGCCTGACCGACCGGACCAACCCGACCGATCCGGCCACCCGAACCCCGCGCGACGCCGTGGCCGCGATGCGCGCGTCGACCCTGGCCTCGGCGCCGGGAACCGAGTGGTCGTACCACAACCCGAACCACCAGCTGGCCGCCCGACTCGTGGAGCACGTGACCGGCGAGCCCTTCGCGGACCACCTGCGCACGGCCCTGTTCGAGCCGCTGGGCATGTCCGACAGCCGCGCCGCGAACACCCCGCTGGACCTGCCCGGCCACCGGGGCCACCTGCGCCTCCCGATCGGCCCACCGGTGCCGTTCCCGGAGCCGATGTCCTTCGGTGGCGGCTCGGGCGGCGTCCTCAGCTCGGCGCGCGACCTGGCCGCGTGGCTGATCGCCCACCACCGCGGCGGCCCCGCGTTCACCACCACGACCACCCCGGCCACGACGCCCCCGTTCCACGCGATGGGCTGGTTCGCCCGCCGCACCCCGTCCGGCGCCCCGCTGCTGACCCACGACGGCGACCTGGCCACCGCGACCGCCTACCAGGCCCTCCTCCCGGCCACCGGCCACGGCGTCGCGGTCGCCGCCAACACCGCGACCCGCCACGCCGACGCGCAAGCCCTGGGCCAGGCCCTGGTGGAACTCCTGGACGGCGGAACCCCGGAGATCCCCGCCGACCCCCAGTTCGCGGTGGACGCGGTCCTCCTGGCCGCGACCCCGCTCCCGGTGGCCCTGGCCGCCCACCGCGCCCGCCGCCCGTCCCGCCGCCGCTGGACCTGGCCGCTGCTCCTGACCCCGTGGCCGCTGCTCCTGGGCGCGCACCACGTGACCTCGCACCTGTACCGGGGAAGGCCCGTGTCCTGGCTCCAGGCCGCCACCCTCTACCCGACCTTCCTGCTGCTCCTGCTGGTCACGGCGCTGTCGTCGACGACCCTGCTCGCACTCCGCCTGCTGCGCCCGAGGGCCACCGCCCCGTCACCCCCTCATCACTCCGGCGGGTGAAAGCCTGCGGAAGCCCCTGGACGCCCCACCCGTTCTCGCTGGCTTCGCGAGTTCGGACCGCGTCGCAGAACGGGGGACACCGCGGTGGACAACCCGCTGGTGGCGGCGCCGCAGAGCGGCACGACGGCGGTGACCGGGATCGGGATCGCGGAGTCGTCGGTGGACCTGGCGAACGGGATCGCGGACCGGGACTGGGTCGAGGCCGGGCTCGGGGGTGTCGGGGTCGGGCTGGAAGTGCTGTCGGTGGTGGTCGACCCGGTCGGCACGGTGGCCTCGTACGGCGTGGGGTGGCTGATGGAGCCGGTCGTTCAGCCAGACGTGGGGCAACGTCGCGGCCGAGGTCAAGGCGGTGGCGGAGGAGTTGGGTCGGCAGGACGCGCCCGGTTGGGAGGGGTCCGCCGCGCAGGCCTACCGGAACGTGAACGCCGAGGTGGTCGACGCGATCGCCGGGGCGGGGGTGCTCGCCGAGGGCATCGGCATCGGCGTGGTGGTCATGGGCGAAGTGGCCGCCGCCGTGCGCGAGCTGGTGCGGGACCTGGTCGACGAGCTGGTGGGCCGGTTGATCGCGTGGCGCTGGAGGCGGTGGCCACCCTCGGCGAGATCATGCAGAAGCTGGGCGGGCTCGGCCGCCGCGCCGACACCCCGTCCGGCCCCAACACCCCGGACCTGGCGGGTGCCCGGCCCTCGCTCCCGGACGCGCCGTCGGGCACGACGAGCCCCTCCGGCGCCACCAGCCCGTCCGGGACGACCGCACCGTCCAGCACGACGACCAGCCCGTCCGGCACGACCACGCCGAGCGGGGCGACCACCCCCGAAACCACCCCGAGCAGCGCTTCTCCCGGAGGGACCTCCCCCGGTGGCGCCACCACGACGAGCGGCGCCGCGCCGAGCCCGGCGAAAGCGGACCCGGCGCGCCCGAGCGCGCGCGACCAGGTCGGCGACGACCCCAAGGCCTGCGCGCGCCCGGAGAGCGGGCGACCCACGTGCGGTGACCCGGTCGACGTCGTCTCCGGCCAGGTCCTCCTGCCGCAGACCGACGTCGCCCTCGGCGGCGCGCTCCCGCTGCTGCTCACGCGCACCCACCTGTCCGGCCACCGCGCGGGCGCCCGTTTCGGCACGTCGTGGGCCTCCACGCTGGACCAGCGGCTCGAAGTGGACGACGAGGGCGTCTGCTTCGTCACCGAGGACGGCATGGTGCTGCTCTACCCGCACCCCGAGGGGACACCCGTCCTCCCGGTGGAGGGACCGCGCTGGCCGCTGTCCCGCACCGAGGACGGGGCGTACGCGGTGGTCGACGTGGAAGGGGGGCTCACCCGCCGCTTCACCGCGGGCGCGGGCGGGCTGTTCCCCCTCGACTCCATCACCGACCTGAACGGCAACCACGTCACCGTCGACCACGACGTCGACGGCGTCCCGACCGACGTGCGCCACTCCGGCGGCTACCACGCGTCGGTGCGCTCGACCGGCGGCCTGGTGACCGCGCTCGCGCGGCCCGACGGCCGGGAGTCGACCGCGACCTGCGACGCGGGCCGGAGGCCGCTCGTGATGACCGACGTGGACGGCGCGGTGTGGCGGCGCGAGTACGACACCAGGGGCAACCTCCTCGCGGTCACCGACCCCTCGGGCGCGCGCACCCGGTTCGACCGGGACGAGCGCGGCAACGCCGTGGCGATCACCGGCCCGCTCGGCGAGGTCCGCCGGATCGCCTACGACCGCGCGGGCCTGCCCGTCGCGATCACCGACGCCGAGGGCGGTCGCACCCGCTACCGGCGCGACCGGTTCGGCCGCGTCCGCAAGGTGACCGACCCGCTCGGCTCGACCACCACCCTCGGGTGGACGATCGAGGGCAGGCTCACCTCCCGCACCCTCCCCGACGGCTCGGTGGAGCGGTGGCGGTACGACGGCGAGGGCAACCCGGTCGAGCACGTCGACGCGGCGGGCGGGGTCTCCCGCACCGGCTACACCGGTTTCGACCAGCCCGCCTGGCACGTCGGTCCGGACGGCGCGCGGCTGGAGTTCGGCTACGACCCCAACCTGCGCCTGACCTCCGTCGTCAACGCCCAGGGGCGGGCGTGGACCTACCGCTACGGCCCCACCGGGGCGCTGCTGGTGGAGACGGACTTCGACGGCCGGTCCACGACCTACGCCCACGACGCCGCCGGGCAGCTGACCACCAAGGTCAACGGGGCGGGGGAGCGGATCGCCTACGAGCGCGACGAGCTGGGCAGGCTGCGCGCCAAGCGCACGCCCCGCGGCGACACCACCTACGAGCACGACCCGGCGGGGCGGCTGGTCAGGGCGGTCAACGGCGACGCGGACGTGGTGATCGAGCGCGACCCGCTCGGCCGGATCGTCGCCGAGACCGTCAACGGGCGCACCCTGCGCTCGGAGCACGACGCCTCGGGCAACCGCGTCCGCAGGGTGACCCCGACCGGTGCGGTCAGCGAGTGGGAGCACGACGGGACGGGCAGGCCCACGGCACTGCTGGCGGGCGGCAGGCGGACCGCGTTCGGGTACGACGCCGCCGGGCGGGAGGTCCAGCGCGTGATCGGCGACTCGACCCGCCTCAGCCAGGTCTGGGACGCCGGCCACCGGTTGCTCGCCCAGAGCCTCACCGCGCGCGGCGCGCACGTGCAGCGCAGGGACTACCGGTACCGCGTCGACGGCAACCTGCTCGCGGTCGACGACCTCCTGGCCGGGCCGCGCCGGTACGAGCTGGACCAGGCGGGGCGGGTGACCTCGGTGCGCGGCAGCGGCTGGAGCGAGAGCTACGCGTACGACCGGGCGGGCGAGCTGGCCCTGGCGACCTGGCCGGGCGACGCCTCGGGCGCGCGGTCGTACGCGGGCACGCTGATCCGGCGAGCGGGTGACGTCCACTTCGAGCACGACGCGCAGGGCCGGGTGGTCACCCGCGCGCCGCGCGCTGTCCGGGCGGGAGCGGGCGTGGCGGTACGGCTGGGACGCCGAGGACCACCTGGTGTCCGCGGTGACCCCGGACGGCGCCCGGTGGGCGTACCGCTACGACGGGCTCGGCAGGCGGGTCGCGAAGGAACGGCTCGACGCGGGTGGTGCGGTCGTCGACCGGGTCGACTTCGTCTGGGACGGCCTGGTCCTGGTCGAGCAGATCACCGGCGGGACCGCGCTGACCTGGGACTACGAGCCCGGTTCGCACCGCCCCCTCACCCAGGTCGAGCGGGTGCTGGCCGCGCCGCAGGAGTGGGTCGACGCCCGGTTCCACGCGGTGGTGTCGGACGTGGTGGGGATGCCCACCGAGCTGGTCGACGACGGCGGCGCGCTGGTGTGGCGGTCGCAGCGGACCCTGTGGGGCGCCGCCCTGGCGGAGTTCGCGGGCGGCCCGGACTGCCCGCTGCGGTTCGCGGGCCAGTACCACGACCGGGAAACGGGGCTGTTCTACAACGTCCACCGCTACTACGACCCGGAGACCGCGCGCTACAGCTCCCCGGACCCGCTGGGCCCGCTCGCGGGCCCGAACCCGCACGCCTGCGTCGTGAACCCGCTGCGGCTGACCGACCCGCTGGGGCTCAGCGGCTGCGACCGGGCGCTGGAGATCCTCACCAACCCGGACGGCGTCTACCACTCCACCGGCACCGGCGGACGGCTGATCTTCCGCCAGGGCGACGACGTCCTGATCACCGAGGGACCGGGCAGCAAGGCAGGCCAGCTGGTGACCAGCTACGGCCCGTCCGGCCCGAGGGGGGACAGCGGCGCGGCCGTCTTCGGCGGCGCGCCGTCGGACCCTGGGCTGCCCGTCACGCATGACATGATCGTGGAGGGCCGGGTGCCCGTGCCGGGTGGCGGCACGCTGCCCCCGGCGGTCCAGGTGCTGCCGCGCTAGCAGGAGGTGCCAGGTGGGCGTCGAAGTCGTGGACGGCGGCGGTCTGCCACACGTGCCGAGGCTGGCGCTGGGCAACCGCTCGGTGCTGGTCGGCCCGTACGGCAGCGCCGCGGAGCACGAGCGCCACGTGCTCGACACGGCGGGCACCGGGAACTGACCGGACACGGAGGACGACGAGTACCGCTTCGACCGGGGCACGGGTGCGCTGGTCAGCGCTTTCACCCACATCCCCGACACCCCCCCGGCCCCCCGGCCTGGCACACCCTCCCCGAGCACGGGGCGTCCCTCCGCTGCCCCGCTCCCGCACCGCGTTCCCCCGCGTCCGGGTACTGGCTGGCGCCGGACGCGTCGGTCCTGGTGTGCGCCTACACCCCCCGCGCGGGCGAACCCCGCCGCGTGGACGTGGCGCCGGGCTTCGCGCTGCTCGTCGGTGACGGCGGTCTGCACGGCTGGCTGCTCGACCACCCGGACCGCCACGTGGTCACGGCCTGGGAGCCCGCGACCCCCGACGTGCCGGACGAGGACTTCCGAGTCGGGTTCACGGCCTACTTCAGCCTCACCACACCCGAGTCGGTCGAGGCTCTGGAGGACGGCGACCCGAGCGTCCTGTCCCGGTTGGCAGCACTGCGCGACACGATCCCGCTGTCCGAGGGCGCCCACCCCCACAGAGCGGCTCTCCACCACGCGGTCAAGGGCTTGCTGGACTTCTACGGCTGACCCCGGTCATGACACCGCGCGAAGAACTGCACGCCCTCCTGACGGACCCCGCGCTGTCGCACCCCGAGCGGATGCGGCACGTCCGGGCGCTGGCCGACGTCGAGGACCGCATCACCGAGATGTTGTCGAAGTGTGCCGCTGCCGCACGTGCCGGGGCGGCTGATGAACGTGAGCTCTGCTCAGGTGGCGAAGTAGGGCCCGGTCCGCGCGCTGAAACCGTGTTCGATGCGGAGTCGGATGGACGGGTGGATGGTGAGGGCGGCCAAGTCGTCGCGCGTGACCCAGTGGACTTCGCTGGACTCGTCGCTGGTGCGCAGCTCGCCGCCCAGCAGTCGGGCGCGGAAGCAGATGGAGAACTCCTGGCGGACTTCGCCGTCGGTGTAGGCGATGACGTGGGCGGGGTCAGAGTAGACGCCGATGACGCCGGTGGGCTCGACGTCGAGGCCGGTCTCTTCCTCGACCTCGCGCACCACGGTGCGACCGATGGTTTCACCGACGTCCTGGGCGCCGCCGGGGATGGAGTACAGCCCGTTGTCCGTGCGCCGGATCATCAGCAGCTGGCCCTGCTCGTCCTGGACGAAGGCCGTCACCGCGACGACGATGCTGGTCGCCTCGGGAGCGTCCGGGTCGTTGTAGTGATCGGTGCGCGCCACACCTCACTGCCTACCACCCAGAGGACGTCCTGTGGCCGACAGCGGCAGTCCAAGCCCCCGGAAATAGATCAAGCCCCGACCGCGCAAGCGCTGGTCAGAGCTTGATTCACCCGGCGAAAGGTGAGTGCCCCCGGCAGGATTCGAACCTGCGACACACGGTTTAGGAAGGCGCGACGCACACACGGTGTCCCCTACCGCGTGACCTGCACGGACGCTCCATCTGCTTGGGCCGCTACCTCTGGCCATTTCGCAATGGCTTCGCGTTTCGCGAACCAGCTCCCTAGCGCGCCCTGTTGCCCCTCGCCGGCAAGGCGGCGCAGCCGTCGCGGCAGCCGATCGCCGTGCCCAGCTCGGGCAGCCGCGTGACCGCGCGATCGTCCCAACAGGATGCCGCTGAAGCTCCCCAAGATCCAGCGCGACGCCCCCAGCGTGCCGCGACCGGACCACCTGGCACCGGTCCCTGCGCCCGGCCGCTGGGCGGAGCGAAGCGGGAGCCCAGCGTGCCCGGATGCAGGGTGCCGGTGCCAAGGTGAGATCCGGCCAGCCCGCGCGCTGCCGCAGGCGGCGCGCCTTGATCCTGTAGAGCGCAATTCGGCAGTGGAAAGTAGTTTTAAGATTCTTGTCTATAGAACTGGGTCGCATACGTCAATGTAGTAAGATCCTTCTTCGGGTTTTTCGTCTCTGAAGCTTATTCCGAGATTTTTCCACATTTCCTTTAGGGCAATTTCTCCCGCGTTGGTTATAGCCAGGTCAGATTCGGCGAAACCGTCTATCCCTAGAGCTATCGGCATAGACCTCAGTGAATCTGATATCTTTTGCCAAGCGGGGCCTAGGTAAAGTCTAAACGCTTTGTGTTTTGTTATTTGTTCAGTGAACACCGAATTGTTTTTGCCTGAGTTATCCTCGCATGCCTGTGAGTGTGCAAGCAAAGTGATAACTTGGTCAGTTTCAGTTAGAGTCTTTTCCCAGAGAGTGTCTAGGTCGATATTCCCCACCCTGTACTCAAGAGTTCTTCTAGGCCAACCGGGGTATATGTGAGAGTCTAGAACCCGTGATATCTGTTGTCGGTAGTCTTCTGTGCCGCCGTAGACGTGGCCGTGGTTTAGTTTGAATTTTTCACCACCTTCGGAAGGGGTGGCAGTGGTAATGGTTCCTAGGATTATGCTGGCAAGGTGGTCTGCCCAGTACTCGTCCGAAGCGGATCGGCTGATACTCCTTGCGTATTCGGTTGGAGTTTTTGACGGAAAGTTGACCCCATCTAGAATGCCAAGTTTTGCGCGCGTTCTGTCTATTATGGGATGAGTCAACTCGTGTGCTATTACAAATATTGTGGCTATCGTTGCCTCGTTGAAAGCCATACTTAGCATGTTTTTGTTTAGTACGATCTTGATTAGGGAAGAGTCGGCTGTGATGGCTATGTTTTTAGCTACTGCCTCGCCTCCTAGCCTCTCGGTACTGTAGTTGTAGTTTGCAGCGAAATGCTCGCTGTGGTGAGCTTGTTCAAGAATTTCTTGAGTTGTTTTAGCAAAATCCTTAGCCCACACTACTTCTACCGCCACTTCGGGCAGCCCTCTATCTTTAGCAAAAGATGAAAGAAATTGATGTATAAGATTTGTCAGGTCTATAAGATTGCTTTCAACTGGACATCTGGTGGTGTCATGTTTTAGTGTGTAACTCATTTCGAGCGCACCTTACTTTTGATTAAAATAAATCTTTTTATGAAAAGTACGGTTTTCCCGTCTGATTCAAACCGTGGTCAATTCGCATTCGAATTGAAGGATGTATGTCCATTAGGTCAACGTTTTTCTGCTTCACCCAAAGTACCTCTTTTGATTCATTACTGGTACGCAAATCTCCTTCTATGAAGCGGGCGCGAAAGCAGATAGAAAACTCTTGACGCACCTCGCCATCACTATAGGCGATCACATGGTTTGGGTTAGAATAAATTCCAATCAAGTCGACAATTTTTATTGTAACTCCCGTCTCTTCTTTAACTTCACGAATCGCTGCTTGCGTTAGTGATTCGCCAGCATCTTGAGTTCCACCCGGAATGGCGTATTTGTCGTTATCTGTTCTGCGGATCATTAGAATATCACCGCTGGAATTTTGAATAAAAGCGCTAACCGCTGGACGAAGACTGTTTGCCTTGGGGGCATCTGGATCGTAAAAATAATCTATACGGCTCATTTTTAGTCCTTAGAATTTTGCTTTCTGGGACAGATTCCAGACGAGTTCGAAGCTCTCGGAGTAAGTTTCAAACAGATCGCCTGCTGATAGGCGGCGTAGGTGTATGGCCGGTGCGTGGGCTGCCTGAAAGCCGTAAACATGAGTGTTCACCACCATCTCGTCGTCAAAGCGGAAGATGGAGTTGTAGAGCGTCGTCTTATGGAAGCGCATTTCCACGCCCTCGACACCCTGTAGTGGACGGTAGAACGCCAGGGCATTGCGGATTCGGGAGCCCAAGGTGCTCTTGCCCAGGTTCTCCTCTTCGCTGCGGCGGGAAACTTCACGGCTGACTGGGTCGCCAAACAGCAGTCTGATCTTTGCGCCTTCCTTTGCTTTTGTGGCAAGGTCACGAATGAAGGTGGGGCGCTCAATCAGGAAGATCCCTGAGTGAACCAGGACCTCCAGTTGCTTCGTGGCGTTGCCTATCAGGTGGTCCCACAGGTCCGGGGGGATCGTGTTCCGGTACGGGTAGAGCTTGACCACCTCGGACTCGGTGACCTCGGCCTTGCGTTCCGGCGCTATGGCGTCGGGCCACAGGTAGGACTCCGTCTCGCGGACCATCGACGCGATCGTGTGGCGGTGGCGTGGGTAGGGCGTGCGGCCCTTGGTGATCCATCGCTCCACGGTCTTCTGGTCCACGCCGGTTGCTATGGACACCTGCTCGTAGCTCAAACCGTTGCGCAGCAAGGCATCCCGTAGCCGCTCGTTCGCCATGAGAGCTCCTCTGGGGACGGTAGGGACGTCTTACGATAGCTAGGACGTCTGTAGATGTCCCGCTGTGCGGTACTGACGTCCCACGATTCCTCCGAAAGTCGTAAGTGTCGAGACGCCGGACGGTCAGTCCGGCCGACGCCGATCGCAGGAGGTGCGTTGTGGCCATCTCAGGTGGGAGCAGGCTCCCCACGTCACATGACTTCGTGTTCCCTCGCGGTGCGCTGGTGATGGGCGTGGAGCCGGTGCTGCGGTTCCAGTCCGCCGAAGAGCGGACCAAGGGAGTTCCGGTTCAGCAGGAGACGGACAAGGAGACCGGGATGCTGGTGTGGTCGGTGCTCGTCATCGACCAGGCTGCGGAGCGCAAGACGGACGCGGCGGTCACGGTCAAGATCGCTGCGCCTCACCAGCCGGTGCCGCCTGAGGCCATCCCCGGCACGGACGTTCGGCCGGTCGTGTTCGACGGGCTGACGGTCACGCCCTGGATTGACGACAAGGCTTGCCGGTCGGCGCACGGCGGGGAGCGGCACCGGTGCCGGGCCAAGCTCGGGTACAGCCTGCGGGCCTCCGGGATGAAGTCCGCGCTTGCGGCCAAGACGACCGCGAAGGCTGCGTGAGCTGGTGGCCCAAGACTTGGTTCGGCTGCACGTGACGGCCAACCTGCCGATCCGTGTTGAGCCGATGGTCTACGCGGAGAGGGTTGAGCTGCGGCTCGGCAACGCCTTCCCCGCCGTGTTGGTCGTGGACCAGGACGCTTTACCGCACCTGTTGCGGGCGCTGGAGGAGGGGCGCGCTGCCTTGGAGGTCGCGTCGAGCACGGAGACAGGGCGGAGACCGCACTGATGACTTCGACAGCTGGGGGACGGGGACAGATGGCCGCTCAGCCCAAGAGGCCGGACCGGTGGGCGGCTGCCAACGCTGCGCAGACCTTGATGCAGGCGCACGAGGCGTTGAGCAAGCTCATGCCTGGCGAGAACGCGTCCAAAGCCGCGTGGAAGTCGTTCTACGTCAGGTCTGGGCGGGTTTACCGGCGCATCGCTGAGGTTGATCGTGGGCACCACCACGAAGCCCTTTACTGGGCCAGCAGGGAAGAGGAGAAGGCGGAGGCTATCGACTCCGAATAGGGGGAGAAATTCCCTTTGATCACTAACGCATGATCCGGGTGGGTCATGTGGCGATGCCGCACAACCTGTTGCGGCGCAACGAGAACGTGAGACGCAGGAGCGGAACCCGGCTACCAACCTCGCCGCTCCTGCGTTGCTCACCACGCGGAGCGGAGTGAACGGTTATGACAGTAGTGGGTCGGCGTGAGCGTGCGCCAGAGGGTGTCGCTCGGAAGCGTTGTGAGAAGTGCAGGAAGTTCGCTCGGCTGCTTGATGGGCAGGTTGTTTGTGACGCCTGCCTGGGTGTGCTGCCGCTGATATTCGGTGGCGGTGAGCAGCGATGAGCGGCGGGAAGTGGGTTGACCCGGCCCCCTTTGAGGGCGTTCGGCCTCGGGTGCCGTGGTGGATGTTGGTCCCCGGCAAGGTGAAGTGGCTGGCTGCGCTCGTGGCGCTGGTGTGGCTGCTCCTGGTCGGGGTCGTGCGCCTGGTGCTCGTCGTTGTTCGGTACCCGGTCGTCACGCTGGTGCCCGCGCTGGCGGTGTGGAGCTGGTGGCGGTTCGGGCTCTCGCCGCTCGTGCTCGCCTTGCTGACGCTCGTGGCGCTCCTGCTGCTGTGGTTCGGGTACGACTCGGCCTCGTTCCTGCGGCTGTGCTGGTTCCGGCTGCTGAGCGAGTGGCGGCGGGCGACGGTGTACGTGCCTCGGTGGCGGTCGGTCGTGCGGCTGGCTGACCTGGCGGTGCGGCAGCGTGGGCGTGAGTACCGGCCTCGGCTGCGGGTGGTGCGGTCTGAGGGCTGGCGGGACCGGGTTCGGGTGCGGATGATCCCGGCGCAGGCACCGGAGCAGTGGGAAGCCCGGCGGGACGCGCTGGCGCACTCGTTCCACGCCCGGTCATGCCGCGTGCGGGTGCTGAGGCCCAAGGTGCTGGAACTGGACTTCGTGCACTCGGACCCGCTTGATCGGCCCGTTCCGGTGCCTGAGCTTGGTGGGGTCGTTGACCTCAAGCGTGTGGTGGTCGGGCGGACGGAGAACGGGAAGCCTTGGCGGCTTCGGTTGCTCGGGTCTCAGGTGCTTGTGGTCGGGGTGCCTGGTGCGGGCAAGGGGTCGGTGTTGTGGTCGATCGTGTGGCAGCTCGCCCCTGCGGTTCGTGACGGGCTGGTGCGCCTGGTGGGCATCGACCCCAAGGGCGGGATGGAACTGGGGCAGTGCCCCGACGCCTTCGACCGGGTCGTGTACGACAACGGGCCGGAAGCTGTTGCCCTGCTTGAGGAAATCGCCGCTGAGGTCAAGGAGAGGGCTGCTCGGTACCGGGGTGTTCGGCGGCTGTGGGCGCGATCGGGTGGGGAGCCGTTCACGGTCCTGGTGATCGATGAACTGGCTGACCTGATCGCCTACCAGCCGGACCGGCAGCTGCGGGAGCGGGCTTCGCGGGCGGTGCAGACCATCACCTCCCAGGGGCGGGCACCGGGGTATGCGGTTGTCGGGTTGGTGCAGGACCCGCGCAAGGAGGTCGTGGGGTTCCGGCACCTGTTCACCACCCGCGTCGCCCTGCGGCTGGACGAACCGCAGCAGGTGGACATGGTCCTGGGCGACGGGGTGCGGCAGCGTGGCGCGGCTGCCCATGAGATCAGCGAGAGCACTCCCGGCGTGGCCTGGATGAAGGAGGACGGGCGGCGGGAGCCTGAGCGGGCTCGGGCCTTCCACGTCACCGACGCTGACCTCGGCACCCTGGGCGCGTTCCTCCGGCCCGCCACGGTGCACGAGTTCCCCGCTCGGCCTGACTCGGCGGGGGAGGTGGCGGCGTGAGCGAGTACCTGACCCGCGCCGACCGGATGAAGCAGCCCGCCGCGTTCGACGTGGCTCGTGCCGTGGCTGAGGAGCACGGGGTGTGCGTCCGGCCGCTCGCCAAGGAGCGCATCGACCTCGACACCGGGCGCATCGAGATCGTGCCCGTGCCGTGCGGCTCGACGGTGGCCAGCGTGTGCCCTACCTGCGCGGAGAAAAACCGGCGGCTGCGCATGGCCCAGTGCCGGGAGGGCTGGCACCTCACCGAGGAACCCGACTTCACTCCCGACCCGCCCAGCCACGACCAGCGGGAGTTGACGGCCTACCGGGCCGACCTGGTCAAGGCGTACCGGGCTGCCCTGGACGAGGGGGACGAGGGCGGCGCTGAGGAGGTGCGGGAGGAGGTCGCGGAGGTTGACGCGGAGCTTCGGCAACTCGGAATCCGCGGGAAGCTCCCCGCTCTGGAGGCACGCCCGCGGCTTGCCCGGAAGCGGTCCACCAAGCGCCGTCAGGACGCGCCGAACCTGCCTCGGCGGCCGGTCACCAAGCGCACGGTGGGAGAGGTGTTCGGGGGCAAGTACCGGCCCTCGACGTTCCTCACGCTGACGTTGGACAGCTACGGCAAGGTGCGCGGCGACGGCACGCCGGTGAACCCGGCCACCTACGACTACCGGCGGGCCGCTCGGGACGCGGTGCACTTCGCGGCGCTGCTCGACCGGTTCGTGCAGAACCTCCGGCGCTGCGTCGGCTGGGACGCGCAGTACTTCTCCACGGTCGAACCCCAACGTCGCCTGGCGCCGCACTGGCACGCCGCGATCCGGGGATCGATCTCGCGGGCGGAGCTGCGGGCGGTCGCCGAAGCCACCTACCACCAGGTCTGGTGGCCCGCGCACGACGAGATCAGGTACGGCGGCGACCGGCTCCCGGTGTGGAGCGGCAACGGGTTCGTGGATCCGGACACCCGTGAAGCGCTGCCCACCTGGGATGAGGCGCTGGAGCAGATCGAGCGGCCTGCCCACGTGGCGCGGTTCGGGGTGCAGGTGCACTCCAAGGGCATCCTCGGCGGCTCGGCCGACGCGGGGCGGCACATCGGCTACCTGACCAAGTACCTCACCAAGAGCATCAGCGAGTGCTACCAGGCCCAGACCAGCCGTCAGGAGGACCACGCGGACCGGCTGTGCGCTGAGCTGGCCGTGACCCCGTGCTCCCCGCAGTGCCCCGTCTGGCTGCTCTACGGGGTCCAGCCCAAGGGGGCCCGGTTGTCGATGGAACCGGGGCGCTGCAAGGGAAAGGCCCACAAGCGGACCACCCTCGGCGTCGCCGGGCGGCGGGTGCTGGTCTCACGGAAGTGGTCCGGGAAGTCCCTCGCCGACCACAAGCACGACCGCGTGGCCTTCGTTCGGCAACTGCTCGCGGACGTCGGGATCAAGCAGGAGGACCAGCCCACGCGGGTGCTCTGGAACAACGTCCAGCCCGGTGACCCGAACGTTCCGCCACGGCAACACCTGCTGCTGCGGGCGGTGGCCGAACGACGGCGGTGGAAGGCGGAGTACACGGCCGCGCTGCTCGCCTCGGCCAACCCGCCGGACAGTTCGGCAACGTCACTAGCTGCGTAAACGGGGGGATGAGATGAACAGCAAGGTGCGTGAGCTGGCCCAGTTGATGTCCGTGCCGGAGATGCTGGAAGCGCTCGGCGGGGTCTCGCGGGACACCTTCTACAAGTGGCGGCAGACCGGCAAGGGGCCTCGGTGCTTCACCCTGCCCAACGGTGAGCTGAGGTGCAGGCGCGTGGACTTCGCGGCCTGGCTGGAAGACCTGTACCGGGCGGCGGCATGAGCACCACGTTCAAGGTCCGGTTCTGGGAACTCGCCGACTGGTCCAAGAAGCCGAAGCGGAGCGCCCGGCCCTACGGCGTGCGCTGGGTGACGGACGGCAAGTCCCACTCCGAGTGGTACGGCACGAAGGCGCTGGCCAACAGCCGCCGGTCCGAGCTGATGCAGGCGGCGCGGCGCGGTGAGGAGTTCGACGTTGACAGCGGGCTCCCGATCTCCGAGCTGAAGCGCGTGAATTCCTTGTCATTCCTGGACTTTGCTCAGTCCTACATGGACATGAAGTGGCCGGACAGCGCCGCCAAGACGCGGGGGAGCACCGTGGAAGCCCTGGCGACCGCTGCGGCTGCGTTCGTCCGGGACGGGGTGGGGCGGCCTGGGGTGATCGAGCTGCGGCGGGTGCTCACCCGGTACCTGCTGCCCCCGACCACGCGGGACGCCAAGAGGTCGAGCGGGGAGGAGGACGTGGCGGACTGGCTCGTCAGGAACTCGCGGCCCCTGTACGACCTCACCGCTGCGCCCGCTGTCCGGGAAGTGCTCGACGCCCTGGCGGTCAAGCTCGACGGCAAGGCCGCTGCCGCGACGGTCTACCAGCGCAAACGGGCCGTGCTATTCAACCTGCTCGGGTACGCGGTCGAGCGGGAGTTGATCCCGGACAACCCGCTCACCAGGGTGAAGCGCAAGACGACCAAGGTGGTTGAGCAGGTTGACCCGCGCGTGGTCGCTAACCCCCGTCAGGTCGCGGAGCTGCTGGCGGCGGTCTCATACGTAGGCAGGCGCAACGCCGATCGGGGCGCGCACCTGGCCGCGTTCTTCGCGGTGGGCTACTACGCGGCGGCCCGACCGGCTGAGGGGCTAGCCCTCCGGGTGAACGACTGCACGTTGCCCAAGTCCGGGTGGGGTGTCCTGATGCTGGGGGAGTCCAGGCCCTCGGCGGGGAAGCGGTGGACGGACTCCGGCGAGGTTCATGATCAGCGCGGGTTGAAGCACCGGGGTGTCAAGGAAGTCCGTCCGGTCCCGATTCCACCCGTGCTGGTCACGATCCTGCGGGAGCACATCGCCCGGTTCGGCTCGGGCCTGGATGGTCGGCTGTTCCGATCACCCAACGGCGGCGTGGTCTCCTCGTCCACCTACTCGCGGGTCTGGGAAGAGGCCCGCGCCTACGGCCTGACCCCTGCCCAGGTGGCATCGCCGCTCGCGGGTCGCCCGTACGACCTCCGGCACGCGGCGGTCTCCCTCTGGCTCAACGGCGGCATCCCGGCCCCCGAGGTCGCCGAACGGGCCGGGCACTCGGTTGACGTGCTCCTCAAGGTCTACGCGAAGTGCATCGACGGTCAGCGTGAGACGGTCAACAGGAAGATCGAATCCCTGTTCCACGCCGCGTGATCCAGCTCACCGATCGGCCCCCTGGCACCCACCCCAGGGGGCCGAGGCCATTTCGCAGTGGTTTCGCGAACCTCGGCAAACGGGGGCAGATCCGGGCGGACAGCGACGGACACCGGGCCCGGAAATAGATCAAGCCCCGACCGCGTTTCCGCTGGTCAGAGCTTGATTCACCCGGCGAAAGGTGAGTGCCCCCGGCAGGATTCGAACCTGCGACACACGGTTTAGGAAACCGATGCTCTATCCCCTGAGCTACGAGGGCGCGTCCCACAGCCTACCGGGCCCTCGTCACCCGTGCGGAGCCAGGGGGTGCACATCGCGTGAGATCCCCCCTCCTCCGGTCTCCGCTGTTGGGGGGAACCCGGCCTCCCCTCCTTCTGCCCGCCCGGTTCGTGGGGTACAGAAGTTGCATCCCCATCCCGATGCGAAGGTTCACCCATGAGCGGTAGACCCTGGCCCGACTTCCGGCCCGGACCCCTCGGGGCCGTTGGTTCCTGGTGGCGGCGGCGGCAGATGCGGCGGGCGGAGCAGTTCACGTTCGTGCCGCCTCCGACCACGCACGAGCTGGTGTTCGAGACACCGCTGCCCTCCGCCGTGTACGGGCTCGACTTCCACGCCAAGTTCACCATCCACTGGCGCGTCGACCTCACCTCCGGGCTGCGGCACCACTCGCCGCGCAGCGCCGCCGTCAACGACGTGGTCCAGCGCGCCCGCGCGGTCACCGAGGGCTCGATGCTGGTGCACCACGCGCCGCTCAAGCACCAGCTCGGGGACGAGCTGGCCGACGAGCGCCAGGTCGAGGGCACGCACGTGTGGGCCCGCGCCGAGCAGGTCGAGCTGCGGGTGGACGACGCCGACCTGGAGATGGCCCGCAAGCACATCGAGCTCCTGCGCGCCACGACCATCCGCCAGGCCGAGCGCGACGCCGAGCGGGACGAGATCCGGTACCTGCGGGACGAGGTGCTCACCGACCTGTCCACCGCCACGATCTGGTGGCTGCACCGCAACGGCTACCAGGTCGAGCAGGCCGTCGCCCTCGCCCAGCAGCTCGACGACCTCGTCCGGATCGCCGCCCAGCGCCGCGACCGGCACTGGGCCGACACCCTCGTCAGCAGCTTCGAGAGCGCCATCCCGCGCCTGTCCCACGACCACCGCACCGACCTGCGCCAGCACCTCGCCCAGGCCCTCGGCGTCTACGGGGGCACCTCCGTCGCGGCCGAGTTCGCCGACCAGGTCGGGCTCCCCCAGAGCCAGAGCCAGAGCCAGGGGCAGAGCCAGGGCCGGGCGCCGCAACCGCAACCGCCCACCATCCCCGCCCAGAAACCCCCGGAGCAGCTCACCACCGGCCCCGACGACCCCCGCGACCGGCTCGAACCCGGTGACGCCACCCCGCGCAACGGCGTCGCGAACCCGCACCGCTGACCCCGCCCCGCGCCGGACAGCGGAAGACCCCGGTCCCTGGGGGTGGACCGGGGTCTTCCTGTGGGCCGGCCTACGGTTCGTAGACCTCAAGTTCGTACAGCGAGTATCCGGAACCGGGCCCTGGTTGGGAACCCGTCATTTGTACGAACCCCCTCTGGCGGGGTCGCGTGAAATACCGGAAAACCCGCTCCCACCGGCTACTCCGCGCGCAGGGAAGGCCATTCCACGTCGTTCTGGAAGACTTCGACCGAATGCGCGCTGCCGAACACCGAAGCGGATCGCCGCGACGGGAACTGCACCACCTGCTGGTAGGTCGGCCGGTTCTGCCAGGTGATCTTGTCCTGGGTGATGCCGCCCATCGCCCGGTGCACGATGGAGTCCGCGCACCACTGGTCGCCCGCCGCGCAGCTGTCGTCACCGGGGTAGGTCGTCGTCGCGGGCACCGCGATCGCCTGCCGCAGGCTGTCCAGCAGCACCTGCCTGCACCGCGCCAGGTCACCGCCGCCGCAGTACTTCGCGCCCAGCGGCCCGGCCACCTGGTCGCCCAGCACCGCCCGCAGGTCCTTCTGCGCGAAGCCCCACCAGCCGTACTGGAACGCCGACCCCTTGTGCTGCTGCACGCCGCGCGGGTCCGACGGCGCCTCGTCCACCTGCAGCGCCCCGACGAGCGCGCTGTTCAGCGCGTCGCCCAGCCCCGGCCGGAACTGCGCGTCCACCAGCAGCGGCCACCACGCGTCCAGCACCCGGATCGCGTCGGCGTGCGCGTAGGTCTTGCTGCCCTTGCTGGTCTCGGTGCGCAACGACCCTGAGGTCACCCACGCCCTGAGCTTCTGCACGGTCGGCGCCAGGTCCGCGTCGGCCACCGTCCCCAGCACGCGCAGCACCTCCGGCAGCACCCGCTCGGCCCGCAGGTCCGCGAGCCCGGCCTCGGCGACCGCCTTCGTCACCGCCGCCCGGTCCACCTTCGCGCCGTTCGCGATCAGCGCCCGCACCCGCTTGTCCAGCAGGTCGCCGCGGTGCACCGACGACATCCCGTACCCGCCGGAGGAGTGGTCCAGCGCCTGCTTGTTGTTCCAGCTGACGTAGAAGTCCTGGTTCACCGACTGCGGGTGCTGCGCGAACGTCGTGTACGACGCCGAGTTGTCGTCCGGGTTCCAGTTCTGCCACTCGTACGCCTGCTCGGCCTTCACCGGCAGGTCCGGGTCGACGTCGGCCTTGCGCACCGGGTTCAGCCCCGAGTTGAAGTAGGCGATGTCGTTCGCGTCCGCGTAGAACCAGTTGAACGCGTACCCGACCCGCTCGGCCGCCCGCTGGAACGCCTGCGCCGAGGTGATCGCGCCGGGGTCGTTGAACTCCTGGAACCCGATGATCGGGTCCACCTCGCGCAGGTACGTCGACCGCAGCGCGGTGTAGGCGACGAACTTGCCGCCCACCTTCGCCCGCGACTGCACCAGCCCGTACTTGGTGCGGTAGACCACGAGCGTGTAGGAACCGGCGGGCGTCGGGTCGGCGACCGTCGACTTCCACGCGTTCTTGCGCTCCAGCCGCTCCATCGGCACGCACTGCCCGCGCAGCAGGTAGTGCGCCGAGTTCGCCGTCGGCTGCCCGTTCGGCTCGCACAGCTCCACCGCGTAGGTGTCGGTGATGTCCTGGCCCGACGAGGTCGCGCTCCACGAGTAGTCCAGGCCGCGCCCGAGCTGCACGTACATGTTGACGCCCGCGAACGACACCCCGCGCGCCCGCAGGCCGGGGCCGTTGAGCTCCTGCAGCATCAGCAGCTGCGGCGCGAAGTAGCCGGTCTGCGGCCCCCACACGGCGATCGGGTTGCCGGTGGTGGTGTGCGCGCCGGAGATCGCGACCGCGTTCGACATGCCGCGCGGGCGGGAGAGCAGGTCCTTGGGCAGCACGCCGTCGGCGAAGATGCCCTCCAGCGCCTTGAGGTCGTCCGGAGTGTCCACAGTGGACTGCCTGGCGCCGGACGTGGTCTGGTCGTAGACGATCGGCTCCGGCGTCACCACCCCACCGTCCGGCAGCGCGACGCCCTTCGGGTTCGCGGGCTCGGTCGCGTACGGGAAGCGCTGCCCGTCGTGCAGCGTCAGCGTCGCCTCCGGGTCGTTGCGCGCCCGGAACGAGCGCCACACCCGGTCGCCCGCCTCGGCGCCGTACTTGTTCTGCGCGGCCAGCCGCACCAGCGCGTTCTGCACCTCGCCGCCGCCGCCCGCGCCGAACAGCCCGCCGACGACGGCCGCGATCGCGACGAGGTCGGTGGCCTTGAACGGTTGGATGTCGTTCCAGTTCGTGATCGCGTCGGCGTGCCCGGTCAGCACGTACTCGCCGGGGAAGTTCCGGTTCGCGATCGCCTGGGTGATGTAGGCGTTGACGCCCTGCAGGTAGTCGGTGACGTCCTGGAACGCCTGCCGCCCGCGGTCGCCCTGCGCGGCGACCCGGTCGATCTGGGCCTGCAGGTCGGCCTCGGTGTACGCGATCTGCTTGACGAAGCTCTGCTCCAGCAGCCGGTTGCCCTCGGCGCCGCCCGCGAACCCGGACAGCTGGCCGCGGCCGAGGTGCCGGAACAGGTCCATCAGCCACAGCCGGTCCTGCGCCGCCGCGTAGCCCGCGCCGAACTGCGTGCCGGACCGGGTGGTGCCGGTGATGTGCGGCATCCCGATCAGCTTGTCGCGCACGATGGTCACGTCGGCGCGGGGGCTGATGGTGCTCTCGACCTGGTTCGCGGGGACGCCGAACGAGGCGTCGTTGAAGAAGTTGGTCAGCTGGGCGTTGGTCAGCCCCTTGTGGCCGCTCGCCAGCGCGTCGTACTTGCCGAGCTGGTCGGCGGAGTGCGCGGGCCGGGTGCCGAAGACCTTGTGCGCCAGGATGTCCGCGAGGGTGGCGTTGCCGCTCTGGCCGGGCGGGACGATGTCGTGGCACTGGCCGAGGCAGGGGTCGTCGGCCAGTGCGGTCGGGCCTGCCACCGGGGCGGCGGACGCGGGGGCCGTGATCGGCGGCGCGGTGACCGGGGCCGCCGAGGCGGTCGTCGCGGTCACGGTCGTCGTGGCGGTCAGCAGTGCCACCGCCAGTGCTAACCGGGCGTTCTTCGGCACGGGGATCGGGCTCCTCTCCAGGGGGTTGCCTGTGACGGAGGCTACGTTTGGCGAGGTGTTTGCGAAAGCCTTTCGTGTTTTATGGGTACGCGGTGAGCGGGGTCACGACCGCGCTTCCACGCGGCGTGGAACTGTGAAAACGGCCGATTCGGCGGGCCGTTTCCGCACCTCCCGACGGGCGGGGTCCGCGCTGCTCCCGGTTATTCCTGGTAACTGTGAACGAGGTCGGGCCGTACTTCGGCGCGCCGGGACCGTGGTGAGATAACGGCGTATTAACACCGGCTTGCGCATTGCCGCGCGGGTCCGGTTGACGCACAAGCACGAAACGCCAACTCGGGGAGGCGTCGTGATCAAGGTTGTGCTGGCCGACGACGAGGACCTCGTCCGGTCGGGCCTCCGGCTCATCCTCAGCAGCGCGGGTGACATCGACGTCGTCGCCGAGTGCGACGACGGGCACCTGGTGGCCGAACTGGCCCGCCAGCACCGGCCGCACGTGGTGCTCCTGGACATCCGGATGCGCACCTCGGACGGGCTGGTCGCGCTCAGGAGGCTGCGCGCCCTGCCGGACCCGCCGAAGGTCGCGATGCTGACGACCTTCGACGTGGACGAGTACGTCAGCGAGGCGCTCCGGCTGGGCGCCAGCGGGTTCCTGCTCAAGGACACCGAGCCCGAGCAGCTGGTCAAGGCCGTCCGCGACCTGGCGCGCGGCGGCGCGGTGCTCGACCCCGGCGTCGCGGCCCGCGTGCTGTCCGCCGTCGCGGACGGGGAGCGGGCCGCCGAGCCCGCGCGCAGGCTGCTGTCCTCGCTGTCCGAGCGGGAGCGCGAGGTCCTGGTGCTGATCGGGCAGGGGATGTCCAACGCCGAGATCGGCGGGACGCTGCACCTGTCCGAGGCGACGGTCAAGGGGTACGTGTCGTCGGTGCTGGGCAAGATCGGCGCGGTCAACCGGGTGCAGGCCGCGCTCGTGGCCTACCGGGGCGGGCTGATCGCCTGAGGCCGGTCGCCTGAGCGGTCGGGGGCCTGCGGGTCGGCCACGTCGGTGTCAGGTGTGTCCGTGCCAGGCGTGTCGGTGCCAGGCGCGCCAGCGTCCGGTGCGCCAGCGTCCGGTGCGCCGGTCTCGGGCGCGGTCGGCTCGGGCTCCGCCAGTTCGGGCTCCGCCAGTTCGAGCGCCGGAAGTGCTTCCGCCGCAACGACTTCCGCCTGCTCCGCGCGCGGCGCGTCCCGCACGGGCCGACCGCGTCCCGCGTCGTCCCGCCCGCGGCCGGAGCCGTCGACCTCGGCGCCACCGGCCGCCGCCGCGTCCTCGCGCGCCTCCCCGGAACCGCTCTCGGAACCGCCCCCGGAGCCGCCCTCCGAGTCCGGCCCCTCGACCTCGACCCGGTTGCGCCCCAACCGCTTCGCCCGGTACAGCGCCATGTCCGCCGCCGCGAACAGCTGGTCCAGCTTCGCGGGCCCCGCCGCGACCCCGATCGACACCGTGGGCCGCCGGGTGATCCCGAGGACCACCTGCCAGTCGTGCCCGTCCACCGCCGCCCTGATCCGCTCGGCCACCACCGGACCGGCCTCCGGGCCGCCGCCGCCCGCCGAGTTCCCCAGCAGCACCACGAACTCGTCGCCCGCCCACCGCGCCACCAGGTCGTCCGACCTGGTCTCCCGGCGCAGCAGCTGGGCTATCTCGCGCAGCGTCGCGTCACCGGCCGCGTGCCCGGCGTCGTCGTTGACGTCCTTGAACCAGTCCACGTCCACCAGCACCAGCCACGGCACCCGCCCGCGCGCCGCCGTGCCCTCCAGCAGCGTCGCCGCGGCCCGCTCCAGGCCGAGCCGGTTCGCCAGCCCGGTCAGCGGGTCGCGCGCCGCGGCCTCCTGCGCCGCCAGCGCCAACCGCTGCGCCTGCACCGCCACCCTGCGCTGCTCCAGCGCCTGGCCGAGCCCCTCCTGCAGGGTCACCGTCGCGGTCGTGCCCGCCGCCACGCTGCACCGCAGCGCCGCCGCCTCGCCGACCGGGTCGCCCAGGCCCGCGCAGATGTCCGCCAGGTCCTGGGAGAACCGCAGCAGCAGCGACGGGTCGTTGATCGACTCGGCGGCGGTCACCGCCCGGCTGCCCAGGGTGCGCGCCCGCAGCAGGTCGCCGCGCTCGCGGTGCACCACCGCCAGCACCCAGTTGCCGACCGCCAGCGCCCACTTGTCGTCGGCCACCAGCGCCCGCCGCACCGTCTCGTCGGCGTGCAGCTCGGCCTGCCACAGCTCGCCGACCCCGGCCAGCGAGCGGCTGTAGGCGCCCAGCAGCGCCCGCGCCATGTGGTCGTCGGAGGCCAGCGGCAGGCCCTCGGCCAGGCACTGCCGCGCCTCCTCGAACGCGGCCGGCGCCACGTCCGGCGGCGACGAGATCGCCCGGAAGTTCAGCAGCCCGCCCAGGCCCTGCAGGCAGATGGCGAGCACCTCGGCCTCACCGGCGCGCCGCGCGATGCCCACCGCGACCCGCATCATGTCCACCGCCGCGCGGCGGTTGCCGATGCCCTCCAGCAGGTAGGCGAGGGCGTGCGTGGCCCGAGCGGCGTCCGGGTGGTCCGGGTCCTCGCCCTCCAGGTCGCTCCAGCCCTCGGCGGCCAGCTCCAGCGCCAGGGGGATGCGGCCGAGCCGCCACGCCAGCTTGGCCCGGTTGACCAGGGCGGCGGAGCGCGCCCAGCGGTCAGCCTCCGACGGGGGCCGGTTGACCACCTCGTCGAAGGTGGTGTTGGCCTCCGCCAGCCTGCCCGCGTTCAGCAGCGCCTTGATCCTGGCCTCGGGGTCGGAGACCTCGTCCGCTCGCTGGTCCACTCGTGCTCGCCACTCCATTCCGACTCGGCGCGCTGGGCACGCTGTCCCGCTCGCCCGCCGTCACGGCCCCAACAGGCTACCGGGAGGAGCGCTGCGTGTATCGCTCCTGGTGCAGTACCGCCTCCAGGGGCACTCGGTTGCGCCACCCGTGGCGTTCCAAGTCGGGTGCATCGGGCAGTTCGGTCACCGGTCCGAGGCACAACCACGCGACCGGGCGAACCCCTTCAGGCAGCCCGAGCAACCCGCTGAGCACCTCCTCGCGGTAGAAGCTCACCCATCCCAGGCCCAGGCCCTCCTCGGTGGCGGCCAGCCACAGGTTCTGGATGGCCAGGCACACCGAGTAGAGCCCGGCGTCGGCGATCGCGTGCCTGCCGAGCACGGCGGGGGAGCCGCGCTCCGGGTCGTAGGTCACGGCCACGCCGAGCGTGGACTCCATGATCCCCTCGACCTTGACGCGGGAGAAGACCTCGGCGCGCTCGCCGGTCAGCTCGGCGGCGAACACCTCGCGCTCGGCGGCGACGTGGTCGCGGAACGCCAGGCGGGTGCCCTCGTCCCGCACCAGCACGAAGTCCCACGGCTGGGTCAGCCCCACGCTCGGGGCGGCGTGCGCGGCGGACAGGACGCGGCGCAGCACGTCGTCGGGGATCGGGGCGCCGGTGAACTCGCCCCTGGTGTCCCTGCGGCGGTGCAGCACGTCGTAGAAGCTCATTCGGGTGATCGTGCCCGACGCGGACCCGCCAGCGGGGCCGGCGTGGTGATCACCACCGGCGCGCGGGCGGTGCGGCGGACCGCACCGCCCGCGCGGTCACCTGCCCTTCGAGGGGTAGGGGAGCAGCGCCATCTCGCGGGCGTTCTTCACCGCGGTGGCCACCTGCCGCTGCTGCTGGGGCGTCAGCCCCGTCACCCGGCGGGAGCGGATCTTCCCCCGGTCCGACAGGAACTTCCGCAGCAGCGCGGCGTCCTTCCAGTCGACCAGCTCCACGCCTTCGCGGCGCAGCAGGTTGACCCGCTTCCTCGGGACGCGTTCGGGCTTGGGCATCGCGCTCCTCCTCACCAGCTCGACTTGCGCACACCCGGCAGCTCACCGCGGTGCGCCATCTCCCGCAGCCTCAGCCGCGACAGCCCGAACGCACGGGTGAAGGCGCGCGGCCTGCCGTCCACCGCGTCCCGGTTGCGCAGCCTGGTCGGGCTGGCGTCGCGGGGCAGCCGCCGCAGCGCCCGCTGCGCCTCGTCGCGCCGCTCGGGGTCGGTGCGGATCAGCTCCTTCAGCTCGGCCCGCCGCTCGGCGTGCCTGGCCACGACCTCGCGCCGCTTCAGGTCCTTGGCGATCTTCGACTTCTTGGCCACGTCAGCGCTCCTCGCGGAAGTCGACGTGCCTGCGCACGACCGGGTCGAACTTGCGCAGCACCAGGCGGTCCGGGTCGTTGCGGCGGTTCTTGCGGGTCACGTAGGTGTAGCCGGTGCCCGCCGTGGACCGCATCTTGATGATCGGCCGGATGTCGTTGCCCCTGGCCATCAGACCTTCTCCCCGCGCCTGCGCAGCTCGGCGACGACGGACTCGACGCCCCGCCGGTCGACGGTCTTGACGCCCTTGGTGGACAGGGTGAGCACGACGTAGCGGTTCTCGGACGGCAGCCAGTACCGGCGGCGCTGGGTGTTGGGCAGCCAGCGGCGGCTCGTGCGGCGGTGGGAGTGCGAGACCTGCTTGCCGTAACCAGGTTTGCGCCCGGTCAGCTGGCAGTGGCGCGCGGACAAGGTGACCCCCTTGTGTAGGGAATGACAATCATTTTCACCTAGAGGGTAGCCGAGGGGGTCGAACCGCCGCGAGCGAGGTGGGCCTGCGCGTCCGGGGCTCTAGTCCTGGGTCTCGCCGTCCGGGGAATCGCGCCACTGGTTGAACGGCCGGTCCAGCCGCCACCGCTCGCCGTCGTGCTCCAGCACCCGGTCCTCGCAGGTCGCCGGGTTGGACAGCGACTCGAACAGCTCCACGCTCCACCCGAACAACCGCCTGCACAGCAGCCGGATGGTCAGCCCGTGCGACACCAGCAGCGAGGTCTCCGGGTGCCCGCCCGCGCGCACCCGCGCCTCCAGCCCGTCCAGGAACGCGGCCACCCGGTCGTCCACGTCCGCGCCGGACTCGCCGTTGGGCAGCCGGAAGAAGAAGTGCCCGAACGCGTGCCGCTGGTGCTTGAGCACCTCCTGCTGCACCGGGTCCTGCAGGTTGCCCCAGTCCTGCTCGCGCAGCCGGGGCTCGGCGACCACCCGCTCGGCCAGCGGGCCCAGCCCCAGCAGCCGCAGCGTCTCGCGGGTGCGCGTGTACGGGCTCACGTAGACGGCCGCCGGGACGCCCCCGAGCAGGGCTTTCACCCGTTCGCCCGCCTCCGCCGCCTGTCGCTGGCCCAACGGGGTGAGAGGCATGGTGTGATCGGGTACCCGGCAGTAGGCCAGTTCGTCGACGTTGCCCAGGCTCTGGCCGTGCCGCAGCAAGATGATCCGCACAGGACCCATCGTGCCGGTGTTACAGTCCGGCGGCGAGGGTGACGGAAGGTGTTACATGATCAAGTGCATCGCGCTGTACCGGCGGCCCGACCGGCCCGAGGAGTTCGACGAGGCCTACTTCGCCTCACACCTGCCCCTGGTCCTCAAGACCCCCGGCCTGCTGCGCGTCGAGGTCGCCAAGGCGGGGCAGCTGCTCGTCCCCGGCTTCCTCGGCGAGAACGAGCCGCACCTGATCGCCGAGATGTACTTCGAGTCCGAGGACTCCATGAACCGGGCCTTCGGCTCGCCGGAGTGGCAGGCGGGCGGCGCGAACCTCACCGAGATCGGGGCCGCCGAGCTGATCTCCCTGTTCACCGCCGAGGTGCTCCAGTCCGGGGCGGTCGTGGACGGGGTGGCCGAGCGGTGATCGCCGCGGTGATCGGCGGCGGCACCATGGGCGCGGGCATCGCGCACGTGCTGCTGGCGGGTGGCCACCGCGTGGTGCTGGTCGAGGCGGGCGCCGAGCGGGTCGCGGCGGCCGGGCAGCGGGTCGAGCGGTCGCTGGCCAAGGCGGACGAGCGCGGCAAGCTGCCCGCGCCGCCCGCCGAGCTGCTCGCCCGGTTGACCGTCGCGCGCGAGCTCGCCGACCTCGCCCCCGACGTGGAGCTCGTCGTCGAGGCCGTGCCCGAGGACGCCGCGCTCAAGCGCGCCGTGCTCGCCGCCGCCGCGACCGCGTGCCCGGACGCCGTGCTGGCGTCCAACACCTCGTCGCTGTCGATCACCGCGCTCGCCGAAGGGCTGCCCGGCGAGCGGGTCCTCGGACTGCACTTCTTCAACCCCGTCCCGGTCCAGCCGCTGGTCGAGCTGGTGCGGCACGACGGCGTCGACCCGGACGTGCTCGCGCGGGCGCGGGCCTGGGCCGAGTCGCTCGGCAAGACCGTGATCGAGGTCAGGGACAGCCCCGGCTTCGCCACCTCCCGGCTCGGCGTCGCCGTCGGGCTGGAGGCGATCCGGATGCTGGAGGAGGGCGTCGCCGACGCCGAGGGCATCGACACCGGGATGCGGCTCGGCTACAACTGGCCGGTCGGCCCGCTGCGGCTCACCGACCTGGTCGGGCTGGACGTGCGGCTCGCCATCGCCGAGCACCTGGAAGCCGAGCTGGGACCGCGCTTCGCCCCGCCCGCGCTGCTGCGCGCCAAGGTCGCGCGCGGCGAGCTGGGCCGCAAGAGCGGGCAGGGCTTCTTCGCCTGGTGACCCCCGCCGCCACCTGGTAGTCCTGGGAGCGCGCCGCGACCCGGCGCCGCTCGTGGAGGGGGTGCCAGGTGCTGATCAGGACCACCGAGCAGGCCGACGTCGAGGTCGCCGCGGGGCTGCGGGCCGTGGCGTTCGGCTCCGCGAGGCCCGCCGGCCCGGTGCTCCCGCCGGGGCAGGACGCGCTGGTCGCCGAGGTCGACGGCCGCCTCGTCGGCACCCTCGGCGTGTGGCGGCACCACCAGTTCTGGGGTGGCCGCACCGTGCCCGCAGGGGGGATCGGCGGGGTCGCGGTCGACCCGCACGCGCGCGGCCGGGGCGTGGCGACCGCGCTGCTCACCCGCGCCGTCGAGGACATGCGCGAGCGCGGGCAGGCCCTGTCGCTGCTCTACGCCACCGTGCCGGGGCTGTACCGCTCGTGCGGCTGGGAGCGCTCCGGCGTGCACGAGTGGATCAGCCTCACCCCCGGCCAGCTCCCCGCGGGCGGCAGGCCGCTCTCCCGCGCCGCCCGGCCGGAGGACGCGCCCGCCGTGCACGCCTGCTACACCGACCTCGCGTCCACCGTGGACGGGATGCTCGACCGCTCCGCGCCCGCGTTCGACCCGGTGCGGGCGCTGGACCACCCCGTGGTGTCCGTCGTGCCCGGCCACGACGGCGAGGTGCGCGGCTACCTGCGCGCCGACCGGGACGGCGACGGGCTGCGCGTGCTCGACCTCGTCGCCCGCGACCTCGACACCCAGCTCGGGCTGCTGGGCGAGCTGGCCAGCTGGGGCGGGCTGCTGCCCGCGTTCGACCTGCGCGTGCTCGACCCGGCCACCACCGGCCTGCTCACCGACCAGGCGATCAAGCACGCCGTCACCACCCGCGCCTGGCTGATGCGCGTGGTCGACCTGCCCGCCGCCGTGGCCGCGCGCGGCTGGCCCGCCGCGGCCGGGCTGCGCTCCGCCGCCGTGGACCTGGACATCACCGACCCGGTCGCCCCCTGGCACGCCGGGCGGCGCCGGATCGTGGTGGAGGACGGGCAGGTCGGGGTCGAGCCCGGCGGCAGCGGCGAGGTGCGGCTGCGGGCGCGGGCGCTCGGGCCGTGGTTCAGCGGCTTCCAGAACACCCACGCCCTGCGCCGCGCCGGCCTGCTCGACGGGGACGCGGCCCTGCTCGACCGGCTCACCGCGTCGACCGGCGTGCCCAGGCTCGGCGACTACTTCTGACCGATCGGCCGCCCCCCGGCCCGCGGAACTTGACGGTCTCCTCACACCCGCTTCTCAGGCGGCTCTCAGGACCAGCGGCGAGACTGACGACATGCGCATCCTCGTTGTCGACGACGACAGGGCCGTGCGTGAGTCGCTCCGCCGCTCACTGCAGTTCAACGGCTACCAGGTGGACCTCGCCGGTGACGGCCAGCAGGCACTGGAGTCGGTCCTGTCGCAGCGCCCGGACGCCATGGTCCTGGACGTGATGATGCCCAGGCTCGACGGCCTGGAGGTCTGCCGGAGGTTGCGCAGCACGGGCGACGACCTGCCCATACTCGTGCTCACCGCGCGGGACGCGGTGAGCGACCGGGTCTCCGGTCTGGACGCGGGGGCCGACGACTACCTGCCGAAGCCGTTCGCGCTGGAGGAGCTGCTGGCCAGGTTGCGCGCCCTGCTGCGGCGCACCGCCACCGACGTGGAGGAGACCGCCAACCTGCTGCGCTTCGCCGACCTGGAGCTGGACCCCGGCACCAGGGACGTCCGCAGGGGCGAGCGGCCCATCAGCCTCACCCGCACCGAGTTCGCGCTGCTGGAGCTGTTCCTGGCGCACCCCAAGCAGGTGCTCACCAGGGGCCGCATCCTGGAGGACGTGTGGGGCTACGACTTCCCCACCTCCGGGAACGCGCTGGAGGTGTACGTCGGCTACCTGCGGCGCAAGACCGAGGCGGGCGGCGAGCCCCGGCTGCTGCACACGGTGCGCGGCGTCGGCTACGTGCTCAGGGAGACGCCCCCGTGACCGCCCCCGGCGGCACCCGGTTCCAGCGCGCCTCGCTGCACGCGCGCGTGACCCTGCTCGCCGCGCTGTGCGTGGCGGGCGCGGTCGCCGTGGTGTCGCTGAGCGTGTACATGACGGTGCGCGACAACATGATCACCTCGTTCGACGAGAACCTGCGCCAGCGCGCGCAGGCGGCGGTGAACGCGCCCAGGGTCAACGACACGGTCAGCGAGATGCCCGGCGCGTTCCTCGCCGCCGGCGACATCAAGATCGGCAAGCTGGACTCGGCCGGGCGCATCCTGTACCCGAAGTTCACCACCGCCCCGCCGACCAACTCGGACGACCTGGCGGTGGCGAACGGCGAGCTGCTGGAGCACATCTGGACCGACAAGCGCACCGAGTACCGGGTGCTGACGGTGCCGTACGGCGACGGCGAGGCGATGGTCCTCGCCCAGTCGATCAAGCCGCTGAACACCACGCTGGGCAAGCTGAGCCTGGTGCTGTTCGTGATCGGCGGCCTGGGCGTGGTCGCGGCGGCGGCGGCGGGGACTGCGGTGGCGCGCACCGGCCTGCGGCCCGTGCAGCGGCTCACCGAGGCCACCGAGCGGGTCGCGCTGACCGGCGACCTGCGGCCGATCCCGGTGTCCGGCGACGACGAGCTGGCCAGGCTCACCCAGCGGTTCAACGCGATGCTGGGGGCGCTGGCCGAGTCGCAGGAGCGGCAGCGCAGGCTCGTCGCGGACGCCGGCCACGAGCTGCGCACGCCGCTGACGTCCATGCGCACCAACCTGGAGCTGCTGCTGGCGTCCGAGCGGCCGGGGTCGCCGACGCTGTCCGACGAGGACAAGGCGGAGATCAACGACGACGTGCGGGCCCAGCTGGACGAGCTGACCACGCTGATCGGCGACCTGGTCGAGCTGGCCCGCGAGGACGCGCCGCAGGTCGTGCACGAGCCGGTCGACCTGGTCGAGGTGGTCGAGCGCGCGCTGGACCGCGCCCGCAGGCGCGCGCCCGCCGACGTGGCGTTCGACGTGAGCCTGGAGCCGTGGTCGCTGCTGGGCGACTCGAACGCGCTGGAGCGGGCGGTGCTGAACCTGCTGGACAACGCGGTGAAGTTCAGCCAGGACAACACCGAGGGCGGCGTGGTGCGGCTGAGGCTGCGGCAGGTCGCGGAGGGCGCGGCGGTCGTCGAGGTGGCGGACTCGGGCCACGGCGTCGCGGAAGCGGACCTGCCGCACGTGTTCGAGCGCTTCTACCGCTCCTCCGAGGCCCGCACCCTGCCGGGGTCGGGGCTGGGGCTGGCGATCGTGAAGCAGGCGGCGGAACGCCACGGTGGCGCGGTCTACGCGGGGCGAGCCCCGGAGGGCGGCGCGCTGTTCACCCTGCACCTGCCGGGACGGCCTGCGCTGGCGCCCGCCACCAACGGCATGGGGTACGCGGGGGTCTGAGACGACCACGAGGAACGGGGCGGCGCCGGGAACGACCCGACGCCGCCCCGCTGCTCTTCCGCCGATGTGGATGAGACCGCTGAAGTGCGGACTTTTCTGGTCCGAGCCGGGCTGCGGTCCTGCACACCCTCCGTCCGACCATCGGGAGTCCGCGTGTTCGGCAGCGCCTCGCCGGAGCTGCGTGTCCCCTACCGCGCATGGCACTTCCCGCCGGACGTGGTGCGGAACTCGGGAGAGCTGGTCTTCAGCGCCAACGCTCTGGCGGACGTGCTCTTCACCACCGGGCGGGCGCCAGGGGACCGGTGGTCCCACGGCAGCGCCTCGGTGTACGAGTGGTTGCACCGCGTGGCCTTGGTGCCGGCTTACCTCAGGTGTGGCGACCAGGCTGAACTCCTCAGGTCGAAGCTCGCCACGACCTTGGACCCCTCGGAGAAGGGCGCGCTGTCCTACAGCATCGGCCAAGCCATGACCGCGATCTTCTGCGAGCAAATGCTCGGGGTCCGCGATCTGATGCACGTCGACCGCTACATGCACCAGAACAGGATCTCCTTCGCAGGCCCCAAGCGGCCGGACCTCTTCGGCGAGAACCCGGACGGCTGGGTGATCGCCGAGGCGAAGGGCAGTTCGGGTGAGCTGAACCGGGAGACCGCGCGGAAGCTGGTGATCCAGAAGCGGTCGGTCCGATCGATCAACGGACATCCGCCGAAGCTGGCCCTCGGCTGCATCGCCCACCACCCCCGTCCCAGCAAGCGCCTCGTCCTGAAGGCTTACGACCCGGAGGAGGAGAACGAAGACGCGGTCGACCTCAGCATCGACCGCGATCGCTACGTGTTCGCCTACCACCTGCCGTTCGTCCGGGCCATCGAGCTCGGGGACGCGGGTGAGCGGCTCGGCATCGCCACCGCCACCTTCGCCAACCTCGGCTTGGAGGTCGGCCTGGCCCGGCCACTGCTTCAGCAGTTGCGAGAAGCCGAGGAAACCGGGCAGCTGCGAGGCTTGGCCGAGCGCACCATCCGCTACCGGGACCAAGGCTTCGGCGAGGACGGTGGTCGCTTCGTCGGCGGCAGGTTCATCAGGACCACCTGGAACCGCGACCTCACGCTGGACGACCGGGACGGCTGACGCACTCGCCGTCCCGGCCCCACCACTACCCCTTCGTCGCCCCCAGCGTCAGCCCGCCCACGAACTGCCGCTGGAGCACGAAGAACACCACCAGCGTCGGCAGCGCCACCAGCAGCGCCCCCGCCGCCACCAGGTTGTTGTCCGTGAAGAACGCCCCCCGCAGGTTCTGCAGCGCCGACGTCACCGGCATCTTCTCGCCGGTCTGGATCAGCACCAGCGCCCACAGGAAGTCGTTGTAGATCCAGGTGAACTCCAACGTCGCCAGCGCCGCCAGCGCGGGCCTGCACAGCGGCAGCACCACCTGCCAGTAGCGCCGCCACACCCCCGCCCCGTCCACGCGCGCCGCCTCGCCGATCTCGCGCGGGATGGTCTTCATGAAGTTGCTCAGCACGAACACGCAGAACCCCGACTGGAACGCCACGTGGATCAGCACCAACCCCAGCCGCGAGTCCAGCAGCACCCCGCTGTCGCTCACCCACCCCGGCACCGGCGTCAGCAGGTACAGCCGGTGCAGCGGCGTCACCACCACCTGCTGCGGCAGCAGGTTCCCGGCGGTGAACAGCATCAGCAGCCCCAGGTTCAGCCGCCTCGGCAACCGGGCCGCGCCGAACGCCGCCATCGAGCTGAGCAGCAGCACCAGCACCACCGACGGCAGCGCCACCACCAGCGTGTTCAGGTAGTAGCGCGGCAGCTCGGCCCGCGTCCACGCCTCCGCGTAGTTCGCCAGCGTCAGCTCCTCGGCGACCGAGAAGTACCCGTTCCGCGCCGTGTCGTCGTAGCTGCGCAGCGACGCGTACAGCGCCCACAGCAGCGGCGCGATCGTGCCCAGGCACGCCAGCACCAGAAAACCGTGCAGCGCAACGGCTCCCGCCCGAACGCCCCTCACTCCGACTCCTCCCGCCGGAACACCTGCACGAGGTAGGTGGCGATGAACCCGAGCGAGATCACCAGCAGCACCACCGCCAGCGCCGACCCCCACCCGATCCGGCTGGACTCGCCGATGATGTTGTCGGTCACCAGCACCGACAGCAGCTCCAACCCGTTGCGCCCCTTGTTGACGACGTAGACGATGTCGAACGCCCGCAGCCCCTCGACCACGGTCACCACCAGCACCACCACGTTCACCGGCCGCAGCACCGGGAACACCACGCGCGTGAACGCCTGCCACCCGTTCGCCCCGTCCAGCGCCGCCGCCTCCCGCAGCGCCGGGTCCACGGCCTTGAGCCCCGCCAGGTACAGCACCATCACGTACCCGGTGTGCCGCCACGCCGCCGCGACGAGCACCGCGCACAGGTTGACGTCCTTGTCCCCCAACCAGTTCACCGGATCGCTGTCGGCGGTCCCGAGCAGGTTGTTCAGCAGTCCCTGCTCCGGCTGGTACACCAGCTGCCAGATGAACCCGACCAGCGCCAGCGACAGCACCACCGGCAGGTACAGCACGCTCTGGTACACCCGCCCGAACCGCAGCCTCCGGTCCAGCAGCACGGCCAGCAGCAACCCGGCCGAGGTCGGCACGAGCACCAGGAACACCAGCCACACCAGGTTGTTGCGCACGGCGGGCCAGAACCTCGGGTACGAGGTGAGGATGTCGACGTAGTTGCGCGCCCCCACCCACTCCAGGTCCTCGACCCCGCCGATGCCGTTCCACGAGGTGAACGACAGCCCGACCGACCCGAGCGCGGGCGCCCACACCAGCGCCACGTGCAGCAGCGCGGGCACGCCGATCATCAGCGCCAGCGCCACCCGCTCGCCGCGCGTCGGCGACGTGGCGCGCTTCGCCTTGCCCACCGGCGGTCTCACTCGGAGAAGATGGTCTTGGCCTGCTCCGCCATCCCGCGCAGCACCGGGTCCACGTCACCGGGCTCGGACAGGAACGCGGTCAGCCCGTTGGTCGCCGCGTCGCTGGCGAACCTCGGATCGGTGTCCCGGTCGAGGAACTGGGTGATGTGCGCGGCCGAGGCGATCACCTCGGCCGCCTTGCGCTGCAACGGGGTGTACCCGCTCACGTCGACCCCGGTGCTGGTCGCCACGGTCGTCGGGTCGGCCTTCAGGTAGGCCAGCTGCGCCTGCGGCGACGCCAGGTGCTCCAGCAGCTTCCGCGCCCCGTCGGGGTTGCCGGGCTCGCGGGAGAGCATGAAGCCGTCGATGGGCGCCTCGACGGTGTCGGTGCCGAACTCGGGGTTCACCTCGGGGAACGGGAAGAAGTCCAGGTCGTCGCGGTCCGCGCCGGTGAACTGCTGGGCCAGGAACGAGCCGAGCAGGTACATCCCGGCCTCACCCCGCTGGAGCGACTGGGCGGCCTCCTGCCAGTCGCGGCCGAGCGCGTTCTCCTGGTGGAACGGCAGCAGCCGCTTCCAGGTGTCGAACACCTCCCGCACCCGAGGCCCCCGCCAGTCCTCCCTGCCCGCCATCAGGTCGACGTGGAACCGGTAGCCGTTGATCCGGAAGTTCAGCTGGTCGAACGTGCCCATCGCGGGCCAGCCCTGCTTCTGCGCGAACGCGATCGGCGCGAGCCCGTCGGCCTTCATCCTGGTGGCCAGCGCGACCAGTTCGTCCAGCGTGCCCGGCGGGGTGTACCCGCGCTGCCGCCACAGGCTCGGCCGGTAGAACATCCCCCACGGGTACTGGGTGAACGGCACCAGGTGCTGCTTGCCGTCCGCCGCCGTCGCGGCCTCTTTGACGGCGGGGGAGAAGCCGGAGCCGACCTTCGCCCACACGTCCGACAGGTCGCCGGTGAGGCCCTGCTCGGCGAAGAACCTCATGCGGTAGCCGGAGAACCAGGACAGCACGTCGTCCGGCCGCCCCTGCAGGTAGTTGTTGATCTGCTCCTGGTACTGCTCGTGCTGCTTGGTGTTGATCCGCACGCTCAGCCCGGAGGAGCCCTCGAACGACCTCAGCACCGCCGTGATCGCGTCCTTCGGCACCGGGTCGGACTGGTTGTTGCCGAACGTCACGACGTCCGCCGACGCGCCGCCGGGGTCGCCGCCGCACCCGACGAGTCCGGGCGCCGCGCTCACCCCCGCTCCGAGCGCGAGCGCGCGCAGCACGGCGCGACGGCCTAATCGGGGGGACCGCTGGGGCGTGGGCGTGGACATGATCGCTCCTGTCGGGTTGACGCAACGCTGAACCAACCGAACGCGAATCCAACAAAGTTGCGCATAATGTGTCGCCTGTCACAGGGAACGTCAATGGCCGTTACCGGCCCGTTAACGCGCTAGTCCGAACCCTCCTGCCGCGCATACCAGCGGGTCGGGTGACGTGTACCGCCAAACAGTGTCAGACGGGCGTTACTGTTTGACTGTGTTGAGTTTGTGGTTCACTCTTGCGCCATGACGAGCTGGCCGACCGGACTGCCGGGCCTCGCCTGGGGCGCCGACTACAACCCTGAGCAGTGGCCCGAGGAGGTCTGGGACGCCGACGTCGAGCTGATGCGCGCGTCCGGCGTGAACCTCGTGAGCCTCGGGATCTTCTCCTGGGCGCTGCTGGAGCCCCGCGAGGGCGAGCGCGACTTCGCCTGGCTCGACCGGGCCATGGACCGCCTCGCCGAGGGCGGGATCCGGGTCGACCTGGCCACCGCCACCGCCGCGCCCCCGCCCTGGATGACCACCGACCACCCCGAGGTCCGCCCGGTCCGCGAGGACGGCGTCCGCCTCACCCACGGCTCCCGCCAGGCCTACTGCCCCACCTCCGAGGTCTACCGCACCCGCGCCGTCGCGCTGGCCCGCGCGCTGGCCGAGCGCTACCGCGACCACCCCGCGCTGTCCGCCTGGCACGTCGGCAACGAGTACGGCTGCCACGTCCCGCGCTGCTACTGCGACAACTGCGCCGAGGCGTTCCGCACCTGGCTGCGCGAGCGCTACGGCGACCTCGACGGCCTCAACGAGGCCTGGGGCACCCTGTTCTGGTCCCAGCGCTACAGCGCGTGGGAGCAGGTCGTGCCGCCCCGCGTGACCCCCACGTTCGGCAACCCCGGCCAGCTGCTCGACTTCAACCGCTTCGCCTCCGACGCGCTCCTCGAGCTGTTCAAGGCCGAGCGGGACGTGCTGCACGAGGTCACCCCCGGCGTGCCCGTCACCACCAACTTCATGGTCGGCTGGACCTTCGCCGACCTGGACTACTGGGCGTGGGCCAAGGAGATGGACTTCGTCTCCAACGACCACTACACCCGCTCCGAGGACCCCGACCGGCACATCGAGCTGGCCATGGCCGCCGACCTCACCCGCGGCCTCGCGGGAGGCCGCCCGTGGCTGCTCATGGAGCAGTCCACCTCGGCGGTGAACTGGCAGCCCCGCAACATCGCCAAGCTCCCCGGCGAGCAGCGCCGCAACTCCTTCTCGCACGTCGCGCGCGGCGCCGACGGCACGCTGTTCTTCCAGTGGCGCCAGTCGAAGGCGGGCGCCGAGCGCTTCCACTCGGCGATGGTCCCGCACGGCGGCGAGGACACCCGCGTGCACCGCGAGGTGCGCCGCGTCGGCGCCGAGTACGCCAAGCTGGACGAGCTGCTCGGGTCCACCGTGGACGCCTCCGTCGCGATCGTCTACGACTGGCACTCGCGCTGGTCCCTCGGCCAGGAGGCCACCCCCACCGCCGACTTCTCCTACCAGGAGAACGTCTTCGGCCTGTACCGGGCGCTGTGGCGCTCCGGCGTCACCGTCGACTTCGTGCCCCCCGGCGCGGACCTGTCCGGGTACAAGGCCGTCGTCGTGCCCTCGCTGTTCCTGCTCGACGACGCCGAGTGGCTCACCTCCTACACCGGCCACCTGCTGGTCACCCACCTCACCGCGATCACCGACACGCGCGGCCACGTGCACCTGGGCGGCTACCCCGGTCTCATCGGCGGGCTGCTCGGCGTGCGCACCGAGGAGTTCCACCCGCTGCGCGCGGGCGAGGTCGTCCGGCTCGACGACGGCGGCGAGGTCGCCGTGTGGACCGAGCTGCTGCGCTCCGAGGGCGCCGAGGTGCTCTCCCGCTACGCCGACGGCCCCCTCGCGGGTGAACCGGCCGTCACCCGCAACGGCAACGCCTGGTACCTCGGGTGCGGTCTGCGCGGCGCGGCGCTGGAGACCCTGGTGTGCTCCGTGGTGGCGGACGCGGGCGTCGAGCGGGTCCTGGTGACCGACCAGGGCGGCGGCGCGGACGTCGGCGCCGGTTCGGCGGGCGTCGAGGTCGTGCGCAGGCGCGGCGACGGCGGCTCGTGGCTGGTCGCGATCAACCACGGCGGCGAGCCCGCCCTGGTGCCCGCGCGCGGCGTGGAGCTGCTGTCCGGCGACGACGTCGGCGGGACGCTCACCGTCCCGGCGGGCGGCGTGGTCGTGGTCAGGGAAGCCGCCGCCGGGGAACCGGCCGTCGCAGAAGGGGAGTGACCGTGCTCGCGCGGCAGAGGCAGGCGGTGATCCTGGAGGAGGTGCGCCGCACCGGCGCCGTCCGGGTCAGCGACCTCGTGGTCCGGCTCGGCGTGTCCGACATGACGGTGCGCCGCGACCTGGACGTGCTCGCGTCGCGCGGGCTCCTGGAGAAGGTCTACGGCGGGGCCACCACGGTGGTCGTGCGCAGCACCGACGAGCCCGGCTTCGAGGCCAAGTCGGTGCGGCAGCTCCCCGAGAAGGAGGCCATCGCCGCGCGCGCGGCGGGCCTGGTGCGCCCAGGGACGGCCATCGGGCTGTCCGCGGGCACCACCACGTGGACGCTCGCCAGGTTCCTGGAGGACATCCCGGACCTGACCGTGGTCACCAACTCCATCCGGGTCGCCGACGTGCTCCAGCAGGGCGGGCGCACCGACCGCACGGTGGTCCTCACCGGCGGCGTGCGCACCCCGTCCGACGCGCTCGTCGGCCCGGTCGCGGTGCAGGCGCTGCGCTCCCTGCACCTGGACGTGGTGTTCCTGGGGGTGCACGGCATGGCCGAGCGCTCCGGGTTCACCACGCCCAACCTGAACGAGAGCGAGACCGACCGGGCGCTGGTGGACGCGGCCGGTCGGGTCGTCGTGCTGGCCGACCACACCAAGTGGGGCACGGTCGGCATCTCCACCATCGCCGACCTCGACGAGGCGGACGTCCTGGTCACCGATGCCGGACTGCCCGAGGAGGCGGTCGCGGTGCTCGGCGAGCAGGTGGGTGAACTGGTCCTGGCGCACGTGCCCGGACGGGGAGAAGAGGAACTGGCGTGACTGGCGTGAAGCGCACGGCGGGCGAGCTCGCCGACGGCCGAGAGATCATCTACTACGACGACTCGGCCGACGCGCCCCCGCGCACCGCGGCCGACACGAGGGACCTGCCGAGGACGCAGCCGCTGTCCGAGGTGCGGCGGGACCCGCTGACCGGCGAGTGGGTCGCGATGGCCGCGCACCGGCAGACCCGCACCTACAAGCCCCCGGCCAACCTGTGCCCGCTGTGCCCGACCGAGCCGGGCAAGCCGACCGAGATCCCCGAGGCGTCCTACGACGTCGCGGTGTTCGAGAACCGGTTCCCGTCGCTGGCGCAGAACACGCCGGACCTGCCGGAGACCGTCGACGGGATGCCGATGGTCGCGCGGCGGCCGGGGCGCGGGCGGTGCGAGGTCGTGTGCTTCACCTCGGACCACAACAGCTCGTTCGGGCAGCTCACCCCGCGGCGGGTGCGCACCGTCGTGGACGTGTGGGCCGAGCGCACCGAGGTGCTGGGCGGGCTGCCGGGCGTCGAGCAGGTCTTCCCGTTCGAGAACCGCGGTGAAGAGATCGGCGTGACCCTGCACCACCCGCACGGGCAGATCTACGGCTACCCGTTCGTGACGCCCAAGACCGAGAAGATGCTCGCGGTGGCGGAGCGGTACCACGCCGAGCACGGCCGTCACCTGATGGGCGACGTGCTGGCGGCGGAGCAGGCCGCCGAGATCCGCGTGGTCGCGAGCAACGCCACGTGGACCGCGTTCGTGCCCTCCGCCGCGCGCTGGCCGGTCGAGGTGCACCTGGTGCCGCACCGCCACGTGCCGGACCTGCCCGCGCTGACCGACGCCGAGCGCGACGACTTCGCCACCCTGTACCTGGACGTGCTGCGCCGCCTCGACGGCCTGTACGACCGGCCGCTGCCGTACATCGCGGGCTGGCACCAGGCGCCGTCGAAGGTCGGGCGGGAGCACTCCTGGCTGCACATGGAGGTGTTCTCGGTGCTGCGGACGGCGGACAAGCTGAAGTACCTGGCCGGGTCCGAGTCGGGCGTCGGCGTGTGGATCAACGACGCGACGCCGGAGCAGATCGCGGAGCGGCTGCGCGCGCAGGCGTAGTCGCCGGGTGGGCCGTGACCGCCGGGCCTGCGCTCCTCGGAGCGCAGGCCCGGCGGTTTTTCCGCTCTGCCGACGGCCCGCCGTCCGCCCAAGGGGCTTCGGAACGACTCACAAGTGATGCCCAGACTCGTTTAAGGCTCCTCTCAGGCGCACACCCCAGAGTTGTGGACATGACCGAGAACGAGCCGCAGCACCAGCCGCAGCAGCCCGCAGACCAGAGTCCCTGGGCGCGCGGCGGCGGCGAGGCCGGTCTTCACGCCGGTGGCGGGCAACGGGATGTCCACCAGCCGGACTCCGCGCGGGAGCACTCCGCCCGCGACGGGCAGCAGGACCGGCCGACCACGCGGCTCGGTCTGGACGACTCCGACCGGTCTGGCGCGCAGGGCGCCACGACCGGGGCGGACCAGGCCACCCGGTCCGAGGCGCTGCAGGGCGCCCCGGCCGGAGCGGCCACCGACCGGCCCGAGAGGGCCGAGTCGGACACCACCGGTGCGGCGGAGGCTTTGCAGGGGGCCGACGCCGATCGGGGAACCGGAGGGCAGGGCGTGCAGGGCGCCCAGTCCCTCGCCGGGTGGCCGGGCGCTGTGCAGGGGGCGCCCGCCCACCCGGCTTCCGGGCCCACCACCGGGGGCGCCCCCCAGACTTCCGGGCAGCCGCTCACCGCAGCCGCCCAGCCCGGCCACGTCCAGCAGCCCGGTGTGACGCAGCAGATCAGCGCGTCCCAGGTCCCGCAGGGCGGTTCCACTCAGCAGATCACCCCCGGTCAGCGGCCCTTCGGCGAGCAGCCCACCCAGACGGGCCCGTTCGCGGGGCCGGGCGGCCGGTCGACCGAGCAGGGGGTTCAGGTGAACGCCTTCGGCCAGCCCGTCCAGTCCGACCGCGCGACCGGCACCGCCTACGGCCCGCCCGCGTCGGGCGGGTTCCCCGGTCAGCCCGGCGGCCCCGGTCAGCCGGGCGGCCCCGGTCAGCCGGGGTCCGGCCCGTACTACGCGGTGCCCGGCGCGGACGGCCAGCTCCCGCCGCAGCGCGCGAAGTCCGGCGGCAGGGGCAAGGTCCTCGCAGGCGTGGCCGCGCTCGTGCTCGTGGTGGGCGGCGTCGCCGGTGGTGTCGGCGGCTACGTGGGCTACCAGGCCGCGGGTGGCTCCGGTTCGGTGGTCAACGCCCTGAACGCGGCCCCGCCCGCCCAGCAGACCGCCGACGCGCCCGCCGGTTCGGTGGAGGCCGTCGCGCAGAAGGTGCTGCCCACGGTGGTCCAGGTGCAGGTCAGCGGCGGCGCCGGGTCCGGCTTCGTGATCAGCTCCGACGGTCTGGTCGTCACGAACAACCACGTGGTCGAGTCGGCCGCGCGGGGCGGCGCCGTCCGGGTGGTCTTCCAGGACGGCAAGACGGCCAGCGCCAAGATCGTCGGCCGCGACCCGTCGTCCGACCTGGCCGTGATCAAGGCGGACGGCGTCTCCGGCCTGCCCACCGCCGAGCTCGGCAACTCCTCCGACCTGAAGATCGGCCAGCAGGTGATCGCGGTCGGCTCCCCGTTCGACCTCACCGGCACGGTCACCTCGGGCATCGTCAGCTCGCTGAACCGCCCAGTGCGGGCCGGCGGCGAGTCGGGCAGCCAGTCCACGGTGCTCAACGCCGTCCAGACCGACGCGGCGATCAACCCCGGCAACTCCGGCGGGCCGCTGATCGACATGAACGGCCGCGTGATCGGCATCAACTCGGCCATCTACAGCCCGAACTCCAGCCAGACCTCGCAGGGCGGTTCGGTCGGCATCGGCTTCGCCATCCCGATCGACCAGGCCAGGCGCACCGCGACCGAGCTGAGCGAGACCGGTAAGGCCACCCAGACCGTGCTGGGCGTGCAGGTCACCGACGCCCCGCAGGGCGGCGCGGCGGTCCAGGAGGTCACCGAGGGCGGCGCGGCGGGCCAGGCGGGCGTGAAGGCGGGCGACGTGGTCACCAAGTTCGGCGACCGCCGCATCGACAGCTCGGACGCCCTGGTCGCGGCCGTCCGCTCGGACACCCCCGGTGACAAGGTCACCCTCACCCTGGCCGACGGCCGCACGGTGGAGGTCACCCTGGGCAGCCAGGAGGCCCCGGTCAACTGACCGGCCCCGGCGCCCCGCCCCCCAGGCGGGCCTGCCCGATCCGCCCACCCGCGCAGGCCCCACCCCCAGAACGGCCGACCGGCCCGGTTCCCCCTACCGAGCCGGTCGGCACGCCCACCCGGCCCGACCGGGCTCACCGGTAGCGGCCCGACCAACCGGGCTCAGCCCAACCGGCTCAGCTCCACCGGCCACAGCCCAACGGAGTCCATCTCCACCGGGCTCAGCCCAACCGGGTTCGGCTCCACCGGGCACAGCTCCACCGGGTTCAGGCTCCCGACTCACGCGCCTCCGAGTCGGCCCAGAGGCCGCGCTCCAACCGGGACACGCCCTCGTCCCGCAGGAGCGCGGCCTCGTCCACTTCCCGGCTCACGTCAGCAGGACCCCCACCGCAGCACCAGCCCCAGCCCCAGCCCCAGCCCCAGCCCCATCACCATCACCATCACCATCACCACGGGACGGTCGATGTCCGAGCAGAGCGCGCACCTCCGGGTAGCCCGATCCAGTGATCGCCGCGAGCTGGTCCGCCACGGACAGCAAGGTGTCATCGCACCTCCGGATTCCCCATTGGTTACGGTGACTCGCATGGAACGCAGCGCGCAGCGCCTGGGACGCGCCCTGGTCGTGATCGTGGACGACCGGGTGGCACACGGTGAGCACGAGGACAGCACGGGCCCCCTGGTCACCGAGCTGCTGGAAGAGGCGGGGTTCATCGTCGACGGCACAGTCGCGGTGGAGGGCGAGGTGGTCGACATCCGCGCCGCGCTGAACACGGCGGTCATCGGTGGCGTCGACCTGGTGGTCACCGTGGGAGGCACGGGCGTGTCCCCCAGGGACGTGACCCCGGACGCCACCCAGGGTGTGCTGGACCGCCCGATCGCGGGCATCGCCGAGGCGCTCCGCGCGTCGGGCCTCGCGGCGGGCGCGGTGGACGCGGGCATCTCCAGGGGCCTGGTCGGGATCTCCGGCAGCACCCTGGTCGTGAACCTGGCGGGCTCCCGCTCGGCGGTCCGCGACGGCATGGCGACCCTGTCGTCGCTGGTGCCGTACGTCATCGAGCAGATCTCGGGCCTGGACGAGGCATGAGCACCCCGGACCAGCCCACCCCCCTGACCCCGGCCGAGGCCGAGGCCAGGCGAAGGAGGCTGGCCGAGGTCTTCGGCGACGTCCTCCCGGAAACCCCGGACGAACCGAGGGCGCAGGGAAGACCGGACAGCTGGTACGAGGAGAACCGCCCCCCGCACCACGGCGGCTGACCCAAGCCCAGGCTGACCCAAGCCTGGGCTGCCCCAGGCCCCAGCCGCCCCGGACCACCCTCGACTGACCCAACCCGCACCACCCCGAGCCCCCGGCCGACCAAGCCGGAGCCCCGGACCAGCCAGCCCCACCCGCCCACCAGCCTTCGACCGCGGGCGTTCACCGAACGCCCGCAGGTCGAAGGCACGCACCACCGCAGCGCACCGTTCCGCGCAGCCGCAGCAAAGCCACGCGGCCCGGTAACCGACGCAGCAGCCGGTGAACCGGCAACCGGCGCAGCCACACGCGGCCCAGCAACCAGCGCGGGCCAGCACCCGCCTCACGAGTGCCGCCACTCCTGCCACCACTCCGGTGCAGTCGCACCGCACCCGCCCGGTTCCACGGCACGGCCGTCCCCACCGCAGGACAGCCGCCACCGCAGAACAACCACCACCGGCGAACCAGCGCGACTCCCGAACCAGCACCGCCGCTGGCCAACCACGCCACCGGTCCACCACCGCCACCGGTCCGCCACCGCGCCGAGCGGGTCTTGCCACTGTTCGGCCACCGCCGCTGAGCGGGTCTTGCTCTGTTCGGTTGTCGCCGCCGAGCGGGTCTTGCCGCTGTTCGGCCACCGCTGCCGAGCAGGCTTTGCCCTGTTCGGCTGTCGCCACTGAACGAGCCCGGCCGCTGGTCGGCTACCGCCGCCGCGTGACCCTGGTCGTCGCACCGCGGTTCGCGGGGTGGGGCGACCAGCCGCCAAGCGGTCCGGTGGTCGTCAGCCTCGGGGGTGCTGCTGGGTGTTCGGACGCGGCGGCTGGGCGGGCCTGGGGCCGGTGCCCGGCTGGTTCGCGTACTGCTGCGGGGTGGAATGGGGGCCGGACTGGGCCGAGGTCCGCTGGGCACCCTGGTTGCCCTGGTTACCCAGATTGCCCTGGTTCGCCTGGGCCACCAGCAGGTCGCGGATCTCCTTCAGCAGCTCGACGTCGGTCGGTTCCGACGGGCCCACCTCCTGACCGCGCTCCCTCCTCTCCTTGATCTTGTTCATGGGCATCACGAACACGAAGTAGACGACCGCCGCGATGATCACGAAGTTCATCACCGCGGTGACCAGCGCGCCGAAGTCCATCGTCGTCTTCGGGCTGGCGCCGAGCTGGACGGCGAACCCGACGGGGTTCTCCATGCCGCCGACCAGCGCGACCAGCGGGTTGATCAGGTTGTTGGTGAACGCGGTGACGATCGCACCGAACGCGGCGCCGATGACCACGGCAACCGCCAGGTCGATGACGTTGCCGCGCATCAGGAAGTCCTTGAAACCCTTGATCACTGCCGCTTCTCCTCCTCGGGAAGTCTCAGAGCCAGCGGAGGGTAACCGCACTCCTTGATCGCCACACCCACCCGGACCCACCCGCCCGCACGACCACCGACCGCCCGCGCGACCGCCGACCACCCGCGCGACCGCCGGCCACCCGCGCGACCGCCGGACCCGAGCGCCCCTTGAACCCGTACGACCGCCGGACGCTCGGCCGCGCGGCCCACTTGACCCGAGCGCCCCTCGGACCTGCATGGCCTTCAGGCGCTTGGCCTGCGCCCACGGGACCCGAGCGCCCCTTGGACCCGCACGGCCGCCAGGCGCTCGGCCGCCCCGCCAACTGGGCCCGAGCGCCCCTCGGACCTGCATGGCCTTCAGGCGCTTGGCCTGCGCCCACGGGACCCGAGCGCCTCTTGGACTCGCACGGCCTTCAGGCGCTCGGCCGCCCCGCCAACTGGGCCCGAGCGCCCCTCGGACCTGCATGGCCTTCAGGCGCTTGGCCTGCGCCCACGGGACCCGAGTGCCTCTTGGACTCGCACGGCCGTCAGGCGCTCAGCCGCGTCACCCGCCGGGCCCGAGGGCCCCTCGGTCCCGCACAGCCGCCAGGCGGTCGGCTGTGTGACCACCGGACCCGAGCGCCCCTCGGACTCGCACGGCCTTCAGGCGCCCGGCCGCGTCGCCCGCCGGGCCCGAGCGCCCCTCAGTCCCGCACGACCGCCAAGCGGTCGGCCGCTGGGTGATCAGCTGCCTGGAGCGTGCGGGGGCGGAGTCGTGCGGTGTCGTCGGGAAAGCCCGTTCCGGCCCCGGAGGTCGGATGACCGGCTTGATCGCCGGAGAACGCGGCTGAGAGGCCGTCCCGGTGCTCTTGCGGCGACGCAGCGTGAGCGCGGCCCTGCGGCTCAGTGCGAGCGCAGCGTCAGGCCCACCTCCTGCCCCAGCGCCTCGGCCGCCACGCTCGCCGCCAAGTCGCGGGGCATCAGCAGGACCGCGGACTCCTCCCGCAGCGCCACCACCACCGCGTCCCGCGCGAGCACCCGCGCCTCCGGACCGGGCGGACTCAGCCCGGGAGGACTCAGGCCGGTCGAACCCGGCCCAGGCGGACTCAGCCCGATCGGATCCAGCCCGGTCGAGCCCAGCCCGGTCGAACCCAGCCCGCCCACGCCGACCACGTCCACCCGGCTGCCCGTGCGCAGCAGCCCGGCCGTCACCGGGTCGAAGCGCACCGCCACCGACGCCGCCTCCGGGTCGACCCCCGTCAGCCGCGCGTCCGTCAGCGGCTCACCCGCCCGCGCCGTCGACACCAGGGCGCGGCCCACCGCGACCTCCGCCGCGACCACCCCCTCCGGCGCCAACCCCGGCGGCAGTTCGACCGCCCGGACGTCCTCCCGCGCCAGCGCGACACCGGGCGGCAGGTCGTGGGCGGCCACCAGCACGGTGGTCGTCGGCGGGTCGGGCCACAGCAGCGCTCCCAGGCCGAGCAGGGCCAGTGCCAGCGCGAACAGCTTTCGGGCGAGGTTCATGCCTCGAAGCTAGGAGGGCGGCGCCAGGGGTGGGAAGCACGAGACCCCCGAGCTGTGGACAACTCGGGGGCCTGTGGAGAACTGGGGGATCAGGAAGCGGCGGCCGTCTTCGAGGAGGACGGTGCCGGCGCGGAGGACGACGACGAGGACGAGGACGTCGAGGAGGACGACGACGAAGAGGACTCGCTCTTCGGCGACGAGGACGACGATCCCCGGCTGTCGGTCCGGTAGAACCCGCTCCCCTTGAACACGACCCCCACGGCGCCGTAGAGCTTGCGCACCTTGCCGGAGCACTCGGGGCACTCGGTCAGCGCGGAGTCGGAGAAGGACTGCACCGCTTCGAACCGGTGGTCGCACTCGGTGCAGGCGTACTGGTAGGTCGGCACGATCGCCCCTCCACGAGTCCTGATTGGCACTCCCACGTCACGAGTGCCAACGACGATGATGCGCTGAGGGGCGCGCCGCGCGCAAACATGCCTGGTCAACGTCACAGCGGCAAGCGCACCACACCACGCCCAGGGGTGAGTACGGCACTCATCCGGACGTCATGAGCCTCCGCGGGCAGCGATTCCACGAACTCCTCGTCGCGCACCACCGCCACCACCGGCCCCCGCGCCAGCGGCAGCGTCCGGTCGTAGTACCCGCCGCCCTGCCCCAACCGCACCCCGGCCCGGTCCACCGCCAGCGCGGGCACGAGCACCAGCGCCGCCCCCGCCACCGCGCCGACCCCCAGCAGCGGCCCGTCCGGCTCCCTCAGCCCGAACGGCCCCGCCCGCAGCGCCCCGGTGTGCTCGGCCCACTCCAGCGGCCCGACCCCCGCCACCACGGGCAGCAGCACCCGGAACCCCGCCCCCCGCAACGACTCCAGCATCCCCGCCGACCCCGGCTCGCCCCGCACCGCGAGGTACGCGCACACCGCCCCACCGGCCGGAACCCCGAACGCGGCGGTCGCCAGCAGCACCTCCGCCACCATCGGGACCGGCTCGGCCCCGCGCCGCGCCGCCCGCAGCCGTGCGCGCTCCGCGTCCTTGCGATCACGTTCACCGGACGTCATGGCAGGACAGCCTAAGGACGCCGTTAGGCTCGCTGGGCATGAGCGCCTTCACGACAGCAATCGTGCCCGCGGCCGGGTTGGGCACCCGCTTCCTCCCGACCACCAAGGCCGTGCCCAAGGAGCTGCTGCCGGTCGTCGACACCCCCGGCATCGAACTCGTCGCCACCGAGGCGGCCGAGGCGGGCGCCACCAAGCTGATCATTGTCACCTCCCCCGGCAAGGAGTCGGTGGCGCAGTACTTCCGCCCCCAGCCCGAGCTGGAGGAGACCCTGGAGAGCCGCGGCAAGTCCGACCTGGTCGCCAAGGTCCGCCGCGCCCCCGCCCTGCTCGACGTGGAGACCGCGCTCCAGGAGAAGGCCCTCGGGCTCGGCCACGCCGTCGGCTGCGCCGAGGCCAACCTGACCGACGCCGACGAGGCCGTCGCCGTGCTGCTGCCCGACGACCTGGTGCTCCCCACCGGCGTGCTCTCCCGCATGGCCGCCGTGCGCGACCGCTTCGGCGGCAGCGTGCTGTGCGCGTTCGACATCCCGCGCGAGCAGATCTCCGCGTACGGCGTGTTCGACGTGAACGACACCGACGACGACGACGTCAAGCAGGTCGTCGGCATGGTCGAGAAGCCCAAGGCCGAGGACGCTCCGTCCACCTACGCCGCCGCGGGCCGCTACCTCCTCGATCGGGCGATCTTCGACGCCCTCAAGCGGATCACCCCCGGCGCGGGCGGCGAGCTCCAGCTCACCGACGCCATCGCGCTGCTGATCTCCGAGGGCCACCCGGTGCACGTCGTGGTCCACCGCGGTGGGCGACACGACCTGGGCAATCCGGGAGGTTTCCTCAAGGCTGCGGTTGACTTCGCGTTGGAGCACCCGGACTACGGGCCCGAGCTCGGTGAGTGGTTGCGGGGTCGCCTCGGCAACTCCTGAACGAGGTATGAGCATGAACGAGGTATGAGCACATGAGGTCAGTGGACGAGCAGCTCGCCAGGGTCATCGCCGCCGCCGTGCGGCCCGCCCCGGTGCGCGTGGCGATCTCCGAGTCGCAGGGGCTCCTCTGCGCCGAGGAGGTCGTCGCCGAGCGCGCCCTGCCCGGTTTCGACCAGGCGGCGGTGGACGGCTACGCGGTGCGCAGCGTGGACGTGCAGGGCGCGGGTGAGGAACCGGTGACGCTCCCGGTGGTCGGCGAGATCACCGCGGGGTCGCGCCAGCCGAGACGGCTGCAGCCGGGGCAGGCGGTCCGGGTGGCGACCGGCGCACCGCTGCCGACGCTGGCCGACGCCGTGGTCCCGCTGGGCTTCACCGACGGCCACGCGGCCAAGGTGACGGTCCAGCGGCCCGTCCCGTCGGCGGCGTTCGTGCGCCGCACCGGCGAGGACGTGCAGACCGGGGACGTCGCCGTCCGCCGGGGCACGACCATCGGCGCCGCCCAGGTCGGCCTGCTGGCCGCGGTCGGGCGGAACAAGGTGCTCGTCCACCCCCGGCCACGGGTGTCGGTCATCTCCGTCGGCGAGGAGCTGGTGGACGTCGACCGCACCCCCGGCCAGGGACAGGTCTACGACGTCAACTCCTACGCGCTCGCGGCGGCGGCCCGCGACGCCGGGGCCGAGGTCAGCCGGGTCGGCATCCAGTCGGCCGACCCGCGCAGGCTCCGCGAGGTCGTCGAGGGCAGGCTCCTGCTGTCCGAGGTGGTCGTGGTGGCGGGCGGGGTCGGCGGGGCCATCGGCGACGAGGTCAGGGCCGCGCTCGCGGACCTGGGCGACGTGGACATCACGCGGGTCGCCATGCACCCCGGTTCGGTGCAGGGCTTCGGCAGGCTCGGGCCCGACGCGGTGCCCACGTTCCTGCTGCCCGCCAACCCGATGAGCGCCCTCGTGGTGTTCGAGGTGCTGGTCCGGCCGCTGATCAGGGCGGCGCTGGGCAAGCGGAACCCGTACCGGCGCGCGGTGAGCGCCCGGCTGCTGTCGCCGCTGTCGTCCACCAAGGGGCGGCGCGGCTTCCTGCGCGCGCAGCTGCTGCGGGACGAGCAGACCGGCGAGTTCCTGGTCCAGCCGCTCGGGCAGTCCGGGGCGCACCTGCTCGCCTCGCTCGCCGAGGCGAACTGCCTGGTCATGGTGGACGAGGACGTCACCGACGTCGCCGTCGGCGAAGAGGTGCTGGTCAGCTTCATCGCCCAGAAGGGGTAGGGAGATCGCACCGCTGGCGTGGGAGGGCGGACGGCACCCCGGTTGGCCCGTGCGGCTGGGACCGCTGCGGGTGGCGGCCGGGGTCGTGGAGCTGCGCCCGCCGAGGCTGCTGGACGCGTCGGCGTGGGGCCGCACCAGGCTGCGCGACCGCGACCACCTGGAGGCCTGGGAGCCGACCGCCGTCGAGGGGTGGCACGAGCGGAACTCGCCGCTCGCCTGGCCCGCGCAGTGGTCGGCGCTCAAGGGGCTGGCCAGGCGCGGCCAGGCGCTGCCGTTCGTGATCACCGTGGACGGCGAGCTGGCCGGGCAGATCACGGTCGGGAACATCGTGCGCGGGGCGCTGCGCTCGGCGTGGGTCGGCTACTGGGTGGCCGCCGACCGGGCGGGCGGCGGGGTCGCGACGGCCGCGCTCGCCCTTGTGGTGGATCACACCTTCGGGTACGCCGGGCTGCACCGGTTGGAGGCCACCGTCCGCCCCGAGAACGCGGCCAGCGCGCGGGTGCTGGCGAAGGCCGGGTTCCGCCGCGAGGGGTTGTTCGAGCGGTACCTCGACGTGGCCGGGCAGTGGCGTGACCACCTGTGTTTCGCCATGACGGCGGAGGAGGCGTCCCCCGAGGGGCTGGTCCGCCGAATGGAGGCGCAGGGGTACGTCCGAACATCGTGACGGGCCCGCCGAACGGGTCAACTTGATCCGCCGAAGGTGGGTTCTGGACCACACCCGCGTACCTCTCCCGGTCGGCGAGCCTCCGAGACAGGTGTGACTGTTGTGGCTAGCGTGGCGTCTGCACTACGCGCTGTCAGGGGGAGGTGAACGGGGATGCCGAGTTCGCTGATCGTCGTCGGGCTGGGGGTGGCCTGGCTGGTCGTCCTCGTGCCCATGGTGGTCCGCAAGCGGGCCGACGCGCGGAACAGCATGGAAGAGGAGTACGACCCCATGCCCGAGCACGAGTACGAGCTGGACGACGAGTACGACGACGACTACGAGGACGAGCTCCCGCAGCGCGCCTACCGGCCGGGGCGGGGCGGTTACGACCCGGAGACCGCCGCGATCGTCGCCCAGGCCAAGTACGCGTTCCGGCGCAGGGTCGTCGCGGTCCTGCTGCTGCTGGCGGCCGTGACCGCCGTCGTGGCGGGTTTCGTGCTCCCGGTGCTGTGGTGGGCGCACGGGGCCGTGGACGTGGCGCTCGTCGGCTACCTGACGTACCTGCGCCGCCAGGTGCGGATCGAGGAGGACGTCAGGGCGCGCCGTCAGGCGCGGTTGGCGTCCCGGCGGCGGTCGGCGCGCCGCGAGGAGCCGGTGGAGGACGAGGGCGGGGCGGTGCGCGACGTGCCCGCGCCCCGGCACGAGCAGCAGCCGGTGGCGCCGGGGGCGGTCGTGGTGGACGCGGACGACGAGGACCCGGTGTTCCTGGAGCTCGACGGGCCCGGTGACCTGCGGTACCGGCGTGCGGCGGGGGAGTAGAGGGGGGTGGTGAAACCACCCCCCGGAGTACTGCTATAGTTCTCCTGCACGACGACGAAGAACTGAACACGGGGCTGTAGCGCAGTTGGTAGCGCGACTCGTTCGCATCGAGTAGGTCAGGGGTTCGATTCCCCTCAGCTCCACAGCAGAACCACACGCACGAATTTCCCGAGAACGGGACCTGGCCAAGCGCCAGGTCCCGTTCTTTGTTTTTCGGGAAGTCCCGAGATCCTGGCACTTCCCTGCGCGCCCCGGTGATCTCGATCACTGTTGTTCCGGGCGCGTCCAGCCGGCGGCTCGGCGCTCTTCCGCTGGGAGCGCCCAGGGGGACGTCCCTCCGGTGCTCCACCACCAAGGGGCGCTCCACCACTAAGGTGTGCCCGGTGCGCTTCGTGGCCGATCTCCACATCCACTCGAAGTACTCGCGGGCGTGCAGCCGGGATTGCGATCTCGAGCACCTGACCTGGTGGGCGAGGCGCAAGGGGATCACCCTCGTCGGCACCGGGGACTTCACCCACCCCGCCTGGTACGACCACCTCCGCGAGAACCTCGTCGACGCCGAGCCCGGACTCTTCCGGTTGCGCGACGACCTCGACCGGGAGATCGACCGGAGGTTGCCGCCCAGTCTCGCGAGCGCCCCCGTCAGGTTCGCGCTCTCCGTCGAGATCTCCACCATCTACAAGCGCGGCGACCGCACCCGCAAGGTGCACCACCTCGTCTACCTGCCCGACCTCGACTCCGCCGCCGAGTTCAACCGGCGCCTCGGGAAGATCGGCAACCTCGGGTCCGACGGGCGGCCCATCCTCGGGCTGGACTCGCGCGACCTGCTGGAGATCACCCTGGAGTGCGGCGGCTACCTCGTGCCCGCGCACCTGTGGACGCCCTGGTTCGCCGTGCTCGGGTCCAAGTCCGGGTTCGACGCGGTCGAGGACTGCTACGCCGACCTCGCCGACCACGTGTTCGCCGTGGAGACCGGGCTGTCCAGCGACCCAGGGATGAACTGGCGCGTCTCCGGCCTCGACAAGTACCGGCTGGTCAGCAACTCCGACGCGCACTCGCCGCCCATGCTCGGCCGCGAGGCCACCGTCTTCGACACCGAGCTCGACTACTTCGCGGTGCGCCGGGCGCTGGAGACCGGCGTCGGGCACGCCGGGACGCTGGAGTTCTTCCCCGAGGAGGGCAAGTACCACGTCGACGGGCACCGCAAGTGCGACGTGCGCATGGAGCCCGCCGAGACCCGCGCGCACCGGGGGGTGTGCCCGGAGTGCGGCAAGCCGCTGACGGTGGGCGTGCTCAGCCGCGTCGAGGAGCTCGCCGACCGGCCCGAGGGGTTCCGGCCCGACGGGGCCGCGGGCTTCACCAGCCTCGTGCCGCTGCCCGAGATCGTCAGCGAGCTCCTGGGCACCGGACCGAAGAGCAAGAAGGTCCTCGCCGAGGTCGACAAGCTCACCGCCGCGTTCGGGCCCGAGCTGCGCATCCTCCAGGACACCCCGCTCGCCGACCTGTCCGGCCACTCCGAGCTGCTCGGCGAGGCGATCACCCGGCTGCGGCGCGGCGAGGTGGTGCGGGACGCCGGGTACGACGGCGAGTACGGCGTGATCAAGCTGTTCCAGCCGGGCGAACTGGCCAAGCGGGTCGCCGCGCCCGCGCTGTTCGAGGACCTGGTCGCCGAGCCCGAGGCCGCGAAGCCCAAGGCCCGCCGCGCCCCGGCGCCCGAGGCGGCGCCCGCCGCCGAACCCGCCGCCCCGACCGCGCCCGCCCCCGGCGCCGGCCTGCTCGCCGGGCTCGACCCCGACCAGCGGGCCGCCGCGGGCGTCGAGGGCGGGCCGCTGCTGATCATCGCCGGGCCCGGCACCGGCAAGACCCGCACGCTCACCCACCGCCTCGCCCACCTGGTCGTGGAGCGCGGCGTGCCCCCCGAGCAGTGCCTGGCGATCACGTTCACCCGCCGCGCCGCCGAGGAGATGACCGAGCGCATGGCCGCGCTCGCCCCCGCGCACGCGCCCGCGATGACGATCACCACCTTCCACGCCCTCGGCGTGCTGGTGCTGCGCGAGCAGCACGACCGGGTCGGGCTCAGCCGCTCCTTCGGCATCGCCGACCCCGACCAGCAGCTCGCCGTCGCGCTCTCGGTCGCCGCCGACGAGAAGGCCGCCAAGGAGCTCCTCGCCACCGCGCACCCCGCCTACAAGGACGCCCTGCGCGCCCAGGACCTGGTCGACTTCGACGACCTGATCACCCTGCCGCTGGCCCTGCTGGAGGGCGACGCCGACCTCGCCGCCGCCTACCGCGACCGGTGGCGGTGGGTGTCCGTCGACGAGTACCAGGACGTCGACGAGCAGCAGTACCGGCTGCTGCGGCTGCTCGCCCCGGCGGACGGCAACCTCACCGCCATCGGCGACCCCGACCAGGCGATCTACCGGTTCCGGGGCGCGGACGTCGGGTTCTTCCTGCGGTTCCGCGAGGACTTCCCGGCCGCCCGCACCGCCCACCTCACCCGCAACTACCGCTCCAGCGCGCCCGTCGTCACCGGCGCGCTCCAGGTGGTCGCGCCGACCACGCTGGTGCCCGGCCGGGAGCTGCGGCCGTTCGGCGAGCACGGCGACGCCCTGATCGGCGTGCACCACGCCGCCAGCGAGCAGGCCGAGGCGGTGTTCGTGTCGCGGACCGTCGAGCAGCTCCTCGGCGGGGCCACGTTCCACGCCTTCGACAGCGGCCGGGTCGACTCGGACGGGGCGCGGGACCTCGGGTTCTCCGACTTCGCCGTGCTCTACCGCACCGACCGGCAGTCGCGGGCCGTCGTCGACGCGCTGACCGCGTCCGGGATGCCGTTCCAGAAGCGCTCGCACGACCGGCTCGCCGACCGGCCCGGCGTGGAGCGGATCGTGCGGGAGCTGCGGTTCGCCGCCGGGAAGACGGTGCTGGACCGGGTGCGCGCGGTCGCGGGCGAGGACCACACGGCCTACGAGCTGCTCAAGCCGCTGGCCGGGGACTGCGGGGCCGACTTCGAGCGGTTCCACTCGGAGCTGGCGCTGGGCGTGGAGGTCGACACCTGGGACCCGAGGGCGGACCGGATCTCGCTGCTCACGCTGCACGCGTCCAAGGGGCTGGAGTTCCCGGTGGTGTTCGTCGTGGGCTGCGAGGACGGGCTGCTGCCGCTGCGCTGGCCGGGTGCCGACCCGGCGCCGGACGAGGTCGCGGAGGAGCGGCGGCTGCTGTTCGTCGGCATGACCCGCGCCCAGCGGCACCTGTTCCTCAGCCACTCGTCCGGGCGACCCCGGTCGCCGTTCCTCAACCAGCTCGACGGCGTGTTCGAGCAGGTCGGGGACGCGCGGCAGGCCCGGAAGAAGAAGGAGACGCAGTTCAGCCTGTTCTAGGCCGCGCCCGCACCCGGCGACCGGCCGGTCGCGCCCGCACGCGCGGGTGGCGCGCGACGCGCCGGGACGGGGCGGCGGACGTGCCCGTGGGCGGGCGGCCCCCACCCGTACCCTGGGAGTCGACTAGAAGGGGTGGGTGGTGAGGCGTGGATCTGGCCAAGTCAGTGCTGCTGTGGCTGCACGGCTGGTCCGTCGAGCTGTGCCCCGGTGACTGGGCGTTGACCACCACGGCCTTCGGCGCGCTGATCGGGACGCTGCCGACGATCGCCTCGCTGCTGGCGATCGTGATCCGGCGGGTCGTGGGCAACTCGTACGGCCCGGTGACCGGCGGCCTGTTCGCCGTGCTCGGCGTGACCAGCACGCTGGTTCTGCCGTGGGTGATGTTCTCCGCGACGGTCAAGCTGCTCGGCAGCCGCGCGCTGCCCGGTTCCGGGACCCTCGACGAGCGGCCCTGCGGCGCGTTCACGCAGCAGGAGTACCTGCTCGACGGGCCGTCGATCGCCAAGTCCTTCACGGACGGCAACCTGATGTACGTCATCGCGGGCGGGACCGCCGCGGTGCTCGCGCTGCTGTGCCTGCTGTTCGTGATGCTCCAGGCCGGTTCGACGTTCCGGCTCGGCCCGAGCTGGCCGCGCAAGGTGTTCTGGGTGCCGTTCGCGGTGCTGCTCGTGGCCACCTCGGCACTGCCCGTGGCGCTGATGGCCCACCTGTACGCGGGGTTCTTCCCCGTTGCGCTGATCGGGTCAATCGTGGTGCGGATTTTCGGGTTGACTACGGCCATGCTGAACCGCCCAGGCCGTGATCGCGGCAACTCCGCGCCCCCGCAGCCGCAGGTCTCCCGGACCCCGGCGCACCAGCCACCCGCCGAGCGCAAGAACGCCGCGCTGCCCCCGAGCGCGTCGCAGTCCGCGCAGCACCCGGCGCAGCACCCGGCGCAGCACTCGCCGCCGCCGTACCAGCCCGCCGGGTCGGAGAGCTCGGGGCCGCACCAGAAGCCCCCGCCCTACCAGCCCGCGCCCTACGCGGCGGTGCCGCAGCGGCAGCAGGCCACCCAGCACCCGGCGGGGCAGCAGTCCTCGGCGTTCACCCCGCAGCAGGCCCAGCAGCCGTCCGCGCAGGCCAGGCAGTACCCGCCGACGCGCGTCGCCGACCTGGGCCAGGTCAGCGGGCCCAACGCGACCCGCGTCGGACCGCCGCCCTTCGCCGACCAGTCGGGCCCCAGGCCCGTCGCGCCCGGCGCCCAGGGCCCGAACCCGACCCGCGTCGAGCCGCTGCCGCTGTGGGCGACCGACGAGCCGACCGCCGTCGACCAGGCGCGCCTCGACGGGCCCGCGCGGCTCGCCGACACGCCGGGCCCGCTGCCGTTCGGCGCGGGCGCGGCGAGCGCGTCCATGCCCGCAGCCCCGCAGAAGGGCAAGGTGTGGAACCCGGCCAGCGGGCGGTTCCGGCGGGTCAAGCAGCTCGGCAGCGGCGGGTTCGGCACGGTGTGGCTGGCCGTCGACACCCAGCTCGACCGGACGGTCGCGGTCAAGCTCGCGCACGCCCCGGACAACGACACCGAGCAGCGGATGCTGCGGGAGGCCCGCGCGCTCGCCGCGCTGCGGCACCCGAACTGCGTGCGCGTGTTCGACATCGTGCAGGACCCGGACGGCCTGGCGATCGTCATGGAGTACATCGACGGCCAGGCGCTGTCCGACGTCGTGCAGAACGACGGGTTCCTCACCGACGTGCTCGCCGCCCGGCTGTGGATCAACATGGCCGACGCGCTGGCCGCCGCGCACGAGAAGGGCGTGCTGCACCGCGACGTGAAGCCGTCCAACGTGATCGTCGACAGCGAGGGCGCGGCGCACCTGATCGACTTCGGCATCGCGCGGTCCAAGGGCGACAGCACGCTCACCGCGACCGGGATGATGGTCGGCACGCCGGACTTCCTCGCGCCGGAGACCGCGCGCGGCGACGCGGCCACGCCCGCCTCCGACGCCTGGCAGCTCGCCGCGACGGTCAGCTACGCGCTGACCGGGCAGCCGCCGCGCGGCACGCGGGAGAACCCGATCTCGTCGCTGATGGCGGCGGCGCAGGGCGAGCCGTGCGTGAAGCTGCCGCACCAGAGCACCCACCTGCGGCTGCTGACGGCCGCGCTGGACGCCGACCCGGCCCGGCGGCCGACGCTCGCGGCGATCCGGTCCGAGCTGGGGGCGTGGTTGATGCGGGCGGGCGTGAGCAAGGAGGGCCCGGTGACGCAGATGATCAGCAAGCCGGACCCGCCGACCCGGCCGGTGCGCTGAGGCGGTCCGAGAACGGGGAAGCCCCCGGTCACCAGGGGTGGCCGGGGGCTTCCGCCCGTTCGGGGGCCGCTAGCGCCAGCTGGGGAGCCAGCGCTGGGCGTCCCAGATCTCCGGGGTGATCGGGTTCCCGTTGAGGATCGGCCACAGCCACACGAAGTTCGCCACGACCAGCCCCACGTACAGCGACACCACCAGCAGCCCGGTGCCCCGCCGCTCCACGCCCGCGCGGGCGGAGCCGAGGACGTCGCCCAGGCACAGCACGATGCCCAGCACCAGGAACGGCGCCATCGGGGTCACGTAGAAGAAGTACATCTGCCGGTCCACGTTCGTGAACCACGGCAGGAAACCGGCGCCGTAGCCGACCAGGACGGCCGCGTAGCGCCAGTCCAGCTTGGCGATCGCCTTCCACAGCGACCAGGCCAGCACCGGGAACGCCAGCCACCACATCGCGGGCGTGCCGATCAGCATGATCGCGCCGACGCAGCTGCTCTGCCCGCAGCCCTGCACCGCGCCCTCGAAGTAGTAGAGCATCGGCCGCAGCCCCATCGGCCACGTCCACGGCTTCGACTCCCACGGGTGCTTGTTCGTCTCCGACGTCACCAGGTTCGTGTGGAACTCCAGCACGTTGCTGCTGTAGTACCAGAGCGCGCGCAGCGGGTCCGGCACCCAGCTGTCGCCGGTGACCTTGCCGCCCACCACGTGCCGGTCGATGGCGGTCTCGCTGCCGAACCACGCCCACCACGTCGACAGGTACACCAGCAGCGCCACGCCGACCAGCGCGAACAGCGACGGCAGCACGTCCCGCACGATCGCGCCCACCCACGGCCTGCGCACCCCGGCCGCGCGGCGCGCGCCCACGCACCAGAACACCGACATCAGGCCGAACGCCATGATGAACCACAGGCCCGACCACTTGATCGAGCACGCCAGGCCCAGCGACACGCCCGCGCCGAACCGCCACCAGCGGAAGCCGAGCGTCGGCCCGAACGGCGAGTGGGCCGCCCACCCGCCAGCCACCGCCTCGCCGAGCCGCCTCCGCACCTGCTCGCGGTCCGCCACCAGGCAGCCGAACGCGGCCAGCACGAACAGCGCCATGAAGATGTCCAGCATCCCCATGCGGGACTGCACGTGGCTCACGCCGTCGGCGATCAGCAGCACGCCCGCGATCGCCGCCAGCAGGTCGGAGCGGGTGAGCCTGCGGGCGATCCGCACGACCATCAGCACCATGAGCGTGCCCGCGACGGCCGAGGAGAACCGCCAGCCGAAGCCGTCGTAGCCGAACAGCCACTCGCCGATCGCGATCAGCTGCTTGCCCAGCGGCGGGTGCACCACCAGCTCGTAGCCGGGGTTGTCCTCGTAGCCGCCGTTGCGCAGCACCTGCGAGGCCTGCGGCACGTAGTGCTTCTCGTCGAAGATCGGGGTGCCCTTGTCGGTCGGGAACCCCAGGTTCCAGAACCGGGTCACCCCGCCGACCAGCGCCAGCGAGAGCGCGACCAGCCAGCCGCGCAGGCGGTCGCCCTGCGGTCCGGGGTCGAGCATCCGGGCCCGCTCCCGGCGGTCGCCACCCGGCGGGGGGGAGGTCGGCGGGAGCTCGCCGACGTTCACCACGTCGTCTGCGGACTGCGGTGCGCTCAGGGTCACGGCCCCGATCGTAGGGTGAGCGGCGTGAGCCCCGTATCCGGATCAGGCAGGCTCGTCCTCGCCGCCACGCCCCTCGGTGACATCCGCGACGCGTCCCCCAAGCTGGTGGAAGCGCTGCGCACCGCCGACGTCATCGCCGCCGAGGACACCAGGAGGCTGCGGTCCCTGGTCGCCGCGCTCGGCGTCACACCGCCCGGACGGGTGGTCAGCTTCTACGACCAGGTCGAGACGAGCAGGCTGCCCGGCCTGCTGGAGTCGCTGCGCGGCGGCGCGACCGTGGTGCTCGTGACGGACGCCGGGATGCCGAGCGTCTCCGATCCGGGATTCCGAATCACGGCGGCGTGCGTGGCCGAGGACATCACCGTGACGTGCGTGCCGGGGCCGTCCGCGGTGACCACCGCGCTGGCGGTGTCGGGCCTGCCGTCGGACCGCTTCTGCTTCGAGGGCTTCCCGCCGCGCAAACAGGGGGAGCGGCAGCGGTGGTTCGCCGGGCTGGCGGCGGAGCAGCGCACGTGCGTGTTCTTCGAGTCCCCGCACCGGCTGGCCGCGACGCTCGCGGACGCGGCCGAGGTGCTGGGCGGGGAGCGGCGGGCGGCGGTGTGCCGGGAGCTGACGAAGACGTACGAGGAGGTGCGGCGGGGCGGGCTGGCGGAGCTGGCCGCGTGGGCCGAGGAGGGGGTGCGGGGGGAGATCACCGTGGTGCTGGAGGGGGCGGCGCCGGTGGAGGCGCCGTCGCTGGAGGTGCTGGTGGAGCGGGTGCTGGAGCTCGTGGCGGGCGGGGAGCGGATGAAGGCCGCGGCGGCGGCGGTGGCGGAGGCGGCGGGGGTGAGCAAGAAGGCGCTGTACGACGCTGCGGTCAGTCGTCCTTGACGGGGGTGGCGGGGGAGTCGCCTGCGGCGGCGCGCTTGGCGGCCTCGCGCTCGGCGATGCGGGCGGGGAGGTCGAACCAGCAGATGTCGCCCATGTGCACCTCGGCGCCCGTGCGCAGGTACTCGGCCGCCTCCCGCTCGATGCGGGCGACGGCCTCCTCCGGGGTGAGCGGCCACGGGGCGAAGTCCTCGTCCGCCCAGCCGAGGTCGCCGGGGACGACGGCGCCTTCGAGGATCAGCTCGGTGACGGCGTCGAGCGCGATGCGCATGACCTCCGCGTCGTCGGTCTTCCCCGTCGACCGGACGACCATGCCCAGGAACTCGGCGAAGTAGACGTAGTCGTCGTTCGTCGCCTCGATGGCGCGCTCGCGCATGTCGGAATCCACTGGTCAGTCCCAGCCCTTCGCGTTGACGTGGATCTTCAAGCCCGTCTTGTCGGGCTTCTTCAGGTCGATGGTCGGTTCCGGGGCGCTGGACGACTTGACCCGGTAACCGATCGTCGTGCCGTCCGGCAGTTGGTAGAACAACCCCCGGTAGCGGGCCTGGCGAACACGTTGTCCGCCCCTGACCAACGCCCGGAACACGGCTTCCAGCTCCTCGGTGGAGCGCACCTCGCGCACCGGCTCCTTCTTGCTGCCGCGAGCGCCGCGACCGATGCCGGTTCCCCCTGTCTCGACGTGACCGCGCACGTCCTCGCCCGCGAACCTCCCCACCGGCAACCGCCACAGCGGCACGCCGTCGCCATCGCCCAGGAGGTTTTCCAGGTACGACTCCAAGTGCTCCTCGGCCTCGTCGAGCCGGTCGGTCAGCGCTTCCGCCACCCGGTGGCAGTGCGCGAAGGTTCCCAGCAGTTGGGAAGCCTCCGGGTTCGACGAGCCGATCAGCACGGCGGTGAGAGCCTCGGTGGTCTCCTCCAGCAGGTCAGCGGCCTCGTGCAGGGGTGTTCGCGCCTGCTTCGCGATGTTGAAGACGCGGCGGACAGCATCCGCCACATCACCCAGTGATGACAGCAAGTCACCACTATCCCACCCTCCGTCGCAAACCCTTCGGATTAACCGCCCCGGCCCGTCGAAAACCGCTGGGGGCAACTCCGTAGGCTGGTCGCATGAGTGCCTCCGTGCTGACCGCGGTGGCGTGGCCCTATGCGAACGGCCCACGCCACATCGGTCACGTTTCCGGCTTCGGTGTCCCCTCCGACGTGTTCTCCCGCTACATGCGCATGTCGGGCCACCGGGTGCTCATGGTCAGCGGCACCGACGAGCACGGGACGCCCATCTCCGTCCAGGCGGAGAAGGAGGGGCTGTCCGTCCGCGCGCTCGCCGACAAGTACAACCGCGTCATCGCCGAGGACCTGCAGGGGCTCGGGCTGTCCTACGACCTGTTCACCCGCACCACCACCGGCAACCACTACAACGTCACCCAGGAGCTGTTCCTGGCGATGTGGCGCAACGGCTACGTGGTGGCCAAGACCGGCAAGGGCGCCATCAGCCCCTCCACCGGCCGCACGCTGCCCGACCGCTACATCGAGGGCACCTGCCCGATCTGCGGCTACGACGGCGCCCGCGGCGACCAGTGCGACAACTGCGGCAACCAGCTCGACCCGGTCGACCTCAAGAACCCGAAGTCGCGGATCAACGGCGAGACCCCGAAGTTCGTCGAGACCGAGCACCTCTACCTGGACCTGCCGCAGTTCATCGACTCGCTCGGCACCTGGCTCCAGACCCGCTCCGAGTGGCGGCCGAACGTGCTCAAGTTCAGCCAGAACCTCATCGGCGACCTCCGCCCGCGCGCGATCACCCGCGACCTGGACTGGGGCATCCCGATCCCGCTCGACGGCTGGCGCGACCAGTCCATGAAGCGGTTCTACGTCTGGTTCGACGCGGTCATCGGCTACTTCTCGGCGTCCGTCGAGTGGGCGCGCCGCAGCGGGAACCCGGACGCGTGGCGCGAGTTCTGGACCGGTGACGCCCAGGCCTACTACTTCATGGGCAAGGACAACATCGTCTTCCACTCGCTCATCTGGCCGTCGCTGCTCCTGGGCAACAACGGCGAGGGCGCGGGCGGTGGCGAGCCCGGCTCGTTCGGGAAGCTGAACCTGCCGACCGAGGTCGTCTCCAGCGAGTTCCTCACCATGAGCGGCTCCAAGTTCTCCACCTCGCGCGGGACCGTCATCTACGTGACGGACTTCCTGCGCGACTTCGGCCCGGACGCGCTGCGCTACTTCATCGCGTCCGCGGGCCCGGAGAACCAGGACACCGACTTCACCTGGGAGGAGTTCGTGCGGCGCACGAACTTCGAGCTGGCGAACGAGTGGGGCAACCTGGTCAACCGCTCCATCTCCATGGCGCACAAGAACGTCGGCGCGGTGCCTGCGCCGACCGCGCCCACGGCGGCCGACCACGAGCTGCTGGAGACCTCCCGCCGGGCGTTCGGCGTGGTGGGCGAGAACCTGCGCCGCTCGCGCTTCAAGGCGGCCTCCTCGGAGGCGATGCGGGTGGTCGGCGCGGCCAACCGCTACCTGTCCGACCAGGAGCCGTGGAAGCTCAAGGACGACCCGGCGCGCCGCGACACCGTGCTGCACACCGCCCTGCAGGTCGTGCAGGACGCCAACACGCTGCTCACGCCGTTCCTGCCGCACTCCGCGCAGAAGGTGCACGAGCTGCTGGGCGGCACGGGCGTGTGGGCGGCGCAGCCGCAGATCACCGAGGTGACCGACCTGGACGTGCCCGAGCGCGAGTACCCGGTGCTGACCGGCGACTACGCGTCCGAGCAGGCCCGCTGGGAGTCCACCCCGATCGAGGTGGGCCGCCCGCTGGCCAAGCCCGCCCCGCTGTTCGCGAAGCTCGACCCGGAGCTGGGCGAGACCGGTCCCGAGTGGGCCCCGATCGTCAAGTGACCCCACGTCGCGGGGAGCGACCGCCGGCGCCGGAGACCCTTCCGGCGCCGGTGGTCGACGCCCACACCCACCTGGACGCCTGCGGCGCGAAGACCGCCGAGGACGTCCGGGCGATGCTGGACCGGGCCGGGGCGGCGGGCGTGAGCCGCGTCGTCACGGTCGCCGACGACCTCGCCGCCGCCCGCTGGGCCGCCGAGGCGGCCACCTGGGACGACCGGGTCTACGCGGCGGTGGCGCTGCACCCGACCCGCACGTCCGACTTCTCCGACGCGGACCGGGCCGAGCTGGCTGAGCTGGCCGCCCGGCCGCGCGTGGTCGCGGTCGGCGAGACGGGCCTGGACTACTACTGGGACTACGCGCCGCGCGACGCCCAGCAGGAGGCGTTCCGCTGGCACATCGAGCTGGCCAAGCGGGTCGGCAAGCCGCTGATGATCCACGACCGGGACGCGCACGCCGACGTCCTGGCCGCGCTGGACGCCGAGGGCGCCCCGGAGAAGGTGGTGTTCCACTGCTTCTCCGGCGACCTGGAGTTCGCGCGCGCGTGCGTCGCGCGCGGGTTCGTCCTGTCCTTCGCGGGGCCGGTGACCTTCCGCAACTCCTCGGCGCTGCGCGAGGCGGCGGCCTGGGTGCCCTCGGGGCAGCTGCTCGTGGAGACGGACGCGCCGTTCCTCACCCCGCACCCCTTCAGGGGACGGCCGAACGAGCCCTACTGCGTCAACTACACGCTGCGCGAGCTTGCGACTCTGCGTCACGTGGAATTGATCACCCTCGCCAATGAGGTCACTCAAACCGCCGAACACGTTTTCGGAATAGGGGTCTGAAACCACTCTTAGTGGTTACTGCTGCCAATGGGTGACGGGGTTGCTCCCCTATGGGTGTGATGCGACACACAATCCGGAATGGGGGTGTTTGCAGAACCCCCGCCCACCCGTTACGGTCCCGTGACCGTGCCCCTCTTGCGCGACGGGGGCACCGGACCCGTTGTCGGGGCGGGAACCGGCACCAGGAGCGAGAAGTCGGAACCGAGCGAACGAAGGAGCTGTCGGCGGATCACCAGCTGACCACTGGCAGCCCGCGCGCGGAGCCCGTGCTTTGCGCCTTCAGGAGGTATGGACACCCGTGACGACGTTCAACCAGGACACCGACTGGTTCACCCCGGTCAGACCCGACACCGCGGTCGCCGTCGTGGACCGGCCGTTCGAGGAGTGGGACACCGCGGTCTTCTCGATCACGCCGGAAGACGTGATGGAGGCCCTGGGCCCGCAGGCCGACCAGGTGCTGGCCGACGCTGACGTCGACGTCGACGAGCTCATCCGCCTGATCAACGCGGAGACCACCCTCCTCCCGCCGATCATCATCCCCGACGAGGTCTCCCAGGACCGCGTTCCGGGCGCGCTCGCGGCCGAGGAGCCCGACGCCCCGCCCGCCGCCCTGGTCGAGGCCGCCGGGAAGTGGAAGCGCCGCTTCCTCAAGGCCGCGGTCGCCACCGTGCTGGTCACCATCTCCGGCGGCGGCGCCACCGCCATCGCCATGGACAAGTCGGTCACCGTCGACGTCGACGGCCAGGCCCACACCGTCCGCACGTACGAGTCCACCGTCGGCGAGATCCTCGCCGACGAGGGCATCACGATCGGCGAGCACGACGCCCTCAGCCCCTCCCCGCAGGCCAAGGTCGGCGACGGCGGCAAGATCAGCCTCGACCGGGGCCGCCAGGTCAAGGTCACCGTCGACGGCGAGCAGCGCGAGGGCTGGGTCCGCTCCGTCAACGTCGCCGAGGCGCTCGACCAGCTCGGCGTCCAGGCGGGCGAGGGCTCCTGGTTCTCCGCCGCCCGCGACGCCGACGTGCCCCTGGAGGGCATGTCGCTGGAGGTCAAGAGCCTCAAGGCGGTCACCGTCTTCGACGGCGCGAACGAGCCCCGCCAGCTCCAGACCACCGCGCTCACCGTCCAGGAGCTCCTGGACACCGAGAACCTCACCCTCGGCCCCGACGACCGGGTCGAGTCGGCGCTGGACCTGCGCATCAGCAACGGCGCGGAGATCCACATCAGCCGCACCGGGGTGTCCGTGATCAACGCGACCGAGGCCATCGCGCCGCCGGTCGAGGAGATCACCGACGCGAACATGATGAAGGGCACCAAGGAGACCGTCGAGGCCGGCGAGGCGGGCGAGCAGATCGTCACCTACCGCGTCACGGTCAAGAACGGCAAGGAGACCGGCCGGGAGAAGCTCGGCGTCAAGGTCACCAAGGAGCCCAAGGCCAAGAAGGTCAAGGTCGGCACCAAGCTGCCGCCGGACGGCGCCGTGTGGGACAAGCTCGCGCAGTGCGAGGCGGGCGGCAACTGGGCCATCAACACCGGCAACGGCTACTACGGCGGCCTCCAGTTCAACAAGAGCACCTGGGACGCCTACGGCGGCAGCGCGTACGCCGCGTACCCGCACCAGGCCACCCGCGAGCAGCAGATCGCCATCGCGACCAAGCTCCGCGACGGCCGGGGCGGCAGCTACTCGGCGTGGCCGGGCTGCAGCTCCAAGCTCGGTCTGTGACTGTGACATTCCTGGAAGCGGAGGCCTGACCGCCCAGGAGGAAAAGCGCCTCCTGTGCGGTCACCGCTCCGCTTCACTGTGACATTTCTAGAAGCGGAGGCCTGACCGCCCAGGAGGGAAAGCGCCTCCTGTGCGGTCACCGCTCCGCTTCACTGTGACATTTCTAGAAGCGGAGGCCTGACCGCCCAGGAGGAAAAGCGCCTCCTGTGCGGTCACCGCTCCGCTTCACAGGACGGGGCCGAAGGTTTACCGAAGGCTCCCGCGCGACCGGCGCGGGGGCCTTCGGCGTCACCGGGGACCGAGCACCCCGCGCGATCGTGGACAATGGCCCGGTGAGCGAAGCCCCCACCGGCACCCCGCAGAGCGACCCCGGCGCGGCATCGGCGCTGCTGGGCCCGGCGGACGTGCGCAGGCTCGCCGCCGAGCTGGACGTCCGGCCGACCAAGAAGCTCGGCCAGAACTTCGTGCACGACCCCAACACCGTCCGCAAGATCGTCGCCGCCGCGAACCTGCGCCCCGACGACGTGGTGCTGGAGGTCGGCCCCGGCCTCGGCTCGCTCACCCTCGCCCTGCTCCCGGCCTGCGCGAGCCTGGTCGCCGTCGAGATCGACCCGGTGCTCGCCGCGCGCCTCCCGACGACCGCCGCCGAGCGCGCCCCGTCGCTCGCGGCGAACCTGTCGGTGGTCACCGCCGACGCCATGCGCGTCACCGCCGCGCAGCTCCCGCACGCGCCGACCGCGCTCGTCGCGAACCTGCCGTACAACGTCGCCGTGCCCGTCGTGCTGCACCTGCTCGCCGAGCTGCCGTCGCTGCGCACCGGTCTGGTGATGGTGCAGTCCGAAGTCGCCGACCGGATGGCCGCGGGCCCCGGCTCCAAGGTCTACGGGGTGCCCAGCGTCAAGCTCGCCTGGTACGCCGACGCCCGCCGCGCCGGCCCCGTCGGGCGCTCGGTGTTCTGGCCCGTGCCCAACGTGGACTCCGCGCTGGTCGGCTTCACCCGCCGCGACACCCCGCTGTCCGACGTGCCGCGCGAGGTGCTGTTCCCGCTGGTCGACGCCGCTTTCGCGCAGCGCCGCAAGACCCTGCGCGCCGCCCTGTCCGGCTGGGCGGGCTCCGCCGCCGAGGCCGAGCGCAGGCTCGTCGCCGCGGGCGTCGACCCGTCCGCCAGGGGCGAGCAGCTGGCCGTCACCGACTTCGTCCGGATAGCCGAGGTCTCGACCGGTCACTGACCGTTGATCTTTCGGCCGACAGTGTGATCTGACGAACGATCCTCTTACAGGCTTGCGTCAGGCGCGTTTCATCGGGTCTACTCGTTCCTGCCATCCCGAGCGGCCGAGAGACCTGGCTCCACGACGCCGCAGCAACCACCCTCCCAAGGGGGCAGGTGCTTCCGCCAGGGTCGATGGAGGATCACGTGCCCACGATGCGAATGCTCACGCGCAGGCGAGTAGTCGACCACGGCCGCCGCACGGCGACCGCCTGTCGCACCTGCCTCGTCTAGAGCGCATCCCCCCAGGCACTTCGTCGTCCCCTCTCTCCAGCAGCGGGACAACCACACCCTGAACTGGTCCCCGGTCGCCCACGCCACGAGCGTGCGCCGCCGCACGCAGTCGTGGAGCGAAAACGTGATCACTGTCGAGAACCTCACCAAGTCCTTCCCCGGCGGCACCCGCGCCCTCGACGGCGTGAACCTCGAGGTCGCCGCGGGCACCGTCATCGGCGTCGTCGGCCCCTCCGGCGCGGGCAAGTCCACGCTCGCCCGCTGCGTCGCGCTCCTGGAGCGCCCCGACAGCGGCGCCATCCGCGTCGACGGCACCGACCTCGTCTCGCTCGGCGGCACAGCCCTGCGGGCGGCCCGCAGGCAGATCGGCGTCGTCCCCCAGGGCGACTCGCTGCTGCGCCAGCGCACCGCCGCGGGCAACGTCGCGCTCCCGCTGGAGGCCGCGGGCGTCCCCGGCCCGCAGCGCCGCGCCCGCGTCGGCGAGCTGCTCGACCTGGTCGGCCTCACCGACAAGGCCGCCTCCTACCCCGACCAGCTCTCCGGCGGCCAGCGCCAGCGCGTCGCGGTCGCCCGCGCCCTCGCGGCCAGCCCGTCCGTGCTGCTGGCCGACGAGCCCACCTCCGCGCTCGACCCCGAGACCACCGGCTCCGTGCTGACCGTGCTCGACCGGGCGCGCGCCGAGCTGGGCGTCACCGTCCTGATCGTCACCCACGACATGGGCGTCGTCCGGAAGATCTGCGACGACGTCGCGGTCCTGGAGGACGGCCGGGTCGTGGAGAACGGCAAGGTCCTCGACCTGGTGGCCGACGCGAGCAGCCGCACCGCGTCCTCGCTGCTGCCCTCGGTCACCCAGAACCCCGGAGCCGAGCACGGCTACGACCGCACCGCCGACGTCGTCCTCGTCGGCTTCGCCGCGGTCGGCGCCCTGCTCCCGGAGGTCACCGCCCGGTTCGGCGTCGAGCTGAACCTGCTGGGCGGCGGCATGACCCGGCTCGGTGAGACCCCGGTCGCGCGCTTCCGCGTCGGCCTCAACGGTGAGCGCGCCGACTCGGCGCTGGAGTGGATCTCCGAGGCGGGCGGCTCCGTGCGCCGCGCCGCCAAGGGACCTCAGGGAGTAGCTGCGTGAGGAAGGCAACACCCTGGTCGACCGTGTTCGACTACCTCGTCACGGCAACGGGCGAGACGTTGTACATGGTGGCCGTGTCCACGCTGATCGCCACCGTGCTCGGCGTGCCGGTCGGAGTCTGGCTGCAGCTCACCGCACCCGGTGGGCTGCACCCCCGGCCACTGCTCCACAAGGTCCTCGGCTTCGTGGTCGACCTCGGCCGCGCCATGCCGTTCCTGGTGCTGCTGGTCCTGCTGACCTCGCTGACCAGGACCCTGATCGGCCAGTCCATCGGCCCGACGGCGGCGATCGTGCCGCTGTCGGTGGGCGCCATCCCGTTCGTGGCGCGGCTCGTGCAGAACGTGCTCTCCGAGGTGCACGTCACGATCGTGGAAGCGGCCGTGACCACCGGGGCGAGCACCCTGCGGATCGTGCGCAGCGTGCTGCTGCGCGAGTCGCTGCCCGCGCTGGTCAACGCCATCGGCGTGACCGCGATCGCCCTGCTCGGGTACTCCGCCATGGCGGGCGTGCTCGGCGGCGGCGGGCTCGGCGACCTGGCCGTGCGCCTGGGCTACCAGCGCTTCGACGACCGGGTCCTGTGGTCCACGGTCGCGGTGCTCGCGGTGGTCGCCACGGTCATCCAGTTCGGCTTCAACCGCCTGGCCCGAGGTCTCGACCGCAGGCGCCACGCGTCCATCTGAGCCACCCTGAGGGCTCTCGCACACCTCTTCCACACCCGCACCACCACACCGAAGGAACACCCCATGCGTATTCGTGCTGCCCTCCTCACGCTGCTGCTGGCCGCCTCGGCGACCGCCTGCGGCAGCGGCGACAGCGCCGGTGGCGGTGCGTCGGCCGACCCCGGCGCCCCGCTGAAGGTCGGCGTCAGCCCCGTCCCGCACGCCGAGGTCCTGCGCTACGTCGCCGACAACCTCGCCTCGGCCAAGGGCCTGAAGATCGAGGTCGTGGAGTTCACCGACTACGTCCAGCCCAACACGGCGCTGGTCGACGGCTCGCTGGACGCCAACTACTTCCAGACCGTGCCCTACCTGGACACCTTCAAGGCCTCCAGCGGCGAGGACCTGGCGTGGATCGCGGGCGTGCACATCGAGCCGCTGGGCGTCTACTCCCAGAAGCACAAGGCGCTCGCCGACCTGCCCGAGGGCGCCAAGGTCGCCGTCGCCAACGACGCCACCAACGAGACCCGCGGCCTCAAGCTGCTCCAGGCCAACGGCCTGATCAAGGTCAAGGCGGGCACCGAGGACACCGCGACCGTCCAGGACGTCGAGGACAACCCGAAGAAGCTGGAGTTCGTCACCCTGGAGGCGGCCCAGCTGCCCCGCTCGCTCGCGGACGTCGACGCCGCCGTGATCAACGGCAACTACGCCATCGACGCGGGCCTCAAGCCCGCCGACGACGCCCTGGTGCTGGAGAAGGCCGAGGGCAACCCGAACGCCAACGGCCTGGTCACCCGCGCCGAGCTCAAGGACGACAAGCGGATCAAGGACCTGGCCGAGCTGCTCCAGTCGCAGGACGTGAAGGACTACATCACCAAGACCTTCAACGGCGCCGTCCTGCCCGTCTGACGCGCGCTGACCAGCACCGGAACGCCCCTCGCCCGCACGGGTGAGGGGCGTTCCGCGCGCGGGGCGGCAGCGCGCACCCCCGTCGCGCCCGTAGGCTTCACCTGTGCTCGCCGTAGTCCCACCTCCGGTCACCGTCCGCGTCCCGGCCAAGGTCAACCTGCACCTGGCCGTGGGCGACCTCCGCGACGACGGGTACCACGACCTCGTCACGATCTTCCAGGCGCTGTCGCTGACCGACGAGGTCACCGTCGGCGCCTCCGACGACCCAGGGGTCGAGGTGCGCGGGGAGGGGGCGGAGTCGGTGCCCACCGATCCGTCCAACCTCGCCTGGAAGGCCGTCCGGGTGCTGGCCGAGCACACCGGCCGGGACCCCGAGGACGTCAAGGTCAGGGTCAGCATCCGCAAGGCCATCCCGGTCGCGGGCGGCATGGCGGGCGGCTCCGCCGACGCCGCGGCCACCCTCGTCGCGCTGGCCGCCCTGTGGAAGCTCGACACCACCCGCGACGAGCTGGCCGAGCTGGCCGGGCGGATCGGCGCCGACGTGCCGTTCGCGCTCTACGGCGGCACCGCGCTCGGCACCGACCGGGGCGACCGGCTCGTGCCCGTGCTCGGCAAGCACCCGTTCCACTGGGTGCTGGCGTTCGACAAGCAGGGGCTGTCCACGCCCGAGGTGTTCCGCGAGCTGGACCGGCTGCGCGCCGAGGGCAACCCGCCGCGCGTGGGCGAGGCCGAGGCCGTCCTGGAGGGCCTGTCCTCCGGCGACCCGCGCCAGCTCGCGCTGCTGCTGGGCAACGACCTGCAGGCCGCCGCCGTGTCGCTGCGGCCCAACCTGCGGCGCACGCTGCGCGCCGGGGTCAACGCGGGGGCGCTGGCGGGCATGGTGTCCGGGTCCGGGCCGACCTGCGCGTTCCTGTGCGAGGACGGCGACACGGCGGTGCGGGTGGCGGCGGAGCTGGCGGGGGCGGGCGTGTGCCGCACGGTGCGCGTAGCCCAGGGGCCGGTGCCCGGCGCGCGGGTGGTCGGGGCCGAGGAGTCACCTCGCCCCACGCCGCCCGAGGTCCACGCTTAACTACTTAAAGGTGAGTTGATGGCCAACTTGGTCAACTTGGAGAACGTCTCCAAGTCGTTCGGTGTGCGTCCGCTGCTCGACGGGGTGTCCCTGGGCGTGGGCGAGGGGGACCGGATCGGCGTCGTCGGCCTCAACGGCGGCGGCAAGACCACCCTGCTGGAGGTGCTGGCGGGCATCGCCGAGCCCGACGACGGGCGGGTCAGCCAGAACCGGGGGCTGCGGATGGCCGTGGTCACCCAGCGCACCACGCTCGCCGAGGGCTCCACCGTGCGCGACGCCGTGATCGCGCCGCTGAACTTCGCCGCCGAGCACGAGTGGGCCGCCGACCCGCGCGTGCGGTCCGTGCTCGACGGCCTCGGCATCACCGCCCTCGGGCTGGACTCGCCGGTCGGCACCATGTCCGGCGGCGAGCGGCGCCGCGTCGCGCTGGCCGCCGCGCTCGTGCAGGAGCTGGACCTGGTGGTGCTCGACGAGCCCACCAACCACCTGGACGTCGAGGGCGTGCGCTGGCTGGCCGAGCACCTGCTGTCCCGGCGCACCGCGCTCGTCGTGGTGACCCACGACCGGTGGTTCCTGGACACGGTCTGCTCCCGCACCTGGGAGGTCGTCGGCGGGCGCGTCGAGCAGTACGAGGGCGGGTACGCGGACTGGGTGTACGCGCGCGCCGAGCGCGGCAGGCTCGCCGACGCCGCCGAGGAGAAGCGCCGCAACCTGGCCCGCAAGGAGCTCGCCTGGCTGCGCCGGGGCGCCCCGGCCCGCACGTCCAAGCCGCGCTACCGCATCGAGGCCGCCGAGGCGCTGATCTCGGACGTGCCCGCGCCGCGCGACACCGTGGAGCTGATGGCGTTCGCCAAGCGGCGGCTGGGGCGCACGGTCGTGGAGCTGGAGGACGCCACCCTCACCGTCGGTGACCGCACGCTGGTGCGCGACCTGACCTGGCGCGTGGGTCCCGGCGACCGGATCGGCATCGTCGGCGTCAACGGGTCCGGGAAGACCACGCTGCTGCGGGCGCTCGCGGGCGAGCGGGAGCTGGACGGCGGCGGGAAGCGGATCGAGGGGCAGACGGTCAAGCTCGCGCACCTGAGCCAGGAGCTGCACGACCTGGACGGGTCGATGCGGGTGCTGGAGGCCGTCGAGGAGGTGGCGCGGCGGATCGTGCTGGGGAAGATGGAGCTGTCCGCGTCGCAGCTGGCCGAGCGGTTCGGGTTCTCCTCGCAGCGGCAGTGGACCCCGGTCGCCGACCTGTCCGGCGGCGAGCGGCGGCGCCTGCAGCTCGCCCGGCTGCTGATGGGCGAGCCGAACGTGCTGCTGCTCGACGAGCCGACCAACGACCTGGACATCGACACCCTCCAGCAGCTGGAGGACCTGCTCGACTCGTGGCCGGGCACGCTGGTGGTGATCTCGCACGACCGGTACCTGGTGGAGCGGGTGTGCGACAAGGTCGTGGCGCTGTTCGGCGACGGCGGGCTGACCGACCTGGTCGGCGGGATCGAGGAGTACCTCCAGCGGCGCGACCGGCAGAGCGCGGCGGCTGCCGCCCCGACGGCCGCGGCGACCGTGAAGGCCCCGTCGTCGGCGGCGGACCAGCGGGCGGCGCGCAAGGAGCTGTCGCGGCTGGAGCGGCGGCTGGAGGCGCTGCAGAAGAAGGAGGCCGGGCTGCACGCGTCCCTGGCCGAGGCGGCGACCGACCCGGAGCGGCTGATGGCGCTGGGGGCGGAGCTGAAGGCCGTGCTGGCGGAGGCGGCGGAGGTCGAGGAGCAGTGGATGGAGGCGGCTGAGGCCGCCGAGTAGGACGAGGTCGGGGTGGGGGCGTGCGCTTCGGTGCACGCCCCCTTTTTTCTTGCGGCCGGGACGCGGCGACCACAGCGCGGTCCGCGCGCCACCGGGGACGGCCGCGGGCGGACCGGTCCCCACCGGGCCCGCCGCGTTGCGAGCCCGGTCCTGCGGCCCGCTACTTGTTCTTGCGCTTCAGCTCGGCCACCAGCATCGGCATCAGCTCGTCGACGAAGGCGCAGTCGTAGCCCTGGCCCGCCGTCATCGCCAGGGCGAAGCGGGTCTTCTCGACCTCCTCCGAGGACGCGCCCAGCATCCCGTCCAGCGCGATGCCGATCTCCTCCAGCACCCGGTCGACCTGCGTGGTGCGGTAGCCGCGCTGGCCGGGGGAGGCGTCGGGGATGCGGATCGCCCGCAGCTGCTTCCACGACGTCACCACCGGCGGGCCCGCCGGTGGGGGCGGGGTCTGGGAGAGCTGCTTCTCCACCCTCGCCAGGAACGCGTCGACCTCGGTCTCGTCGTAGCCCCTGCGGCCGATCATCGGGCGGCTGAACTGGACCTCGCGGACGTCCGACGCGGTCAGGTCGTCCTGGCCCAGGAGGGTGTTCTCGATGCGGTCCAGGAACTTGTCCACCTGGGACTCCTGGTAGCCGCGCCTGCCCCTCGTCGGCTTGCCGAACCCGGCGGTCCGGACGTCGCGCGCGGTCAGCGGGGCGTCCTGCGCGTCCTGCGGCTCCTCGTCGGGCTCGTCCTGCGGGGCGTCCCGGCGCGAGTGGGTCGGGCGCAGGGACGTGGAGGACGCCGTCGCCGGGGACTCCGGGCGGTCGTCGGCGAACGCGGACGGGCGCACCGGCGGGAAACCGGCGGACGAGGCCGCCACCGGCGGGAAGCCCGCCGACGACGCGTTCACCGGCGGGAACCCGGCCGAGGAGGCTCCTGCCGGGGGGAACCCGGCCGACGACGCCTTGACGGGCGGGAACCCGGCCGACGAGGCGCCTGCGGGCGGGAAGCCCGCCGACGACGAGCCCGCCGGGGGGAACGGGGACGAGCCCACGGTCGGGATGGCCGCCGTGGGGGCGTCGTGCACGGGGGTGAAGATCGACTGGGCGGACGGCTTCGCGGGTGGGAAGACCGGCGGTGGCGGCTTGACCGGGGGGAACCCGGCCGACGACGCGTTCACGGGCGGGAAGCCCGCCGAGGAGGCGTTCACGGGCGGGAAGCCCGCCGAGGACGCCCCCACCGGGGGGAAGCCCGCCGACGACGCCCCCGCGGGCGGGAAGCCCGTCGGGCGCTGGGTCGGGCCCGGCTGCTGCGGCCTCAGGTGCGGCTGGCCGCCGCGCGCCGGACCGCGCTCCAGGGTCAGCACGACCATGTCGAGGAACGTGTCCACGTCGTCCTCGTCGTACCCGATCTCCCCCGGCCCCACGTACGTGAAGTCCGCGTCCTGCACCTCGCGCGCCGTCAGCGAGTCCACCCCGGCCAGGGTCAGCTCGATCCGCTGGAGGAACGCGTCGACCTCGTCCTCCAGGTACCCCCGGTTCCCCGACCTCGGCTTGTGGAAGCGCACCGCGCGCACGTCCTGCGGGGACAGCGCGGGCGGCGCCGTCGCCGGTCTCATGCTCGTGGACGTCGCGTGCGCGCCCTGCGCGGGCGCCATCGCCTGACCGCGCTGCGGGGTCGACCGCAGCGTCTCGGCCACCAGCTCCAGGAACGCGTCCACCTCCGCCCCGTGGTAACCCGGCCGCGCGGGCCGGAACCGCATGGTCCTGACCTGCTGCTCCGTCACCTCGTCCCGGCCGAGCAGGGTCTGCTCGATCCGGTCGAGGAAGTTGTCCACCTGCGCCTCGTCGTAGCCCGGTTGACCGGGCGGCGGGCGGTGGAAGGTGACCTGACCCAGGTCCCGCGCCGTCAGCAGCGGAGCCGGGTGTGCCGGTCTGTGCTGCTGGCGCGCGCCGTGTGGCACGTCGTACCCGGCCCGATCCACCTGAACCTCCTTCACGATCCGTTCCGGGGAGTATCGCGTTACCCAGGGCGAATTGTTTCGCCCTAACGGATTAATACCAGTGTGTCGCTCTACGCTGACGAGCATGAGCCGGTTCGTGGACACCGTCGTGGCGACCGCAACAGGGGAACGGGGGACCCGCAGAGGCATGACAACCGGGGAGCCGAACGCCCCGGAGCACCGAACGTGGGCCCAGGTGCACGCGCGCGCCACGCGCGTCGCGGGCGCCCTCGTGGAGGCGGGCGTCACACCCGGCGCGGCCGTCGCCGTGCTCGCGGGCGACCCCGCCGAGATCGCCCCCGCCGTGCAGGGCGCCTGGCTCGCGGGCGCCAGCACCACCATGCTCCACCAGCCGACAGCCCGCACCGACCTCGCCGAGTGGGCCGAGGACACCGTCCGGGTCCTCAGCATGATCGACTCCGGGCTGGTCCTGCTCGGCGCCCCCTTCGACGCCCTCTCGCCCGTGCTCGTCGAGCGCGGCATCGCCCACCACCGCATCACCGACCTCGACGCCGACCCGCTGACCACCCCCGTGGAGGTCCCCGAGAGCGCCACCGCCCTGCTCCAGCTGACCTCGGGCTCCACCGCCCACCCCAAGGCCGTCCGGATCACCCACGGCAACCTGTGGGCCAACATGGAGGGGATGCGCGAGGCCGTCCGCCTCGACCCCGAGGTCGACCGCATGGTCTCGTGGCTGCCGCTCTTCCACGACATGGGCATGGTCGGCTTCCTGACCCTGCCGATGCTCTACGGCGTCGACCTGGTCAAGGTCACCCCCGTCGACTTCCTCGGCCGCCCGGTGCTGTGGCCCGAGCTGATCAGCCGCCACCGGGGCACCATCACCGCCGCCCCGAACTTCGCCTACGCCGTCGTGGCCAAGCGGATGCGCGGCGTCGCCGACGGCGAGCTCGACCTGTCCTCGCTGCGCATCGCCCTCAACGGCGCCGAGCCCATCGACCCGGAGGCGGTCCGCTCGTTCACCGCCGAGGGCGCCCGCTTCGGCCTGCCCCCCGAGTCGGTGCTCTGCGCCTACGGCATGGCCGAGACCACCCTCGGCGTCGCGTTCGCGCCCGTCTTCACCGGCATGGCCGTGGACGTCGTGGACGCCGACCTGCTGGAGGCCGAGCGCCGCGCCGAGCCGTCCGCCGAACCCGGCGCCCGCTCGTTCGCGCTCCTCGGCCCGCCCCTGCCGGGACTGGAGATCCAGGTCGTCGACGACGCCGGGACCGTCCTCGGCGACCGCTCGGTCGGGCGGCTCCAGGTGCGCGGCGAGGCCGTCACGCCCGGCTACCTCACCGTCGACGGCCCGGTGCCCACCACCGGCCCCGGCGGCTGGCTCGACACCGGCGACCAGGGCTACCTCGCGGGCGAGCAGGTCGTGGTCTGCGGCAGGCTCAAGGACGTCATCATCATGGGCGGCCGGAACATCTACCCGACCGACGTCGAGCGCGCCGCGACCGCCGTGGACGGGGTGCGGGCGGGCAACGCGGTCGCCGTCCGGCTCGACGCGGGCACCCGGCGCGAGCGGTTCGCCGTGGTCGTGGAGTCCCGGCTCGCCTCCGACGAGGACGAGGTCAAGCGGCTGACCAAGGCGATCACGGCGAAGGTCGTGGACGCGGTCGGCGTGCGGCCCTTCTCCGTCGTCGTGCTGCCGCCGGGGAGCGTTCCCAAGACGCCGTCCGGGAAGCTGCGGCGCGCCTCGGCCGCCGCGCTCGTGGCGGTGTAGCCGCAACGCGAAGGGGCCCACCGGTGTGGTGGGCCCCTCGCGGAAGATCAGTGAAACTGGTTCTGCGCGGCTTCCAGGCCGGAGGACACCAGGGCCTCCACGGCGTCGGCCGCCCGGTCCAGCTCCAGCGCCAGCTGCTTGCGCTCCACCACCGAGAAGTCCTTCAGCACGTAGTCCGCCGGGTCCATCCGGCCGGGCGGCCGGTCCACGCCGAAGCGCACCCGCAGGTAGTCCTTCGTGCCCAGCGACTTCGTGATCGAGCGCAGCCCGTTGTGCCCGTTGTCGCCGCCGCCGAGCTTCATCCGCACCGCGCCGAACGGCAGGTCCAGCTCGTCGTGCACCACGATCACCGACGCGGGCTGCACCTTGTAGAACTTGGCGGTCCCCGACACCGGGCCGCCCGAGTTGTTCATGTAGCCGCGCGGCTTGGCCAGCACCACCCGCTGCCCGGCCAGCCTGCCCTCGACCACCTCGGCGCCGCCCCTGTGCGCCTTGAACCGCCCGCCGACCCGGTCGGCCAGCTCGTCCAGCACCAGGAACCCCGCGTTGTGCCGGGTGCCCTCGTACTTCGGGCCGGAGTTGCCCAGGCCCACCACGAGGGTCAGCTCATCGCCCACGGAACCGCAACTCCCGCTCCAGCTCGTCCAACAGGTTGTCGACCTCGCGCACCCGGTACCCGCGCCGCATCCCCGACGTGGTGGTGAACCTGGTGTGGCGGACCTCGCCCGCCGTCATCCGGCGCCCGCCGTCCAGCGCGAGCGCGGCCCGCGCGAGGAAGGCGTCGACCTCGGCGCGATCGTATCCGGCGGTCGACCGGGGCAGCGCCACCGCCAGCAGGTCCCGCCCGGACCGCAGCGAGGTCGGGGGCAGCGCCTGGTGGGCCAGCTGCCACTCCAGACCGGCGAGGAACCGGTCGACGGCCTGCTGCTCGTAACCGCCGGGCACCTCCCGGAACACCGCCGCGCGCACCTGCTCCGGGCTCACCCTGACCCGGCCGGACAGCGCGTCGGCCACCCGGTCCAGCAGGGCGTGCACCTGATCGGGGTCGTAGCCCCTGACCCGTCTTCGCGGGAACCGGGCCGCGCGCACCCGCTCCGGGGCCAGACGCGGGAACGGCTCCCCACCACCGGCGTGCGGTGGTGGGGAGCCGTTCGACCAGCCCGACGTGATGGGCTCAGCTCTCCGGGGTCGCCTCGGCGCCCTCGTCGGTGCCCATGGAGGCAGCCGACGGGGCGTCGTTGACGGCGAGGATCAGCACCTCGGGGTCGGTGGCCAGGGTGGAGCCCTTGGGGAGCTCCAGGTCGGACGCGTGCACCTGGGTGCCCGCGCCGAGACCGGCGATCGAGAACTCGATCTGGTCCGGGATGTTCAGCGCGTCGGCCTCCACCTGGATGGTGGTGCTCTCCTGGGTGAGCAGGGTGGCCGCGGCGGGCTCGCCGGTCAGCACGATCGGCACGTCCACGGTGACCTTCTCGCCGCGCTTGACCAGCAGAAGGTCGACGTGCTCGATGTAGTTCTTCAGCGGGTGGGTCGTGACGGTCTTCGTCAGGGCCAGCTCGGTGGCGCTGTCGATGTCCAGCGTCAGGACCGCGTTGTGGCCGTGCTCACGGACGACTCGGGCGAACTCGAGCGCCGGCAGAGCCAGGTGCTTCGGGTCGGAGCCGTGCCCGTAGAGCACCGCGGGGATCTTGCCGGCGCGACGGGTGCGGCGGGCAGCGCCCTTGCCGAACTCGGTGCGCTGCTCGGCGGCGAGACGGACCTCGGACACGGTGGGGCTCTCCTTCGATATGGCCTTCGCACGTCGGGCAAGGCGTAAGCGGGGTGCTGGCCTGCGGCGGAGGGCGGCGCGGAAGGGATGGGCACGCGCATCACCACAACCGCCGCGTCGATCACGCCGAGCGTGATGCTCGTCCTCGCCGAGGCAACCCGACCAGTGTAGGACGACCGCGGTGCCCTGGCCTAATCGGGGGGTGGGGTGGCGCGGGCAGGGGGGTGCGGGGTGGGGACGCGGCGCGGCGGGGGCGGGGCCGGTTAGCCCGAACGGCGATCACCCGTACGGGGGTGGAAGTGCTGCAAGGGGCGGTGGCAAGCGCTTGCGGGGTGGGGCGGGGGAGGGTTCGGGACCGCGCGATCAGTGGGCGGCCGGGTGGGGGATGGGGATGGGGGTGGGGGATTGGGGTGAGGGGCGGGGAGCGGAGGACCGGGGGTGAGGGGCGGGGAGCGGAGGACCGGGGGTGAGGGGCGGGGAGCGGAGGACCGGGGGTGAAGGGCGGGGTGGTCTCCGGGGGCGGGAGCGCACCCCGGCCTCCGGAACGGGCAGCGGCCCGACGGGGAGTCCCGTCGGGCCGCTGGTCCGGTCGATCGACTCCTCCGGAGCCGAAGCCTTGACGGCTGCGCCGTCAAGCGTCAAGCGCCAAGCGTCAAGCGTTCCCGTCGAACAGGCTCGTGACCGACCCGTCCTCGAAGACCTCCTGGATCACGCGCGCCAGCAGCGGCGCGATCGGGATCACCGTCATCGCCTCGAAGCGCTTCTCCTGCGGGATCGGCAGCGTGTCGGTGAACACCACCTCGCGCGCGCCGCAGCTCTGCAGCCGCTCCACCGCGGGGCCCGAGAGCACCGGGTGGGTGGCCGCGATCACCACGTCGGACGCGCCCTCGGCGAGGAGCTGGTCCACCGCCTTGGTGATCGTGCCGCCGGTGTCGATCATGTCGTCGATCACCACGCACAGCCGGTCCTTGACCTGGCCGACCACCCGGTTCGCCACGACCTCGTTCGGCCGCAGCGGGTCGCGGGTCTTGTGGATGAACGCGATCGGCGTGCCGCCGAGGGTGTCCGCCCACTTCTCCGCCAGCTTGGTGCGCCCCGCGTCCGGCGAGACCACGGTGATGTCGTGGCCCGCGTACTTGTCGCGCACGTGCTCGGCCAGCAGCGGCATCGCCCACAGGTGGTCCACCGGGCCGTCGAAGAAGCCCTGGATCTGCGCGGTGTGCAGGTCCACGGCCACCAGGCGGTCCGCGCCCGCGGTCTTGAACAGGTCGGCGACCAGGCGGGCCGAGATCGGCTCGCGGCCCCGGTGCTTCTTGTCCTGCCGCGCGTACGGGTAGAACGGCATGATCACCGTGATGCGCTTCGCGGAGGCCCGCTTGAGCGTGTCCACCATGATCAGCTGCTCCATCAACCACTGGTTGATCGGCGCCTTGTGCGACTGGATGACGAACGCGTCGCACCCGCGCACCGACTCCTCGAACCGGACGAAGATCTCGCCGTTCGCGAAGTCGTACGCGGCCTGCGGGGTGACCGAGACGTTGAGGTGCTTGGCCACCTCCTCCGTCAGCTCCGGGTAGGCCCGCCCGCCGAAGAGCATCAGGTTCTTCTTGGGTGTCCCGGACATGATCGGGTTCTTCACGTCAGCGCCCTTCCTCGTTCTTCTCCGCGACCTGAGACAGGGCGCGCTCGGCGGCACCAGCCGCGGCGGTTCCGGGCCGCCGGGTGAGCACCCAGTCGGCGAGGTTGCGCTGGGGACCGCCGGAGACGGCCAGCGCGCCGGGGGGCACGTCGCGCCGCAGCACGGTCCCCGCGCCGGTGTAAGCGCCGTCGCCCACGGTCACCGGGGCGACGAACATGTTGTCGGAGCCGGTCCGGCAGTGCGAGCCGATGACCGTCCGGTGCTTGTGCACGCCGTCGTAGTTGACCGTGACGCTCGCGGCGCCGATGTTCGACTGCTCGCCGATCGTCGCGTCCCCGATGTAGCTCAGGTGCGGCACCTTGCTGCCCGCGCCGATCTCCGAGTTCTTGACCTCGACGAACGTGCCGATCTTGCCGTCCGCGCCCAGCCTGGTGCCGGGCCGCAGGAAGGCGAACGGGCCGACGCTCGCGCCCGCGCCGATCACCGCGCCGCTGCCGTGGGTGCGCACCACGCTCGCGCCCGCGCCGACCGCGCAGGCGGACAGCGTGGTGTCCGGGCCGACGACCGCGCCCTCGCCCACGGTGGTGCCCGCGCGCAGCTGCACGCCCGGCTCCACCAGCGCGTCCCGGCCCAGCTCCACGTCGGCGTCCAGCCAGGTGGTGTCCGGGTCGACCACGGTCACGCCCTCGCGCATCCAGCGCTCGACCAGCCGCCGGTTCAGCTCCTTGCCGAGCCTGGCCAGCTGCACCCGGTCGTTGACGCCCTCCACCAGCCACCGGTCGCCGGTCACCAGCGCGCCGACCCGGCCGCCGTCGCCGCGCGCGATGCCCAGCACGTCGGTCAGGTACAGCTCGCCCTGGGCGTTGTCGGTGCCCAGCCGGGACAGGGCGTCGCGCAGCACGACCGCGTCGAACGCGTACACCCCCGAGTTGATCTCGGTGATGGCCCGCTGGGCCTCGTCGGCGTCCTTCTGCTCCACGATGCCCAGCACCGAGCCGTCCGCGTCGCGCAGGATGCGCCCGTAGCCGGTCGGGTCGTCGAGCACCGCCGTGAGCACGGTCGCCGCGTTGCCGCGCGCCCCGTGCTCGACCAGCAGGGCGCGCAGCGAGTCCGCGTCCAGCAGCGGCACGTCGCCGTAGGTGACCACGACGGTGCCGGTCAGGTCCTCGGGCAGCTCGGCCAGGCCGCAGCCCACCGCGTGCCCGGTGCCCTTCTGCTCCTCCTGGACGGCGACCACGACCTCGCGCCCCAGCGCGCCCGCGACGACCCCCAGGTGCTCGGTGACCGCCTCGCGGCCGTGCCCGACCACCACGGCCAGGTGCGCGGGGTCGGCGCCCGCCGCGGCCCGCACGGCGTGCTCGACCAGCGAGCGACCCGCGAGCCGGTGCAGCACCTTCGGGGTGGCGGAGCGCATGCGGGTGCCCTCACCCGCTGCGAGGACGATAGTGCTGACCGGGGCGGGAACACCCTGGAGCATCAGCGGCTCTCCCTCTGCTGAGTCCGTGCCTGCGGCGGGAGGCCTGGCTCCCGCCAGGTGCCGATACTAAGCCTCCGCGGGTGCTTCCCCGTCTGCCGAAGCAACCTGGCAGCCACCTCTGCGCTTCGCGGTGTACATCGCGGAGTCCGCTCTGGACAGCGCCTGGTTGTCGCTCTCCTGGGGGCGCACCGCGATCACCCCGACCGACAGCGTCACCCCCCTGGACAGGTCGGATGGCAGGCCAGCGACGGCGTCCACGGCTCTGGCCAGCGCCGCCTCGGCCAGCGACAGGGTGGTCCCCGGCAGCAGCACCACGAACTCGTCGCCGCCGTACCTGGCCACCATGTCGTCGCCCCGCAGCGCGTGCCGCAGTGTGCTGGCAATCACGCGCAGGACGTCGTCACCCTCCGCGTGCGAGTGCTTGTCGTTGACGCCCTTGAACCCGTCGAGGTCGACCAGCGCCACCGCCATCGGCAGGGTCTGCGCGGCGACCAGCGCGGCCAGCCGCTCGTCCAGCGCGCGCCGGTTCGGCAACCCGGTCAGCGGGTCCTGCATCGCCTGCTGGGCGATCGCCCCGTGCGCCCTGGTGAGCCGCTCGTGGTCGCGCCGGGTGATCAGCGTGGCGGTGCGGGCCTCCTGCATCAGCCACAGCTCCACCTCCAGCGCGCTCGCGTACGTCTGGAGCGCCGAGACGGTGTGCTCGCCCTGCGGGCCCGCCAGCCGGGCGTACTCGCGCACCAGGCACAGCATCAGCGTCGGCTCGGAGGTGTCGGTGGCCAGCTTCGTGCGGGCGTGCGTGAGCACCTGGAGGGCCTGCTGCGGCAGCTCCTCCATCTCCAGGCAGCGCGCCAGCGCGATCGACACGATGATCAGCTCGCGGGCGTACATGGACAGCTCGCGCAGCGTCCACAGCCGGGCGATGTGCTCGGGGCCGGGGCTCGCCAGCGCCTGCGCCGCGCCGATCACCGGCACCTGCTGCGCGGCGGTGCGGTCCCGCCTGCGCGGGTGCAGCGACTGCAGGAACGGCGCCTCGGTCGCCTCGGCGATCCGCGCGGCCATGGTGAACCGGGCGGCGGCCTCCTCGTGGTTGTTCACCCGCTCCAGCCGCAGCCCCCAGCCCAGCAGCATCCGCACCCGGTTCACCAGGTGCACGTAGATCAGGTGGGGGTTGGCGCTGTCGCGGATCGCGTTGTGGGCCCTGGCCAGGACCTCGTCGGCCATCTCGTAGACGCCGAGCTGGGTGAGGACTAAACCGGTGTTCTGCAGCGCCGAGGCCAGCAGGCGGTCCCAGGTGCGCTTGTCCAGCACCGGGTCCGGGGTGAGGTCCTCCTCCAGCATCGCCAGCCCGTTGGCGATCTCGCTGAGCGCCTTGTCCTCCAGCCCGACCAGCAGGTACCTGCGGCCGAGCAGGGCGTGCGCCTCCGCCTCCAGCACCACCAGGCCGTGCCTGCGGGTGTGGGTGAGCATCTCCTCCAGCAGGGAGTCCGACATGTCGCCGACCCCCGGCGTCACCAGGCGCACGATGGCGGCGGCGCGCAGCAGCTGCGCCACGATCCTGGGCTCGCCCCGGCTCTGCGCCTCGGCGAGGATCTCGTCGACCTCGTTCGCGGCGTCGAGCTGCTCGGCGACGTGGCTGCTCTGCGCCACCGCGACCAGCTCGCTGGCGCGGCCCACCAGCCAGGCGTCGGACATCTCCTGGAGCGCGGGCACGACGCTGGCCTGCTCTTCGACGGCTTCCCCCGGCAGCGACCAACACCCCCCTACGCAGGGCAGGCCGGGCCGGAGGGCCCGACCCGGTTCCGAGACACTCTCGCTCCGCCACCAGGATTCGAACCTGGACCATCGGAACCAAAATCCGAGGTGCTGCCTTTACACCATGGCGGATCGGACGGGGACTTCCCCGGCCGCGGGAACACATCGTGTCACGGGCGGGGGTCCGCGGTCAGCACCACCACGCGAGTGGTGGCACTCTCCTCGTCAGTGGATCATAACGGAGCGTGTAGCGCCTGGTCACGGCGGGGTGGTGAGCGAAGTCACGAACTCGGCCAGCTCGCGCTCGTAGCGCGCCCGGTCGGCGTTCCAGGCCGCGACGTGCGCCGCGCCGGGCACCTCGACGTACCGCACGTCCCAGTCCAGCGCCCCGCTCGCGGCCCGCGCGGCCAGGTCCCTGCTGCCCTGCACCGGCACGGTCGTGTCCGCGTCGCCGTGCACCAGCAGCGTCGGCGGGCGGTGCGCGGGCGGGTGGTCGGCCAGGTCGAAGCGGGAGAAGTCCAGGTCCGCCCGCCAGCCGGAGACCAGCTCGGCCAGCGGCACCAGCCAGGTGGGCACGCCGCGCTCGCGGGACTGGAGCTCCAGGGTGCCGGTCCAGCTGGTCACCGGGGCGTCCAGGACGAGCGCGGACACCTCGCCCGCCAGCTCGGAGCGGGCCAGCAGCTGGCCCGCGATCGCGCCGCCCATGGACCAGCCGTAGAGGACGATCCTCGTCGCCCCGCTGTCCCTGGCGTAGCGGACGGCGGCTTCGGCGTCCCGCCACTCCGAGTCACCGAGGTGGTAGAGCCCGTCGGGTGAGGCGGGGGCGCCGTCGTCGTTGCGGTACGTGATCGACAGGACGGTCAGGCCCGCGTCGTGCAGCACCGGGAGCGCGCGGAGGGTCTCGGCGCGGGTGCCCGCCCTGCCGTGCACGGCCACGACCCAGGCTCCGCCCTCGCCGCCGCTGCCGGGGACCAGCCACGCGGGCGCGTCGCCCAGCTCGGTGGGCACGCTCACGTCCCGGTAGTCCAGGCCGAGCGCGCTGCGCGGGTCGCTCGCCCAGACCGAGCCCTCGACGCGGACGCGGGTCCCCGCAGCGGGCGCGGTCCCCCTGACGACCGGCCTGCGGACCTCGCCGCCCGAGCGGGAGGCGACGTCGCCGACCTCCACCTCGCCGCCCGGCCACACCAGGCCCCAGGTCCCGCGCAGGGCGGTGCTCCCCGACTCGGCCAGGACGATCTCGCCGTCCGACGCGCCCAGCACCACGTCCGGGAAACCCGGTCGGGCGGTCGCCGGGTTGAGCAGTTGCTCGCTGTAGTGCCACCCGATGCCGCCCGAGACGGCTGCCGCCAGGACCAGCGAAGCCGCCACCACCACTGCCCCGATCCGCCGAAGGCGGTTGGGTCGAACGCCAGAGAAATCCCGCACCCGATGATCCTGCCCGACCGGGTGACGGGTGGAGGAGCTTCCTGAAAACAACCGGTGAAAACCCGCACCCCCCTGGCGGGAGCGGCCTCGACTAACTTACGCTGCCGTAAGTTACGGTTCCGTAGGTAGCTTCCGGACGACGACGAGGTATCCGCATGACGAGCACCGTGGAGAGCAAGTCCACGCCCAGCCCGCCCAACCGGGGCCCCAAGCCGCTGGTCGAGGGGCAGCGCGGCAACGCTGAGCAGTTCGGCGTGTACGTGTTCGTCCTGGTGCCCTTCCTGGCCCTGTTCGCGGCGGTCCCCGTCGCGTGGGGGTGGGGGCTGGGCTGGGTCGACGTGGCCCTGTTCGCCGCGTTCTACTGCATCGCCGGGCTCGGCATCACCGTCGGGTACCACCGGTACTTCACGCACGGCTCGTTCAAGGCCAACCGGGCGCTCAAGATCGCCCTGGCCATCATGGGCAGCATGGCCCTGCAGGGCCCGGTCATCGTCTGGGTCGCCGACCACCGCAGGCACCACGCCTTCTCCGACCGCGAGGGCGACCCGCACTCGCCGTGGCTGTTCGGCAGCGGCCCGATCGCCCTGGCCAAGGGCTTCTGGCACGCCCACATGGGCTGGCTGTTCGAGCGCGACAAGACCAACTCCGCCCGCTTCGCCCCCGACCTGCTGGCCGACGACGACCTGGTGAGGGTCGACCGGCTGTTCTGGCTGTGGACCACGATCAGCGTGCTCGCGCCCGGCGTCCTCGGCGGCCTGATCACGATGTCCTGGTCCGGCGCGCTCTCCGCGTTCTTCTGGGCGGGCCTGGTCCGGGTCGCGTTCCTGCACCACGTGACCTGGTCGGTCAACTCGATCTGCCACATGATCGGCGACCGGCCGTTCACCGCCCGCGACAAGTCCGCCAACTTCTGGCCGCTGGCGATCCTGTCCTTCGGCGAGTCGTGGCACAACCTGCACCACGCCGACCCGACCTGCGCCCGGCACGGCGTGAAGCGCGGGCAGATCGACATCTCGGCGCGGATCATCTGGGCCTTCGAGAAGTTCGGCTGGGCGACCAGCGTGCGCTGGCCGAACGCGCAGCGCCTCACCCGCATCTCCGCCAAGGACGGGGCCAAGGGCGAGAAGGCGAAGCAGGCGGCCTGACCCCGTGACGCCACCACGCGCCCCGAGGCCCGCACGGGCTTCGGGGCGCGTCGGTGTTTAGGCTGGTCCCGACCGGGTGTCGGGAGAAGGAACAGGGACGCTGTGCCAGCCCCAAGGGTTCGGATGACGGGCAAGGAGCGGCGCGAGCAGCTGCTCGACGTGGCGCGCGCACTGTTCGCGGAGAAGGGCTACGAGGTCACCTCGGTCGAGGAGATCGCGCACCGGGCGGGCGTGAGCAAGCCCGTGGTGTACGAGCACTTCGGCGGCAAGGAGGGCATCTACGCCGTCGTGGTCGACCGGGAGATGCAGTCGCTGATGGACCACGTGGTCAACGCGCTCTCCGGGGGTCACCCCAGGGAGCTGCTGGAGCAGGCGGCCTGCGCGCTGCTCGACTACATCGAGGGGTCGACGGACGGGTTCCGCATCCTGGTCCGCGACTCGCCGGTGGCGTCGACCACCGGGACGTTCTCGTCGCTGCTCAACGACATCGCCTCGCAGGTCGAGCACATCCTGGGGCTGCACTTCTCCCGGCAGGGCTACGACCGGAAGCTGGCCGCGCTGTACTCGCAGGCCCTGGTGGGGATGGTCGCGCTGACCGGGCAGTGGTGGTTGGAGGTGCGCAAGCCCAAGAAGGACGAGGTGGCCGCGCACCTGGTCAACCTGGCCTGGAAGGGGCTGTCGAGCCTGGAGCACAAGCCCAAGCTGCGCAACCGGCCGTGAGCGGGCGGGCGCGGCGGGCAAAGCGGTTGCCCGGCCGCTGACACCGGTCGGGTGGAGCACAGGCGGATCAGGGCCGACTTCGACGAGCGGACCCTCGTCGTCTACCAGGCGCACTCGCCGGAGATCGCGGAGCCCGCGCTCGCGGCGGGGACGTTCGTGCCGCCGTTCAAGCCGGGGCGGATGACGTGGGTCAAGCCGTCGTTCCTGTGGATGGCGCACCGGTGCGGGTGGGCGCGCGAGGCCGGGCAGGAGCGGGTGCTGGCGGTCCGGGTGCTGCGGGAGCCGTTCGACGCCGCCGTGCTGGCCGCCGTGCCCAGCCGGGAGGTCGTCAGGGGCAAGCCGGAGATCCGGGTGCAGTGGGACCCGGAGCGGGGGCTGCGCCACGAGGCGCTGGGGCGCCGGTCGCCGCAGCTCGGGCTGGCCGGTGAGGCGTCGCGGCGGCACGTGGAGGAGTGGATCACCGGGTTGACGGACGTGACCGGGCTGATGAGGCGGGTCGGGGCGGCCGTCGCGGCGGGGGAGCTGGAGCTGGCGCGGGAGCTGCTGCCGGTGGAGCGGGTGTACCCGCTGGAGGTCTGAGCGACTCGGCTGCGCCTTCGCGGGTTCTCGACCCCGCTCCGCACGTTGGGTTCACGTCGCGCTGGGCATCCTCGGGGCATGGGTCGAATCGCCGGATTTGCCGCTGTCCTCCTGGTGACCGGGTGCACCGCGACGCCCGCCAATGGCGACGGGTCCTCCCCCGGGAGCTCCGCGCCGACCGAAGGGGCCGCCGCCGGGCTCACCGTGGAGACCGTCGCCTCCGGGCTCGCGCACCCCTGGGGGATCGACTGGCTGCCGGACGGGCGGATGCTCGTCACGCAGCGGCCGGGGACGGTCAGCGTCGTGGAGAACGGCCAGGTCAAGGACCTGGACGTGGACACCGGGGCCGTCGCCAGGGGTGAGGGCGGGCTGCTCGGGATCGCCGTGCACCCCGGCGCCAGCCGGTTCACCACCTGCCAGAACACCGCCTCCGACATCCGCCTCACCACCTGGGAGCTGGGCGACGGCGACGCCGTCGGCAAGGTCGGCGACCTGCTCACCGGGTTGCCCGCCAACCCCGGCGGCCGGCACTCCGGGTGCAGGCTCGCGATCGACGCCGACGGGAAGCTGCGCGTCGGCACCGGGGACGCGGCCCGCGCCGACACCTCGCAGGACCGGGACGGGCTCGGCGGGAAGACGCTCGTCGTCGACCTCGGCACCGGGGAGCACCGGGTCGAGACCTACGGGCACCGCAACGTGCAGGGGATCGCGGTGCGCTCGGACGGGCTGGTGGTCAGCGCGGAGCACGGGCCGTCCGTGGACGACGAGCTGAACGTGCTCAAGCCCGGCGCGAACTACGGCTGGGACCCCAGCCGGGGCGGCACGCAGGGCGGGTACGACGAGAGCGTGCCGATGACCGACCTGGAGCGCTTCCCGGACGCGGTGCCCGCGATCTGGTCCAGCGGCAGCCCCACCGAGGCCGTCTCGGACGCGGCGTTCCTGCAGGGCGAGCAGTGGGGCGGGCTCGACGGGGCGCTCGCGGTGACCGCGCTGAAGGGCTCGAAGCTGTTCCTGTTCGAGATCACGCCCGAGGGCGGGGTGCACTCGGTGTCGGCGCCGCCGGAGCTGGACGGGACCAAGGGCAGGCTGCGGGCCGCCAAGCAGGGGCCGGACGGCGCGCTCTACGTGACCACCTCCAACGGCGACGGGGACGAGGTCCTGCGGGTCACCGCCGCGGGCTGAGCCGGTCGGCGAAGTCGGCGGGGCCTGCCGTGGCGGCCCCGCCCGCAGGCTGGCCCGCAGCTCCGCCCGCAGCTCCGCCCGCAGCTCCGCCCGCAGTCCCGTTCGCAGCTCCGCCCGCGGCCCCGCCCGCGGCGCCGTCCAGGGTCTTGGCCAGCTCGACCAGGGTCCGGTAGACGTCCCGCAGGTCCGACTGCGCGCCCTTCTTGCCGTCGCGGTCGGTCGGCCTGGCGAAGGTCGGGCACACCTGGCGCACCCGGCGCACGGTGTCCCTGACCACCCGCGCGCCGCACTCGGTGAAGCCGTCCACGACCCGCCCGTGCTCCCCCGCGCTCATCCACGGCTGCCTCGGTGGCACGACGTCCGGGTGGTCCAGGAGCAGGACCAGGCGGTTGAGGTCGTAGTCGGGGTGCGGCCTGCGGGCCTGGTGGAAGCGGCGCTCCTCGTAGCTCGCGCGCCGCTCCGCCACCACCGCCAGCACCGCCCGCACCTCCTCCGGGGTCGCCACGCCCCACTCGCGCGCGTGCGCCCACAGCGCCGCCGACCGCTCGTCCCGCGCCCGGTCCGCGACGCCGGTCAGGAGGCCGAGCACGTCGAGTCCGGGCGCGGCGCGGCGCGGGACGTGGTGCACCGCCCGCACGCTCGGCCGCAGCGCCCGGTACTCGGGGACCGGGTCCAGGTCGGCCGGGGTCCCGACGTGCAGGACGTGGGTCGCGCAGGACCGCAGGCCCGCCGCGATCCCGGCGAACCGGGCCCGCGCCGACCCCGTGCGCCGCCCCGAGGCCGCCGAGGCGCAGGTCGGCAGGACCAGCACCGCGCCCCGGAACCGGGGCAGCGCCGCCGGGTCCACCTCCTGCACCGTGGTGAGCCACGTGGCCACCCCTCGCGCGCGCAACTGGTCGGCCGACCGCTGGGCCAACCGGTAGGACAGGTCCCCGTAGCCGTACACCACCAGCCAGGGGGTCGGGAAAACGCCGGAACCGGCCATGCCGGGGATTGTGGGGTGCGGACTTGATCGGCGTCAACGCGGGAAACGGCAGGTCAAGGCCGGCAGCGGGGAAGATTCACCGGAGCGGCGGACTATTCGGGAATAATTCCAGAAAGAATGCGACAACCCCCGCCCGCAGCGGGGCGGCCGACCCGCCCGGCCCGCCGAGGACCGGCGCGCCGTCCGGCCCCGGTCGTACCCTGGAGCCGAGCCCCCACCCCCGGCGCCTCGTCCAGGGCAGGGGTCTGTCCGCGTTGTCCACCAGTCACGGGAGCCGCACTCCGATGCCCCAGCCCGGCCCGCTGTCCGGCCTGCTGACCGCCGTCCTGCCCGACAAGGCCCTGCGCGCGCTGGCCGACGCCGCGGGTTCGCCCGAGCTGGAGCTGGAGGGACCGCCCGCGGCCCGCCCCCTGGTGGCCGCCGCGCTCTCGCGCACCTCCCCGGTGCTCGCCGTGACCGCCACCGGCCGGGAGGCCGAGGAGCTGGCCTCGGTCCTGCGCGACCTGGTCGGGCCCGAGGCGGTGGCGATCTTCCCGTCCTGGGAGACCCTGCCGCACGAGCGGCTGTCCCCCAGGGCCGACACGGTCGGCGCCCGCCTCCAGGTGCTGCGCAGGCTCGCCCACCCCGGCGACCGGCCGCTGCGCGCGGTCGTGGCCACGGTCCGCAGCCTCATCCAGCCCATGGCCCCCGGCCTCGGCGACCTGGAGCCGGTCGACCTCGCCACCGGCTCCGAGCACGACTTCGACGCCCTCCTGCACCGGCTGGCCGAGCTCGCCTACACGCGCGTCGACATGGTCGAGAAGCGCGGCGAGTTCGCCGTGCGCGGCGGCATCCTGGACGTCTTCCCGCCCACCGCCGAGCACCCGCTGCGCGTGGAGTTCTGGGGCGACGAGGTCACCGAGATCCGCCCGTTCTCGGTGGCCGACCAGCGCTCCCTGCCCAAGCAGGTCGACGCGTTCACCGCCCCGCCGTGCCGCGAGCTGCTGCTCACCGAGCGGGTCCGCGCCCGCGCCCAGGAGCTGGCCGCCGAGCACGAGGCCGACGCGCAGCTCGCCGAGATGCTCGCCAAGCTCGCCGAGGGCATCCCGTCCGAGGGCATGGAGGCGCTGATCCCCGCCCTGTGCGAGGGCGAGCTCCAGCTGCTCACCGACCTGGTCCCGGACGGCACGCACGTGCTGGTCAACGACCCGGAGAAGATCCGGGCCCGCGCCCGCGACCTGGTCCGCACCGGCCAGGAGTTCCTGGAGGCCTCCTGGATGGCGGCGGCGGGCGGCGGCAAGGCCCCGATCGACCTCGGCGCCTCCGCCTACCGCGCGCTCGACGAGGTCGCCGACGCCGCGCGCGCCGCCGACAAGCCCTGGTGGACGCTCAGCCAGCTCACCACCGAGGGCTCGGACGTGCTGCGCCTGGAGTTCAAGCACGTCCAGGCCTACCAGGGCGACGTGGACCGGGCGTTCGCCGACCTGCGCGCCCACACCGCCGCGGGCGGCACCGCCGTCCTGGTCGTGCCCGGCGCGGGCACCGCCCAGCGCGCCACCGAGCAGCTGCGCGAGGCCCAGGTGGGCGCGGTGTGCGTGGACTCGCTGGACGAGCCCCCGAAGAACGGCGCGGTCACCGTGGTGCGCGGCGCGCTGGAGGACGGCTTCGCGCTGCCCGAGCTGGCGCTGGTGGTGCTCACCGAGACGGACCTGACCGGCGGCCGGGGCGGGACGTCCACGAAGGACATGCGGCGGATGCCGTCCCGCCGCCGCAACGCCGTCGACCCGCTCGCCCTCAAGACCGGCGACTACGTGGTGCACGAGCAGCACGGCATCGGCCGGTACGTGGAGATGGTGCAGCGCACCGTCGCGGGCGCCACCCGCGAGTACCTGGTGCTGGAGTACGCCTCCAGCAAGCGCGGCCAGCCCGGCGACCGGCTGTTCGTGCCCACCGACCAGCTCGACGAGGTCTCCCGCTACGTCGGCGGCGAGCTGCCCACGCTCAACAAGCTGGGCGGCTCGGACTGGAAGAACACCAAGGCCAAGGCCAAGAAGGCGGTCAAGCAGATCGCCGCCGAGCTGGTGCAGCTCTACGCCGCCCGGCAGTCCGCGCCCGGCCACGCGTTCGCGCCCGACACCCCGTGGCAGCGCGAGCTGGAGGACGCGTTCCCGTTCACCGAGACCGTCGACCAGATGGCCGCCATCGACGAGGTCAAGGGCGACATGGAGCGCGGCGTCCCGATGGACCGGGTCATCTGCGGCGACGTCGGCTACGGCAAGACCGAGATCGCGGTGCGCGCGGCGTTCAAGGCGGTGCAGGACGGCAAGCAGGTGGTGGTGCTGGTGCCCACGACCCTGCTGGCGCAGCAGCACCTCAACACGTTCACCGAGCGGATGCGCGCGTTCCCGGTCGTGGTGCGGGGCCTGTCCCGGTTCACCGACCCGACCGAGGCCGAGCAGACCACCACCGGGCTCGCCGAGGGCGACGTCGACGTGGTGATCGGCACGCACCGGCTGCTGCAGAAGGGCCTGCGGTACAAGGACCTCGGCCTGGTGATCGTGGACGAGGAGCAGCGCTTCGGCGTCGAGCACAAGGAGCACATCAAGGCGCTGCGCACGCACGTGGACGTGCTGACCATGTCCGCGACGCCGATCCCGCGCACCCTGGAGATGTCGCTGGCGGGCATCCGCGAGATGTCCACGATCCTCACCCCGCCCGAGGAGCGGCACCCGATCCTGACCTACGTCGGCGCGTACGACGACAAGCAGGTCGGCGCGGCCATCCGGCGCGAGCTGCTGCGCGACGGCCAGGTGTTCTACGTGCACAACCGGGTCTCCTCGATCGAGAAGGCCGCCCGGCGCATCCGCGAGCTGGTGCCCGAGGCGCGCGTGGTCACCGCGCACGGCCAGATGAACGAGGACAAGCTGGAGAAGATCATCCAGGGGTTCTGGGAGCGCGAGTACGACGTCCTGGTGTCCACCACGATCGTCGAGACCGGCCTGGACATCTCCAACGCCAACACGCTCATCGTCGAGCGCGGCGACATGCTCGGCCTGTCCCAGCTGCACCAGCTGCGCGGGCGCGTCGGCCGGGGCCGCGAGCGCGGGTACGCGTACTTCCTGTACCCGCCGGAGTCCCCGCTCAGCGAGACCGCGCACGACCGGCTCGCCACCATCGCGCAGAACACCGAGCTGGGCGCGGGCATGGCGGTGGCCATGAAGGACCTGGAGATCCGGGGCGCGGGCAACATCCTCGGCGCCGAGCAGTCCGGGCACATCGCGGGCGTCGGCTTCGACCTGTACGTGCGGCTGGTCGGCGAGGCGGTCGAGGCGTTCCGCCGCTCCGCGGGGGCCGACGGCGAGCTGGAGGCCGAGCTGGCCGAGGTCCGCGTCGAGCTGCCGGTGGACGCGCACATCCCGCACGACTACGTGCCCGGCGAGCGGCTCCGGCTGGAGGCGTACCGCAAGATCGCGGCGGCCGTCGACGAGGCGGGGCTGACTGCGGTGCGCGACGAGCTCAAGGACCGCTACGGCGCGCCGCCGCTGCCCGTGGAGCGGCTGCTGGACGTGGCCAGGCTGCGGCACACCTGCCGCGCGCACGGCGTCACCGAGGTCGCCCTGCAGGGCAGCTCGATCCGGTTCGCGCCGCTGGAGCTGAAGGACTCGCAGGTGGTCCGGCTGCGCAGGCTGCACCCCAAGGCGGTGTACAAGCAGGCCGTCTCGACGATCACGACGCCTCGGCCCACCGAAGGCGCGGCGGGCGGCCGGATGGGCGCGCCCCCGCTGCGCGACCAGGAGTTGCTCGCCTGGTGCGCCCACTTCCTGGAATCACTCGCGGGAGCGCCCGTGAGCGGTGTCACGAGTTCGTGAGAGGGTACTGGGCGTGAGGACTGTGCAGAGGCGCTTCACCCTGACCGTCGCGGCCGTCGCACTGCTGGTGGCGGGCTGCGGCTCGGGCCCGGCCAAGATCGGGTCGGCGGCCGTCGTCGGCGACTCGGTGGTGCCGCTGGCCGACATCCAGCACCAGCTCCAGCTGGTGCTCGCCAAGGAGCCCGACGTCAAGGTCGCCCTCCAGCGCGAGCGCAAGCTCGACCAGGTCGCCGACACCCTCGTGCAGATCAAGGTGTGGCACGAGCTGATCGCGAAGGCCGCCGCGAACGAGGGCGTCACCGTCACCGAGGACGAGGTGGCGGAGGCCGTCGAGAGCGCGGGCGGCGCCGAGACCGCCTCCCAGGGCACCGTGTACACGAAGGAGACCTTCCCGGAGCGGGCGCGGGACCAGCTGCTGCTGGTCAAGCTGGCGGGCAAGTACGCGGACCGGATGGAGGTCACCTTCGACTACTTCTTCACCACCAGCGGTGAGGACGCGAAGGAGAAGGCCAGGCAGGTCGCGGCCGACCCGTCGAAGATGGCGGGCTTCATCGCCGCCGCGCCGAGCGGCCCCGAGGGCCAGCAGCTCGCCGGGCGCGGGCAGAAGGTCAGCTCCGCCGAGTCGCCCGAGGCCGCGCAGGCCCCGCTGTTCGGCGCCGAGCCCGGCACCGTGCTGGCGTACCCGCCGAGCCAGAGCAGCTCGCAGTGGCTGGTGGCCTACGTGACCGACCGGGACACCGACGCGACGGCGAGCGGCCTGGACGCGTCCGCCTCGCAGCTCACCCCGTCCGCGCTGGAGGGCATCGGCCTGCGGCTGATGCAGACCCTGGCCGGGTCGCCGAAGGTCGAGCTGAACCCGCGCTACGGCGTGTGGGACCCGATCAACTACGGCCCGGTGCCGAGCGAGGGCGAGCTGGGCGGCCTGCAGCTGAAGGCGAGGCAGGTCCAGTCGTGACGTCGGACGTCCCACCCGCCGCAGCGGCCCCGCCGACCGGGCCGGACGCGGCGCCGCCGGTCACCGTCATCGTGGTCAGCGCCCGCCTCGGCTGGGCGGTGCCCCTCGCGGAGCTGCCCGCGCTGCGGGCCGCGCCGGTCGTGTGCGCGAGCGCGGGCGTCCCCCTCCAGGAGGGGGTGCGCCCCGCGCCCGCCGCCGCGTCCGACCTGGCCGCCGGGTCGGTGCTGCTGACCGCGGACCCGGCCGACCCGCTGGCCGCCGAGCTGGTGGCGCGCGGCGCGCGCCTGGCGCGCACGCCCGAGCCGCCGATCGTCGAGGCGGTCGCGGTGATGGACCGGCTGCGCTCGCCGGGCGGCTGCCCGTGGGACGCCGAGCAGGACCACGACTCGCTGCGCAAGTACCTCGTCGAGGAGACGTACGAGCTCCTGGAGGCCATCGAGGACGGCGACCGGGACGCGATGCGCGAGGAGCTGGGCGACGTCCTGCTCCAGGTGCTGTTCCACGCCCGCGTCGCCGCCGAGCACCCCGAGCGGCCGTTCGGGGTGGACGAGGTGGCGGCCGACCTGGTCGCCAAGCTCGTCGGCAGGCACCCGCACGTGTTCGCGGGCGGCGACCCGGCGGTGCGCGACGCCTCCACCCAGGAGCACCGCTGGGAGGAGCTCAAGCAGCAGGAGAAGAAGCGCGGGTCCAGCGTCGACGGGGTCGCCCTCGGGCAGCCCGCGGCGGCGCTGGCGGCGAAGCTCGTGCAGCGGGCGGCCCGCGCCGGGTGGCCCGCCGACCTCGTCCCGGACGGGGACGACACCGGCACGACGCTGTTCGGGGTGGCCGCGCTGGCGAAGCTGGCGGGGGAGGACCCGGAGGCGGAGCTGCGGGCGGTGGCGCGGGCGTTCGAGCGGAGCGTCCGGCGGACCGAGCTCGCGGCGCGCGCGGCGGGCCGGACCGCGCTGACCGCCGAGGACTGGCGGGAGTTCTGGAAAGCCTGACCGGGGCTTGAACGCTGAGCGCTGAGCGCCGCGAGAGGTCGTCCACCGGTGGTCCCGGCGGGCGACCTCTTCGCGTCGGGGGCGGCGCACCCCCGCCGTCCCACCCCCTGACCACCTTCGCCCGCCTGGGTGGCCGATCCGGTGTTGACGGGGGTGGCCGCTAACGTCGAGGGGGTGACCGAACCCGCCTACCTCCGCTTCCCCCACCTGCACGGGGATCTCGTCACCTTCGTGGCCGAGGACGACGTGTGGCTGGCCCCGCTCGACGGCGGCCGTGCCTGGCGCGTGTCAGCCGACCAGGTGCGCGCGTCGACCCCCCGCTTCTCCCCCGACGGCGCCCACCTGGCCTGGACCAGCCACCGCGACGGCGCCCCCGAGGTGCACGCCGCCCCCGTCGCGGGCGGCCCCGCCCGCAGGCTCACCCACTGGGGCGACCACATCACCGGCGTGCGCACCTGGACCCCGGACGGGCGCGTCGTCGCGATCAGCACCACCGGCCAGGCCACGAGCAACCGCGAGTGGGCGCACGCCGTCCCGCTCGACGGCGGCCCCTCGGAGAAGCTGCCGTTCGGCTGGGTCGGCGACGTCGCCTACGGTCCGGACCGCCAGGTGCTCACCTCCAGCGCGGCGGGCCGCGACCCGGCCTGGTGGAAGCGGTACCGGGGCGGCATGGCGGCCAAGCTGTGGGTCGACGTCGAGGGGAGCGGCGAGTTCACCCGCGTGCTGCCCGAGCTGACCTCGCCGCTCACCTCGCCGATGTGGGTGGGCGGGCGGATCGCGTTCCTGTCCGACCACGAGGGCGTCGGCTCGGTCTACTCCGCCCTCCCGGACGGCTCCGACCTGCGCAGGCACACCCACCAGGACTTCTTCTACGCCCGCGTCGCCACCACGGACGGCCGCCGCGTGGTCTACCAGTGCGCGGGCGAGCTGTGGCTGCTCGACGGCCTGGACGCCGAGCCGCGCAGGCTCGACATCGCCCTCGCCGGGCCGCGCACCGCGCGCACGCCCCGGCACGTCGCGCCCAGCCCCGACGACGCCCGCCCGGACCGCACCGGCCGGGCCAGCGCCGTCGAGGTGCGCGGCACCGTGCACTGGGTGACCCACCGGGACGGCCCGGTGCGGGCGCTGGCCGAGGAGCCGGGCGTGCGGGCCAGGCTGCCCAGGGTCCTCGGCGACACCGTCGTGTGGGTGACCGACGCGGACGGCGAGGAGGCGCTGGAGTTCAGCCCGGTCGGCGGGCGCGAGCCGGGCGAGGAGCCGCGCCGCGTCGCCGCCGGGCAGCTCGGCCGGGTGCTGGAGCTGGCCGCGTCGCCGGACGGCAGGAAGCTCGCCGTCGCCACCCACGACGGGCGGCTGCTGCTGGTCGACGTCGAGTCCGGCGAGGTCCGCGAGGTGCTCTCCGGGGCCAACCCGCACGTGGACGACCTGGTGTTCTCGCCCGACTCGCACTGGCTGGCCTGGGCGCAGCCCGGCCCGAGCCCGCTCCAGCACATCCGGATGGCCAACACCGAGGACCTCGTCCCGGTGGACGTCACGCCGCTGCGGTTCTCCGACTTCTCGCCCGCGTTCACCGAGGACGGCCGCCACCTGGCGTTCCTGTCGGTGCGCAGCTTCGACCCGGTGTACGACGCGCACGTGTTCGACATGTCGTTCCCGACCGGTTGCCGCCCGCACCTGGTGCCGCTGGCCGCGACCACCCCGTCCCCGTTCGACCCGCTGCGGCTGGGCCGGGCGGTCGGCGACGACTCCGGCGATAAGGACAAGGAGAAGGACGAGGAGAACCCGATCACCGTCGTCGACCTGGAGGGCCTGGCCGACCGGGTGGTCGCGGTGCCGGTGGCCGCCGGGCGGTACTCGGGGCTGACCACCGCCAAGGGCGGGCTGCTGTGGCTGCGCAGCCCGCTGCACGGCGTGCTGGGCGACAACCAGGCGAGCGCCGACTCGCGACCCGCGCGCGCCGTGCTGGAGCGGTTCGACCTGGCCAAGTCCCGGACCGAGGTGCTGGCCGACGGCGTGGACGCGTTCACCGTCACCGGCGACGGGCAGCGGCTGGTCGTGCACGACGGCGACGACATGCGGGTGGTGCCCAGCGACCGGAAGGTCGACGGCGAGGACACCGACTCGGTCGACGTGGACCTGTCGCGGGTGCGGGTCGTGGTGGACCTGGCCGCCGAGTGGCGGCAGGCGTACGCCGAGGCCGGGCGGCTCATGCGCGACCACTTCTGGCGCACCGACATGGGCGGCGTCGACTGGGCGGGCGTGCTGGAGCGGTACCGGCCGCTGGTCGACCGGCTCGGCAGCTACGACGACCTCGTGGACCTGCTGTGGGAGGTGCAGGGCGAGCTGGGCACCTCGCACGCCTACGTGATGCCCGCGCGGCGCGCGCGGGGCCGCCGGGTGGGGCTGCTCGGGGCGGACCTGGAGCGCGGCGAGGACGGCTCGTGGCGCGTCGCGCGGGTCATCCCCGGCGAGACCTCGGACCCGGCGGCGCGCTCGCCGCTGTCCGCGCCCGGCGTCGCGGTCCGGGCGGGCGACGTGATCACCGCCGTGGACGGCCGCCGGGTCGACCCGCTGACCGGGCCCGCGCCGCTGCTCGTGGGCACGGCGGGCAAGCCGGTGGAGCTGACCGTGCGGCCCGGCGGCGACGGCGACCCCCGGCGGGTGGTCGTGGTGCCGCTGGCCGACGACGAGGCGCTGCGCTACCACGCGTGGGTGGCCGACCGGCGGGCCCGCGTGCACGAGCTGTCCGGCGGGAGGGTGGGCTACCTGCACGTGCCCGACATGATGGGCTCGGGCTGGGCGCAGCTGCACCGGGACCTGCGGGTGGAGGTGGCGCGCGACGCCGTCGTGCTGGACGTGCGGGAGAACGCGGGCGGGCACACCTCGCAGCTCGTGGTGGAGAAGCTGGCCAGGAAGGTCATCGGCTGGTCGGTCGGGCGGGGCTTCACCGCGCACGAGACGTACCCGGCGGACGCGCCGCGCGGGCCGGTGGTGGCGATCGCCGACGAGTACGCGGGCTCGGACGGGGACATCGTGAACGTGGCCATCAAGGAGATGGGCATCGGCCCGGTGGTCGGCACCAGGACGTGGGGCGGGGTGATCGGCATCGACATGCGGTACTCGCTGGTCGACGGCACCGGCGTCACCCAGCCCCGCTACGCGTCGTGGTTCGCCGGACCCGGCTGGGGGGTGGAGAACCACGGCGTCGACCCGGACGTGGAGGTGGTGATCACCCCGCAGGACCGGGTGGCCGGGCGCGACCCGCAGCTCGACACGGCGGTGCGGCTGGCGTTGGAGGCGCTGGAGACCCGCCCCGCCGCCGTGCCGCCCGCGCTACCTCCATTGGGGTGAATCTGATCTACCCCCGGTCCCCCGCCGGGAGCGCGCGCTCCCGGCGGGGGACGCCCGGCCGCGTGACCACCGGGTTCTCCGGTGGTGGCGCTGCGTCAGCGCGCTGACGGGCGCCCCGCCGGGGGGACCCCTCAATCCCGGTCCCCACCAGTCCCTTCGGACAAACAGGACGATCCGTCCGGGTTTTCCGGCGGGTAGCGCAGCGTGAACCCGTAGCCTGGGCAGGTGGTCGTCCCGCCGCAGTCCAAGCCCGCGCCGAACCGGCGTGCCCGCCGGGGAGCCTTCTTCGGGCGCTTCGTGCTGGTCCTGATCCTGCTCGGCGCCGTCGCAGGCGGCGCCTACGGCATCGCCATGCTGGGGCGCACACCCAGGGCCGAGCCGGAGCCGCCCTTCCAGGTGCCGTTCCAGGAGCTGGAGCCGGGGAGCGCCGTGCCGAACGCCGCGGGCGAGCCCACGGCCGCGCCCGGCGCCTCCCCGTCGGACTCCCGGTCCGCCTCCCCGTCCCGCTCCTCCTCGGCGTCGTCCTCCCCCTCCGCGTCCACCGCCAGGGGCGGCGACACCTCCGCCGCCGTGGCCGCCTGGGCCGCCGAGCTGTCCAAGAAGATCGAGGTCCCCGCGCGGGCGCTGCGCGCCTACGGCGAGGCCGAGCTGCTGCTGCGCGAGGAGCTGCCCCGGTGCGGCATCACGTGGGCGACGCTCGCGGGCATCGGCCGCATCGAGTCGCACCACGGCACCATCGGCGGGCTCGAGCTCGGCGAGGACGGCAGGCCCAACGAGCCGATCATCGGCATCCCGCTCGACGGCAGCCCCGGCGTGAAGGCCATCGAGGACACCGACGGCGGCAAGCTCGACGGCGACACCCGGTGGGACCGCGCGGTCGGGCCGATGCAGTTCATCCCGACCACGTGGGCGCGCTACGGGATGCGCGCCAACGGGGACGGGAAGGACCCCGACCCGCAGGACATCGACGACGCGGCGCTGACCGCCGGGCGGTACCTGTGCGTCAGCGGCGGCGACATGACCAGCGGCGCCGGGTGGTGGCGCGGGGTGATGACCTACAACGAGTCGGTGGAGTACGCGCGCAACGTGTTCAGCGGCGCGGACGCGTACGCCCGCGCGAGCGTGGGGGCTCCCGCCCCGACGGGCAAGCTGACGGGCTGACCGGGCCGCCGGGCGGGTGCGCGACACGCCCGGCCGCGCGGCGGGTTCGCGCCGGTCGCCACGTGCTTCGGGAAGCCGATGCCGGAGGGCCGGGAGAGCGCTCTCCCGGCCCGCTCCGGTCACTCGGCCGGGCTCACCCCGAGGCGTCGCGCTCCACCGCCAGGCGGGCGCTCAGCTCACCCAGCGCCTCCTGGTACTCCGGCGTCGGGTTCATCGCGACGGCCATCCTGAACTGGGTCAGCGCCTCCGGCAGCCGGGACTGCCGCTGCAGCGTCCTGCCCAGCGCGAACCGCGCGTAGTAGTCGGACGGATCGATCTCCAGAACCTTCCTGAACGCCTCCTCGGCGCGGCTGAACTGCGCCGACCCCAGGTACGCCCGCCCGGCGAGCAGGTGCACGGAGGGTTCCCCCGGAGCCTCCGCCAGCACCGGTTCCAGCGCGCGCAGCGCCTCCAGTGGACGGCGCTCCGCCAGCAGTGCCTCCGCCTTGCGGAAGGCGTCGAACGTGCTCTCGGCCATCGTTGCCACGGTACTCGCGCACCCCGCGCCGGTTCGACCACCAGCCGGATGACCGCGGTCGTCACCGCAGGTGGCGACCCGGTTGACCGTTCCAGGTGGACGAGCCGCCCCGAGCACCCCCGTCGGGGCGAGGTCCCGGACGTCACCAACTAGTCTCGTCACCGATACAGGAATGGTCTGACGAGGGAGCAGCACGTGGCTGTCATCGAGCAGGTCGGCGCCCGCGAGATCCTGGACTCGCGCGGCAACCCCACCGTCGAGGTGGAGGTGGCGCTGGACGACGGCACGCTCGAGCGCGCCGCCGTGCCGTCCGGCGCTTCGACCGGCGAGCACGAGGCGGTGGAGCTGCGCGACGGCGACGCGAAGCGCTACCTGGGCAAGGGCGTCGAGCACGCGGTCACCGCGGTGCTGGACGAGATCGGCCCGGAGCTGGTGGGCATCGAGGCCGTCGAGCAGCGCGTGGTCGACCAGAAGCTGGTGGACCTGGACGGCACCCCGGACAAGGGCCGCCTCGGCGCGAACGCCATCCTCGGCGTGTCGCTGGCCGTGGCCAAGGCCGCCGCGGCGTCGTCCGGGCTGGAGCTGTTCCGGTACGTGGGCGGCCCGAACGCGCACGTGCTGCCGGTGCCGATGCTGAACATCCTCAACGGTGGCGCGCACGCCGACACCGACGTGGACATCCAGGAGTTCATGATCGCGCCGATCGGCGCGGAGAGCTTCCGTGAGGCCCTGCGCTGGGGCGCCGAGGTGTACCACTCGCTCAAGTCCGTGCTCAAGAGCAAGGGCCTGGGCACCGGGCTGGGCGACGAGGGCGGCTTCGCGCCGAGCCTGTCCAGCAACCGCGACGCGCTCGACCTGATCCTCGTCGCGATCGAGAAGGCGGGCTACCGCCCCGGCCGCGACATCGCGCTCGCGCTCGACGTGGCCGCCACCGAGTTCTTCTCGGACGGCGCTTACACGTTCGAGAAGAACAAGCGCAGCGCCGAGCAGATGTCCGCGTACTACGCGGAGCTGGTCGACGCCTACCCGCTGGTGTCCATCGAGGACCCGCTGTCCGAGGACGACTGGGACGGCTGGGTGGCGATGACCGCCGCGCTGGGCGACAAGGTGCAGATCGTCGGCGACGACCTGTTCGTCACCAACCCGGAGCGCCTGGAGGAGGGCATCTCCCGCCGCGCCGCCAACGCGCTGCTGGTGAAGGTCAACCAGATCGGCACGCTGTCCGAGACCCTGGACGCGGTGTCCCTGGCCACCTCGTACGGCTACCGCTCGATGATGTCCCACCGGTCGGGCGAGACCGAGGACACCACCATCGCGGACCTCGCGGTCGCGGTCGGCGCCGGCCAGATCAAGACCGGTGCGCCCGCCCGCGGCGAGCGCACCGCGAAGTACAACCAGCTCCTGCGCATCGAGGAGGCCCTGGGCGACGCCGCGCGCTACGCCGGTGACACGGCCTTCCCGCGGTTCACGCCGGAGGGCTGATGGCCGGGAGGGAACGGGGCGCTCGGCGCGGCGGGTCCGCGCCGGGGTCCCGCTCTGCCTCGGGGGCCTCGGGCCGGACCTCGCGGTCCGGCTCGGGGCGCTCGGGGGGCAGGACGACCTCGGCCCGCGAGGGCGCGGGGGGCGGGGCCGGAGCCGGGTCCGCGGCCGGGACGGGCGCGGGTGTCGGCTCGGGCTCGGGTCCTGGTTCGGCAGGCGCCCCCAAGGCGGGCGGCCCGAAGGCGGGCGCGCGCGGGGGAGCCCGCGACGAGGCGGCCAAGGGGCGTGGCGGGGCGCGGCAGCAGCCCGCCCGGCGGCGGGCGCAGTCCAAGGCGCGCACCCGCGCGGGTGCGGGCACCGGCGGCGCGTTCGGCATGACCAGCACCCGCCAGGCCGCGGTGCTGGCCATGGTGGTGTGCGCGCTGGCGCTCAGCATCGCCGTGCCGCTGCGGACCTACCTGGCGCAGCGGGACGAGCTGCGCGACGTGGCGACGTCGCAGCAGGCGCTGCGCGAGCAGGTGGCGCAGCTGGAAGAGCGCAGGCAGCAGCTCGACGACCCGGCCGTGATCGCGGCCGAGGCTCGGCGAAGGCTGCACTACGTGCGACCGGGCGAGACGCCCTACGTCGTGCAGCTCCCCGGTGACTCGGGGCGTCCGGAGCAGGAGGAGAGGCCGGCCAGCGAGCCGGTCCCGAACAAGGCTTGGTACCAGCAGCTGTGGGACTCGGTGGCGGCGAAGTGAACGTGGACGAGCAGGACCTGGCGATCGTGGCGGAGCAGCTCGGGCGGGTCCCGCGCGGGATGCGCGCGATCGCGGCGCGGTGCCCGAGCGGGCACCCCTCGGTGGTGCAGACCAGCCCGAGGCTGGAGGACGGCACGCCGTTCCCGACGCTGTACTACCTGACGTGCCCCCGGCTGACCTCGCAGGTCAGCAGGCTGGAGAGCGAGGGGGTCATGCGGGAGATGCAGGACCGGCTCGCCGAGGACGAGGAGCTGGCCGCCGCGTACCTGCGCGCCCACGAGTCGTACCTGGCCGAGCGGGACGCGATCGAGTCGCTGGGCACGAAGGTCACGGCGGGCGGGATGCCGGAGCGGGTCAAGTGCCTGCACGTGCACGTCGGGCACGCGCTCGCGGTCGGTCCGGGCGTGAACCCGTTCGGTGACGAGGCGCTCGCGCTGCTCGCGGACGTGTGGCCGAGCGGGGACTGCGCCGCCCGGACGTGAGGGGCGCTCCCGTTCGGGAGCGAGAGTGTTGGCCACGGGTGGAAAGTCGACCGCGAGGGCAGACCCGGGGGCACAAAGCAGGTGCGCGCCCGTGACAGGCATCCCTGGATCGGGCAGTCTGGGCGGCGGGAACGGGGGATCCACCGACTAGGGAGTTCGCTGCTGTGCCGAAGCGACGGGGACGCGGCCGAAGAGCAGATCGAGGCGCCATGACGCCCAGGCAGCGGGGTCTGGCGGCGACGGCGACGTGCGCGATGCTGGTGCCCGCGCTGCTGAACGGGACGTTGGGCGTGGACTGGCTGCCGGTGTCCGCGCGGAGCGCGCTGAGCGCCGTGCCGCCGGGGGCCGGGGACGTGCTGGGCGCGCTGTCGGTGCGGTCCGGCGCCGGGGAGGACCGGTTCGGGGCAGGCGGAAAGCTCCCCCGGACGGACGCGCTGGGCGCGGACCTGATCGCGGACGCGGACGACGCGAGCGCGTTCGGCGACTACCTGCCGACCGGCGTGGACAGCCTGCCGACCGGGCCGCTGGGGGTGCCGGGGGTGATGCTCGACGCGTACACGCGGGCCGAGCAGCGGCTGGCGCAGACCACGCCGGGGTGCAAGATCCACTGGTCGTTGCTGGCGGGGATCGGGCGGATCGAGTCCGGGCACGCGCGGGGCGGGCGGGTGGACGCTCGGGGGAACGCGGTTCCGGCGATCCTGGGGCCGGTGTTGAACGGCGGACCGGGGATCGCGGCCATCCACGACACGGATGGCGGGCGGTACGACGGCGACACCACGTGGGACCGGGCCGTGGGGCCGATGCAGTTCATCCCGTCGACCTGGCAGGGGTACGCGGCCGACGGGAACGGGGACGGGGAGCGGAACCCCAACAACGTCTACGACGCGACTGTCGGGGCTGGGAACTACCTGTGCGCCTACGGGTCGGATCTGAGCGACCCGGCTCAGCGGGCGAAGTCGGTTTTCCGGTACAACCACTCCGAGGAGTACGTGCGGACGGTTCTGTACTGGGCCGACGCCTATCGCAACGGGGTGACGTTGCTGCCCGATCTGGCGGGGTCCGACGAGGACTTCACGCCGATCGCCCCGCCTGGGAACTCCGGGGGGTCGTCTTCCGGGAACGGGAACCAGGGGAGCGGGAACCAGGGGAACGGGCAGGGGCAGTCGGGTGGGAGCACGACCACGACCACCACGACCAGTGGCGGGGTGACCACGACGACGACCACTACCACCACGACCACGAGTGGTGGGTCGACGACCACCACGACCACGACGACCACCACGACGACCACGACCACGACGGATCCCTCGGGGTGCCCGAGCGTTCCGGTCGTCACGACGACCACGGAGATCACGCCGTCGGAGTCGGTGACCACCACCACCGGGGTTCCGCCTGGGTGCGAGTCGGCGCCGACCACCAGCGTGACGAGCGTGGTGACGGCGCCGTCGTCGGGGGAGATCGTGGAGTCGTTGCTGCCCCAGGGCAGTTCCGCGCCGATGGCCACTGCGTGAGGGCCGACGAGGCTTGGGGCCGGCCATTCCGCGACGCGGGGTGGCCGGTTCGGCCTTGGGCGGTGGAGGTGGGGCTAAGCCGTGAAGTCATCCGCCAGGAGTTCTGAGGCTGCCGCGGGGTCCATCAGGTTGAACCACACCTGCTCGTTGTTCCCCGGTGGCCGGTCCGGCGTGGAGCTCTCGCAGTCCCAGCTGTCCCGGTCGCACCCCGGCGCCGAAGCCGGCGCGGTGACCGGCAACCCCTCGGGGACGGAACCGGTCACCCGCAGTGCGACGTAGGTCTCGTGCCCGTCCAGCAGCGACTTGCGGGTCAACCGGTGCACGGTCGACTTCAGCTCGCGGACGAGGCGCAGGCCCGCCTCGCGGAGGAGGCTGTCCCGGTCGTCGTCGTTCGGCAGCCAGGCCTTGGTGAACGTGGTGGCGGGCTGTGCTCGCTGTTGTACCGGGTTCGCGCGGCTCGCGCGGCGGTCGCCAGCGACTCGGAGAAGTCGTCCTTCGACCCCTCTTCCCGCTGCCCGGCCGCCACCAGCCAGGCTTGGCCGTTCCCGTCGGTCCACGCGGCTCCGCGCCACCGCTGGACTTTGATCTTGAAGAACACGGTGTCGTCGATGGCCGAGATGCGCTCGCGCGTTCCGGTGGGGTCGGCGAGCTGGAGCGCCGCTTCGCGCGGCAGCGGGTGGTCGACTTCGTCGAGGGGCGCCTCCGCCGGAGGGGGCGACATGCCGAGTTCCCCGGTCGGGCAGCGGAGGGTGGGGCGCGTGGTCATCGGTCTACCGGGACAGGCCGCCCAGCTCGGCGATGCGTTCAGGGGACAGGCCGGTCAGCGCGGAGGCCCGGCTCTCCTCCGTGTCGTCGATCTCGGCCATGACCGCTCGCATCCGGGTGGTGACCGCTTCGCGGTGCTTGGTCAGGTAGTCGCGGACAGCCGCGTCGACCAGCTCCTTGTGCGTCATGCGCAGTGCGATCGCGCCGTGGGCGACCAGCGCGTGCGTCGAGCTGTCGACCTTGAGCACGGCCGTGGTGTTGGTCATCTACGCCTCCTGTGGGTACCACAGTGCCCGTGGGTACTCGACGAGACCAAGACTCTTCCGGGTGATGAGGCCTGGTGTGCCCGGCGCTGGGGTGCGGGTTAGCGTTCTGGTGCCGGCTCAACTCTGGAGGGCACTCACCATGGCGCGCGTGGCCGCGATCGACTGCGGGACCAACTCGATTCGGCTTCTCGTCGCCGATGTCACCGCCTCCGACGACGGGGGGCGGTGGTTGCGGGACGTGCACCGGGAGATGCGGGTCGTTCGGCTCGGGCAGGGGGTCGACGCCACGGGGGCCCTGCACCCGGACGCGCTCGCCCGGACCAGGGCCGCGCTCGTGGACTACGCGGCGGTGCTCCGGCGCAAGGGGGCCGAGCGGGTGCGGATGGTGGCGACCTCGGCCACTCGGGACGCGTCCAACCGGGACGACTTCTTCGGGATGACCGAGGAGGTGCTGGGGCAGGTCGCCGAGGTGATCAGCGGGGACGAGGAGGCCGCGCTGTCCTTCACGGGGGCTGTCGCCGATCTTGAGGCTGAGGACGGACCCTTCCTCGTCTCCGACGTCGGCGGGGGCTCCACCGAGATCGTGCTCGGGGGGTGGGACGGGGTTGTCGGGAGCGTGGAGGCCGCCCGGTCGGTCGACATCGGGTGCGTTCGGCTGACCGAGCGGCACCTGCACGACGACCCGCCCAGCGCGGCCCAGGTCGAGGACGCGGTGGCGACCGCCAAGAGCGTGCTGCAGGAGGCGTTCGACCGCGTGCCGGTCGAGCGGGCGCGGACCTGGATCGGGGTCGCGGGGACGGTCACCACGCTCGTCGCGCTCGCCAAGGAGCTGGACGCCTACCGGCCGGACGAGATCCACCTCGCGCGGTTGCCGCTGGCGCGGATCCAGGAGATCACGGAGCGGCTGCTGCTGATGCCGCACGACGAGCGCGCCGCGCTCGGGGCGATGCACCCCGGACGGGTCGACGTGATCTGCGGTGGGGCGATCGTGGTCCGGGCCATCGCGGAGCACCTCGCGGAGCGGGCCGGGATCACCGAGCTGGTCGCGAGCGAGCACGACATCCTGGACGGGATCGCCTTCTCCCAGGCCGTCGGGGGCTGAGCGCGGCGGGTGGGGGAGTCCGCTCGGGCAGAACGGTCAACGGGGAATGTTCGTGATCAGGATGTAACCCCTTCACCCGTGTGGACTCCGCCACATCACGGATAGCGTCCCTCTCACGCTGTGCAAGCAAATGGCTCTGCTCGGTCACCGCCGATCGGGTCGGTTGTGAGGGGAGGACGCATGTCGCGTGTACGCTTGGTGCCGATCTTAGCGGTGTCTGTGATGGTGGTCACGGCCTGTGGTGGCTCTGGGGACGACGGGGCGGGCAGCTCCGCGGACGCGGGGATCACGATCTTCAACACCGAGCCGGAGAACCCGCTGGTCCCCGGCAACACCACCGAGGTCGGCGGCAGCCGCATCCTCGACGCCATGTTCACCGGCCTGGTCGGCTACAACGCCGACACCGCGCAGCCGGAGAACGCGATGGCCGAGTCCATCGAGACGACCGACTCCAAGCTCTTCACCATCAAGCTCAAGCCCGACTGGACGTTCCACGACGGCACCCCGGTGACCGCCAAGAGCTACGTGGACGCCTGGAACTGGACCGCCTACGGGCCCAACGCCACCCAGGGCGCGACGTTCTTCTCCCAGATCGAGGGCTACGCCGACGTCCACCCCGAGGACCCGGACGGGGCCGACGGGCCGCAGCAGGCGCCCGCGCCGACCACCGAGACCATGTCGGGCCTGAAGGTCGTCGACGACAGCACCTTCACCGTCACCCTCACCGAGCCGTTCTCGGTCTTCCCGGTGACCATCGGCTACGAGGTCTTCTCCCCGATGCCCGAGGCGTTCTTCAAGGACCAGAAGGCGTTCGAGGCCGCGCCGATCGGCAACGGGCCGTTCAAGTTCGTCTCCCGGCAGGTCGGGGCCGAGGTCAAGCTGACCCGCTACGACGACTACCGGGGCGACGACAAGCCGAAGATCAAGGACGTCACGCTCAAGGTCTACCAGAGCCGCGAGTCGGCCTACGCGGACCTCGTGGCGAACTCCCTGGACTTCATGGAGGAGCTGCCCCCGAACGCGCTGGCGGGCAAGAAGTACGAGGGCGACCTCGGTGAGCGGGTCCTGCAGAAGGAGACCCTCAACAACCAGACCATCGCCTTCCCGTTCTACCTCCCGCCGTACGACAACGTGGACCTGCGCCGCGCGATCTCCATGTCGATCGACCGCGAGGAGATCACCCAGCGGATCTTCGAGGGCAGCCGCGTGCCCGCCGACGGCTGGGTGCACCCGCTGACCGAGGGCTACACGCCCGACCAGTGCGGCGAGTACTGCGAGTACAACCCGACCAAGGCCAAGGAGCTGCTGGCCAAGTCCGGGTACACCGGTCCGCTGCTGCTGCTGTCCAACACCGACGGCGGCCACCAGGAGTGGGCCGAGGCGGTGGCCAACAGCATCAAGAACGCGCTCGGCCTGGACGTGCGGTTCTCGCCGTCCACGAGCTTCGGCGAGTTCCGGCAGAAGGTCAACGCGCACGAGATGACCGGCATGTACCGGGCGGGCTGGATCGCGGACTACCCGTCGATCGAGAACTGGCTCACCCCGAACTACCGCACCGGCTCCTCCTCCAACGACGGCCTCTACTCCAACCCGGCCGTCGACGCCAAGCTCGCCGAGGCGGACAAGGCGGCCGACGCCGACCAGGCCATCACCCTCTACCAGGAGGCGGAGAAGCTCATCGCCGCCGACATGCCGTCCGTGCCGCTGTGGACGCAGAACACCATCGGCGGCAAGTCCGACCGGCTCACCACCGCCAAGATCGACCCCTTCCGCGCCCTGGACCTGGCCTCCGTCGAGGTCGGCTGAGTCCCCTAGCTCGACGGCCCGGCCGCGCCCGCTGCGGCGCGGCCGGGCCACTCGGGAGGAGAGTGCGCTCTTGGGGCGCTACGTGCTGCGCAGGCTGCTGCAGATGGTGCCGGTGTTCCTCGGCACCACGTTCCTGATCTACGCCCTGGTGTGGGCGGTGCCGGGCGACCCGTTCGAGGGCAAGTGCGGCGAGCGGGACTGCCCGGAGTCCTACGTCTCCGCGATGCGCGAGAAGTTCAACCTGGACGACCCGCTGCTCGTCCAGTACGGCAAGTACCTGCTCAACCTGGTGCGGGGCGACTTCGGCGAGACGTCCTCGGGCATCGAGGTCGCCGACCGGATCGCCGACACGTTCCCGGTCACCCTGCAGCTCGCGCTGGTCGCCCTGCTCATCGAGGCCGTCATCGGCATCGCGGCGGGCGTGCTGAGCGGGCTGCGCGGGCGGGGGTTCCTGGACAGCCTGGTGCTGGTGTCCACGCTGTTCCTGATCTCCATCCCGGTGTTCGTCACCGGCTACGTCGTGCAGCTGGTGTTCGGCCTGCAACTGGGCTGGATCGCGCCCACGGTCGGGTCCTCGCCCTCGTTCGGCGACCTGCTCGTCCCCGGCTTCGTGCTCGCGAGCCTGTCGATGGCCTACGTGGCGCGGCTGACCAGGGCGAGCATCGCGGAGAACCGGCGCGCCGACTACGTGCGCACCGCGCTGGCCAAGGGCCTGCCGGACAAGCGGGTGGTGGGCGTGCACCTGCTGCGCAACTCGCTCATCCCGGTGATCACCTTCCTGGGCACGGACCTGGGGGCCTTCCTCGGCGGCGCGATCGTCACCGAGGGCATCTTCAACGTGCCCGGCATCGGCGGGCTCGTGTTCCGCTCGATCCTGACCAAGGACGGCGCGATGGTGACCGGCCTGGTCACCCTGCTGGTGCTGGTCTACCTGCTCATGACGCTGCTGGTGGACCTGCTCTACGCCGTGCTCGACCCGAGGATTCGCTATGACTGAGTCGGTGGCGGCCAGCGGTCTGGCCGAGGTGGGCGGCGCGCCCGGCGGCGAGTCGCGCGGGCTGTTCGGCGACGCCTGGCGGGAGCTGCGGTCCCGGCCGCTGTTCTGGGTGTCGACCGCGCTGATCGCGGTGGTGGTGGTCATGGCCGTGTTCCCCGGCCTGTTCACCTCGGCGGACCCGAACCTGGCGGTGCTGTCCCGGAGCCGGGGCGCGCCCTCGGCGGAGGCCTGGTTCGGCTACGACAACCAGGGCTACGACATCTACGCCCGCACGGTGCACGGGGCGCGCGCGTCCATCGTCGTGGGCCTGCTGGCCACGCTCGGCGTGCTGCTGGTCGGGGCCGTGCTCGGGCTGCTCGCCGGGTTCTACGGCGGCTGGCTGGACGCGGTCGTGTCCCGGATCGCCGACGTGTTCGTGGGCGTGCCGTTCGTGCTGGGCGCGATCGTCATCCTGACCACGCTCAACGCGGGCGGCGACGCGGGCGCGGCCCGCATCGTCGCCCAGGTGGTGCTGTCCATCTCGGTGCTGTCCTGGCCGGTGGCCATGCGCATCACCAGGTCCACGGCCGTCGCGGCCAAGCAGCAGGACTACGTGAAGGCGGCGCGCGCGCTCGGCGCGGGCTCGGGCAGGCTCATGGTCAAGCACCTGCTGCCCAACTGCGTCGCGCCGGTCCTGGTGTACGCCACGATCGCGCTCGGCGCGTTCATCGGCGTCGAGGCCACGCTGTCCTACCTGGGCATCGGGCTGCGACCGCCGGTCGTGTCCTGGGGCGTGATGATCAACGGCGCGAAGGACTACATCCGGGTCGCCCCGCACGCCCTGCTGTTCCCCGCGGGCTTCCTCACCGCGACCGTGCTCGCCTTCGTGATGCTCGGCGACGCGGTGCGCGAGGCGCTCGACCCCAAGCTGCGCTAGGAGGAGCTGTCGGTGACAGCGTTGCTGGAGGTCGACGACCTCCACGTGGAGTTCCGCACCCGCGACGGGGTCGCGCGCGTGCTCAACGGCGTCAGCTACCACGTCGCGGCCGGTGAGACGCTGGCCGTGCTCGGCGAGTCCGGCTCGGGCAAGTCCGTCACCGCCCAGGCGGTGATGGGCATCCTGGACACCCCGCCCGCGCACGTCACGGGCGGCTCGGTCCGGTTCAAGGGCGAGGAGCTGCTGGGCGCCCCGCCCGAGCGGCGCCGCCTGGTGCGCGGCGAGGGCATCGCCATGGTGTTCCAGGACGCCCTGTCCGCGCTGAACCCCGTGTTCACCGTGGGGTTCCAGATCGAGGAGCAGCTGCGGACGCGGCGCGGCATGTCCCGCAAGGACGCCCGCGCCCGCGCCGTCGAGCTGCTGGACCAGGTGAAGATCCCGCACGCCAGGCAGCGGGTGCGCGAGTACCCGCACCAGTTCTCCGGCGGGATGCGGCAGCGCGCCATGATCGCGATGTCGCTGGCGCTGGACCCCGAGGTCCTGATCGCCGACGAGCCGACCACCGCGCTCGACGTGACCGTGCAGGCCCAGATCATGGACCTGCTGGCCGAGCTCCAGCGCGACCGGGGCATGGCCATGGTGCTCATCACCCACGACCTGGGCGTGGTCGCCGAGGTCGCGGACCGGATCGCGGTCATGTACGCGGGCCGGATCGTCGAGCACGCCGACGCGCGGTCGCTCTTCCGCGCGCCCGGCCACCCGTACACGTCGGCGCTGATGCGGTCGCTGCCGCACGTCGAGGCCAAGGGCTCGGAGCTGAGCACCATCTCCGGCCTGCCGCCGAGCCTGCTCGCCATCCCGCCCGGCTGCCCGTTCCACCCGCGCTGCCCCAGGGCGGCGGACGTCTGCTCGGTCGACGTCCCGCCGCAGGTGCCGCTGCCGGGCGGGCGGGACAGCGCGTGCCACTTCGCCGAACAGGAGGTCAGCGGTGCCTGAACCGGTGCTGAGCGTGCGGGACCTGGTCAAGCACTTCCCGGTGACCAGGGGCGTGCTGTTCAAGCGCGCCATCGGCCAGGTCAAGGCGGTCGACGGGGTCTCGTTCGACCTGATGCCCGGCGAGACGCTGGGCGTGGTCGGCGAGTCCGGCTGCGGCAAGTCCACCCTCGCCCAGGTGCTGATGTGCCTGGAACCGCCCACCTCGGGGGAGGCGCGCTTCGAGGGCAGGCCGATGTTCGGGCTCAAGGGCGCGGCGATGCGGTCGCTGCGGCGGGACCTGCAGATCGTGCTCCAGGACCCGTACACCTCGCTCAACCCGAGGATGACCGTCGGCGACATCGTCGGCGAGCCGTTCGAGATCCACCCGGAGGTCGCGCCCGCCGGGTCGCGCGCGGCGCGGGTGCGGGAGCTGCTGGACGTCGTCGGGCTCAACCCCGAGCACGCCAACCGGTACCCGCACCAGTTCTCCGGCGGGCAGCGGCAGCGCATCGGCATCGCGCGGGCGCTCGCCCTGCGGCCCAAGGTGATCGTGTGCGACGAGCCGGTGTCCGCGCTGGACGTGTCCATCCAGGCGCAGGTGATGAACCTGCTCGGGCGGTTGCAGCGCGAGTTCGGGCTGGCCTACGTGTTCATCGCGCACGACCTGTCGGTGGTGCGGCACCTGTCCGACCGGGTCGCGGTGATGTACCTGGGCAAGTTCGTGGAGGTGGGCACCGAGGACCAGATCTACGCGCACCCCACGCACCCGTACACCCAGGCGCTGCTGTCGTCGGTGCCGGTGGCCGACCCGGAGCTGCGCGGCAGGCGCGAGGTGATCCGGCTGACCGGGGACGTGCCGTCGCCGATCGACCCGCCGTCCGGCTGCCGGTTCCGCACCCGGTGCTGGAAGGCGCGGGACGTGTGCGCGACCGAGGAGCCGCCGCTGGTGGAGCGGCTCGGGCACCTGAGCGCGTGCCACTTCGCCGAGGAGCGGTCGGTGGTGCCGGGCTAGGGTTCTGCGGTGCGGGAGCGGCTCTTCCGGCCGCCCCCGCACCGGTTCCCGCTAGCGGTTGGACGCCGCGCGCACGAACGCCGCGATGTCCTTCGACTGCTGCACGCGGGACTCCTCGTGCACGTACATCATGTGCCCGGCCGGGTAGTACGCCGACTCGACGTTCTCGGCCAGCTCGCGCGGGATCTTCAGGTGCGCCAGCACGTGCTCGGCGGCGTAGTACGCGGTCGCGCCGTCGTGGTAGCCGAACGCCACGTGCACCTTCAGGTGCGGGTTGGCCCGCATCGCCGCCGCCAGCTTGTTCGCCACCGTCACGTGCGCGCCCTCGAACTCCTTGAACGACCACGGGTGCACCGCGCGCGAAATGATCTCGTACGGCAGGTCGCTCTCGTAGCCCAGCTCGACGCGCGCGTAGTGGTTGAGCGCGGCCGAGTACGGGCCGAGGATCGCGCTGTACGACGGGTCCTCGCTGAACAGCTCGCGCCCGTAGTCGCTCTCCCAGCCGGTGAACCGGCCGTCCAGCCGCCCGACCGTGCGGCGCTGGTGGCGCAGCAGCTCGGTGAAGAACCGGACGTGCTCGATCCGCAGGTCCACCCGGTCCACGTAGTCCTCGGACAGCCCGGTCAGCGCCGCGAGCCTGGACACCGCGTCGGCCCGCTCCTCGTCGGTGAGCCTGCTGCCGCGCGCCAGCGCCCACGGGTAGCCCTCGGCGGCGAACTCCTCGGCCTCCGCGAGCACGTCCGCGAGCTCCCGGTCGCCGTGCAGGCCGTGGTGGTGGGCGATCGCGGCGTACGTCGGCAGGTACAGCGAGTACGGCAGGTCGTTGCCCTCGTTGAAGTCCAGCGTCGCGAAGTCCAGCACGGACGAGATCAGCACCAGGCCGTTGAGGTACATGCCGTGCCGCTGCTGGAGGTGCTCGGCGAGCGCGGCGGCGCGGGTGGTGCCGTAGGACTCGCCCGCCACGAACTTCGGGGACAGCCAGCGGCCGTTGCGGGAGGTCCACAGCCGGATGACCTCGCCGACCGACTCGACGTCCGGCTGGAACCCGTGGAACCTGCCGGGCTGCTCGCCCTCGGCGGCCCGCGAGTAGCCGGTGGACACCGGGTCGATGAACACCAGGTCGCTGTGCGCCAGCAGGGTCTCGGCGTTGTCGACCAGCTCGTACGGCGGGGGGACGGGCTCGCCCGCGTCGCCGGACACCACGCGGCGCGGGCCGAACAGCCCCAGGTGCAGCCACACGCTGGCCGAGCCGGGGCCGCCGTTGAACGCGAACACGACGGGCCGGGTCGCCGGGTCGCCGTCGTCGGCGGTGTAGGCGGTGAGGAACACCTCGGCCTTGGGGCGCAGCCCCTGGAACTTCCCGTCCTCCACGACCTCCTCGCGCAGCACGACCCGGCCGGTGGTGGCGGTGTAGTTCAGCTTGCGGCGCTTGACGGTGATGCTGTGGGAGGTGGTGACGAGGTCGTCCTCGGGGGTCGCCTCGGCGGGCGCGTCGGGCGAGTCCGGGGCGGGGGTGGTGTCCTTGTCGCTCATGGTCCGAACCCTACGTTCGGGGAGGCGGCGGGTCAGGTGGATAACGGGCGGGTGGCGGGGCGGCGGGTTGCGGGGGCGGGCGCGGGGGGTGGCGCTGGCGCGTCCGTGCCGGGCGGCGGTGGCGAGCCGGGTGGCGGTGGCGCGCCCGACGGGGGCGGTGACCTGGCCGCCGTGCCGGGCCTGCCGGAGCTGGACCGCCGGGTGAGCGGCTGCCGGGCGTGCCCGAGGCTGGTGGCGTGGCGCGAGGAGGTGGCGCGGGTCAAGCGGGCCGCGTTCCGCGACCAGGACTACTGGGGCAGGCCGGTGCCCGGTTTCGGCGGCGGTGACGCGCGGCTGGCCGTGGTGGGCCTGGCCCCGGCCGCGCACGGCGGCAACCGCACCGGCCGCATGTTCACCGGCGACGCCTCCGGCGAGGTCCTGTACGCGGCGATGCACGCGGTGGGCCTGGCGAACCAGCCGGAGGCGGTGTCCCGCGACGACGGCCTGCGCCTGCTGGGAGCCCGGATCACCGCCCCGGTGAAGTGCGCCCCGCCGGACAACAAGCCGACCCCGGCCGAGCGCGACACCTGCCGCCCGTGGCTGGAGCGCGAGCTGACCCTGCTGCGCCCGACCCTGCGCGCGGTGGTGGTCCTGGGCGGCTTCGGCTGGCAGTCCCTGCTCCCCGCGCTGACCGCCCACTGGACCGTCCCGAGCCCCCGCCCGCGCTTCGCCCACGGCGCCCGCGTGGAACTGCCCGCGTCGGACGGCGGCCCCCCGCTCGTCCTGCACGGCTGCTACCACGTGAGCCGCCGCAACACCCAGACCGGGTTGCTGACGGTGGCGATGGTGGAGGAGGTCCTGTCCCGCGCGAAGGCCGACGCGGGGTTGGGCGCGGAACCGGGGGCCGGGTCGCCGGGCTGACCGGCCACAGCCGCCGTCGGCAGGGCCGACCGGCCGCTCGGCCGCTGTCGCGCCCTGCCGACGGCGCCGCCCCCGACCGCGCCCCGGCCGAGGGCCGCTCGCGCCCAGGTCGCAGCCCCGCCCCCGACCGGGGTTCGCCCGCGCCCGGACCGCCTCCCCGTCCGCGCGCCCGCTCCGCGATCACAACACCGCATCCGACCGCCCACCGCGCGCCCCGCGCGGGCATCATGATCGGGTGCGTCCCAGGGCAGCGCTCCTCCTCGCCACCGGCACCTGCCTGGTGCTCGCCGCGCTGGCCGCCCTCGGCTCCTCGCCGGTGGAGTACCGCGCCCCCACCCCGACCCCGCCCACCCCGCTCACCGGCACCACCTGGACCATCGAGCTGCCGCCCGCCCCGGCCACGCCGCCGGAGGCCAGCGCCGCGTTCACCCTGTTCACCATCGTGGTCGCGGTCGCCGCTCTGGTCCTCTTCCTGGTCCTGCTGGCCCTGCACCTGCTGAACCGGCGCCCGAAGCGCCGCGCGGCCACCGGGCGGTCCGGCTGGGTCGAGGCCGTCGTGCCCGGTCCGCCGCCCCCCGAGCTGGTCACCGGCGCCCGCCGGGCGCTGTCCGACCTGAGCGCGCCCGACGCCGGACCGCCCGGTGACGCCGTCGTCGCCGCCTGGCTGGCACTGGAGCGGGCCGCCTCGGCGTCCGGCGTGGCCCGCGCCCCGCACGAGACCGCGACCGAGTTCACCACCGCCCTCCTGGACCGCCACCACGTCGACCCGGCCGCCACCACCGCCCTGCGCCGCACCTACCAGCGCGCCCGCTTCGGCAGCGCCGAGGTCACCGCGGCCGACGTGCGCACCGCGACCACCGCCCTGGAGGCCGTCGTGCGCGACCTGACCGACCGGGACCCCTCGTGAGCCCCACCGCCCGGACCGTCCTCTCCACCGCCGCCTGGCTCTTCACCGGCGGCCTCCTCCTGCTCTTCGGCGCCCCCCTGCACTGGGCCGCCCTCACCGCCCTCCCCGTCGCCGCCCTCGCCCACCTCGCCACCCGCCTCCCCGGCGGCGGCGACGTGCTCTGGTCACCCGTGCGCGACCACGCGGCCACCAGCTCCCAGCACACCCACCACCAGGCCAGCGTGCTCGCGGGCCGCCTCGCCGACGCCACCGAGCACCCCGCCCGCTTCACCACCCGCGTCCAGCCCCGCCTGCGCGCCCTCGCGCTCGCCCGGCTCCGCCAGCGCCACGGCGTCGCCGACCTGGCCGACCCGCGCGCCGCCCGCCTGCTCGGCCCGGAGCTGCACGCCCTGCTCACCGACCCCGGCGCCACCGCGCCCCCGCCCGACGTGCTCGCCCGACTGCTGGAGGACCTGTGATCGAGGACATCGCCGCGGAGGGAGCCGCCGTGCTGGACGCGGTCGGCACCGCCGTGGTCGGCGGGCGGGACACCGCCCGGCTCGCGCTGGCCGCCGTCCTCGCGGGCGGGCACGTGCTGCTGGAGGACGTGCCCGGCCTCGGCAAGACCCTCATGGCGCGCTCGCTCGCCCAGGCGCTGAGCCTGGACTTCACCCGCCTGCAGTGCACCCCCGACCTGCTGCCCGCCGACGTCACCGGCTCGTTCCTCTACGACCCCGGCAGCCGCGAGTTCGACTTCCGCGCAGGCCCGGTGTTCACCGGCCTGCTGCTCGCCGACGAGCTCAACCGCACCCCGCCCAAGACCCAGTCGGCGCTGCTGGAGGCCATGCAGGAGAAGCAGGTCACCGTCGAGGGCCGCACGTTCCCGCTGCCCCGCCCGTTCCACGTGCTCGCCACCGCGAACCCGGTCGAGCACGAGGGCACCTACCCGCTGCCCGAGGCCCAGCTGGACCGGTTCCTGCTGCGCCTGGCCGTCGGCTACCCGCCCGCCGACGAGGAGGTCGAGGTGCTGCGCCGCAGGCTCGCCAGGGGCCGCGAGGAGACCGAGGTGCCCGCGGTGCTGGCCGGGGGCAGGCTCGCCGAGCTCCAGCGCGGGCTGGAGGCGGTGCCGGTGGACGAGGACGTGCTGCGCTACTGCGTCGACCTCACCGCCGCCACCCGCGTCCACGGCTCCGTGGAGGTCGGCTCGTCCCCGCGCGGCGCGCAGGCGCTCGTGCTGGTCGCGCGGGCGCTGGCCGTGCTGGACGGCCGCGACCACGTCGTGCCCGAGGACGTGAAGGCCTGCGCCGTGCCCGCGCTCGCCCACCGGCTCACCCTGCGCCCCGAGACCTGGACCTCCGGCGCGACCGGTGTCGACGTGGTCACCGAGCTGCTCGGCAGCGTCCCCGGACCGGCGAGCAGCAGGCGGTGACCGGGCCCTGGCGGGCAAGGCCGACCGGCGCGTGGCGCGGCACGGACGCGCTGGCCAGGGGCCTGCTGCTGGGCGTGGTCCTGGTCGTGGCGGGCGTGCTCGCGCACCGGGTCGTGCTGGTGCTGTTCGGCGCCCCGCTGCTGCTCACCACGGTGCTCGCCCTGCTCCGCCCGCCCGGCGGCGCGCCGGACGCGCGGGTGCGCCTGCTGTCGCGGGTCGGCGAGATCGGCAAGGCGGGCGCGGTGGTCGACGTGGCGGCGGACGGCGAGCTGGTGGCCGTGCGGCTGCCCGTGCCCGGCCGCGAGGGTCCGGGCCCGGTGCACCTGCTGCCCGCCGGGGCGACCGCCATCGGCGTGGTGCTCGACCGCTCCACCTGGGGCGACGGCCTGGACGTGCGCCCGGACCACCTGGTCGCGGGCCCGGACGGGCTGGTGGTGCACGGGCCGGTGACCGCGCCCGAGTGGGGCCGGGCGATCCTGCCGCCCATCGCGCCCCTGCCGACCGGGCTGCTGCCCGCGCGGGCGCGCGGCCTGGTGGGCGTGCACCGCTCGCGCGGGCCGGGCGACTCGGTGGAGCTGCGCGACATCCGGGCGTTCGCGCCCGGCGACCGGTTGCGCCGGGTGGACTGGCGGGTGTCGCTGCGCACCGGGAACCTGCACGTCCGCGAGCACCACGCGGAGACCGACGCGGACGTGGTGCTCGCCCTGGACACCAGGGCGGACGTGGAGGCGGACGTCGCGCTGTGGACCGAGAGCGGCCGGGGCTCGCCCCGGCCCGGCGGCAGCCTGGACCTGGCGGCGCGGGCCGCCGTGTCGCTGGCGGCGGCGTACCTGCGGCAGGGCGACCGGGTGGGCCTGGTCGACCTGGGCAGGCCCGCGCTGTGGCTGCGACCGGGGACGGGCAGGCGGCAGCTGCTGGCGCTGCGCACCCGGCTGGTGGCGTGCGCGCGGGTCGCCGGGTGGTCGCAGCGGGCGGTGCTGGACGCGCGGCAGGCGCCGACGGGGGCGGTCGTGGTGGTGCTGTCGCCGTTCCTGGACGACGAGGTGGTGCAGGTGGCGGTGCACGCGGCGCGGCGCGGCCACCCGGTGCTGGCGGTCGACGTGCTGCCCGCCGCCCTGCGGCCCGACCGGGAGACCGCGTGGGGGCCCGCGGTGCTGCGGGTGGTGGAGCTGGAGCACGAGGTCCGGGTGACGGCGCTGCGCTCGCACGGCGTGCCGGTGATCCGCTGGGACGGCGAGTCCGCCGCCGTGGCCACGGCGCTGCACGCGACCACCCGACCGAGGCGCTGATCGGGGTGAACGGGGGAGGCGACGACGTGGGGCGACGGGCTGATCGGGACTCGGCGGGGACGAGCGCGGCGGGGGATGTCGTGGTGGGGGACGACTCGGTGACCGGTGGCGCGGTGACCGGTGGCGCGGCGACCGCTGGCCCGGTGACCGGTGGCGCGGCGCAGGACGGCCCGTCGGCCGGTGGCCCGGTGACCGGCGGTCCGGCGACCGGCGACGTCCCCGCCGCGGGCGCTCCCGCCCCTCCCCCCGACCCCGTCCCCCTGGGCCGGGGCCTGCCCGGCTGGTCGTCGCGCCTCGCCGTCGCGCTCGTCGGCGGCGGCCTCACCGGCGTGCTGGCGGTCGAGGGGACCGAGCCGCCGTTCCTGCTCGTCCACGTCGCGCTGGTCGGCCTGGCCGCCGCGCTGCCCGCCAGCGCCGCCCCCGTGCTGGTCATCGCCGCCACCGCCGCCGCGCTCGCGCTCTCCGACGCCCCGGCGTTCCGCCCCGCCGTCCTCGTCGCCGCGGCCCTCGCGCACCTGCTGCACGTCGTCGCCGCCCTCGCCGCGCTGCTCCCGCTCGACTCCAGGGTTCACCCGTCCGCCCTCCGGGTTCCCGCGATCAGGTTCGTCTCGGTGCAACTCTGCGTGCTCGGCGCGGCAGGGCTGATCAGCCTAGTGCCGCAGGGCCGGGTGGCCGTCCCGCTGGAGCTGCTGGGCCTGGCCGCCGCGACCGCGCTCGCAGCGGGTTCCGCGCTGCTCCTGCGGTCCAGGGGGTAGCCGCCGTCCCGCCCACTGGATCGATCCTCGCTGGTGCGACGGGTATCGTCGCAGGTGCGGGGCACAGTGTCTGCTATCACGTGGCGACCGTCGTCACAACCGGCCTTGTGGACAGGGTCGTTGGGCCCTGGCGGTGGGACTATTGCGGTATGGCTGCTGTGAAGTCGCAACCCACACGGATCGTGATCGTCGGCGGTGGGTACGTCGGCATGTACACCGCGCTGGGGTTGCAGAAGAAGCTGCGCTCCGGTGAGGCGTCCGTGACCGTCATCGACCCGCAGCCGCACATGACCTACCAGCCCTTCCTGCCGGAGGCCGCCGCGGGCTCGATCGAGCCCCGCCACGTCGTGGCCCCGCTGCGGAAGGTGCTCAAGCGCTGCCACGTCGTCACCGGCCGCGCCACCCGCATCGAGCACGAGAAGAAGTCCGTCACGGTCGAGCTGGTCGACGGCCACGTCGAGAAGTTCGAGTACGACGTGCTGGTCTCGGCGCTCGGCGCCGTCTCGCGCACCCTGCCGATCCCCGGCCTGCCGGACGTCGGCATCGGCCTGAAGACGATCGGCGAGGCGATCTACGTCCGCAACCACGTGCTGTCGCGCCTGGACCAGGCGGCGAGCACGAACGACGCGGAGCGCCGCAAGCGCCTGCTGACGTTCGTGGTCATCGGCGGCGGCTTCGCGGGCATCGAGACGCTGGCCGAGCTGGAGGACATGACCCGCTACGCGCTGCGCTACTACGAGGGCCTCAAGCCCTCCGACGTGCAGTGGGTGCTGGTCGAGGCCACCAACCGGATCATGCCGGAGGTGAGCGCCTCGCTGGGCGTCTACACGGTGCACCAGCTGGAGAAGCGCGGCATCAAGTGCTACCTCGACACCCGCGTGAAGTCGATGGAGGGCGGCCACGTCGTCCTCGACGACGGCACCGAGTTCGACGCCGACACGATCGTGTGGACGGCGGGCATGAAGGCCAACCCGATGCTGCGCGACACCGACCTGCCGCTCGACGAGCGCGGCCGGGTGCGCTGCACCGCCGCCATGCAGGTCGTCGGCCTGCCGGGCGTCTGGGCCGCGGGCGACTGCTCCGCGGTGCCGGACCTGTCGCGCACCGAGGAGGACCCGAACGCGACCTGCGTGCCCAACGCGCAGCACGCGATCCGGCAGTCCAAGCTGCTGACCAAGAACATCCTCGCCTCGCTGCGCGGCGGCCAGCCGAAGGACTACTTCCACAAGTACGTGGGCTCCGTGGCGGGCCTGGGCCTGTACAAGGGCGTGGCGGACATCTTCGGGATGCGCTTCCGCGGCTTCCCGGCGTGGTTCATGCACCGCACCTACCACGTGATGTTCATGCCCACGTTCAACCGCAAGTTCCGCGTGCTGGCCGACTGGACGCAGGCGTTCATCTCGGGCCGCGAGGTCGTCGCGCTGGGCCAGCTCCACGAGCCCAAGGCCGAGTTCGACCGCGCCGCGAGGAGCTGACCGCGGACCGGGCGCCGAGGCGTCCGGACCGACCGGGAGCAGGCACCGTGCCCGCTACGCCGACTGGGTGTAGCGGGCACGCGCCCGTCTGGGGTAGTGACGTAACTTGATCCCCCGATCGGGGCAATGCATATGTTCCCATCTTGACATTGCGTAACGTGAGCCAGAGACTACGGCTGGTGCATCACCTGAATGCGCGATGCATTAGTGGGGAGAGAGGTGACCGCGATGTCTCTTGAGGAGCTGGCCGCACAGCTTCGCCGCGGTGAGATCGAGGACCGGGTCCTGGCGGAGTACGCCGCCGAGTACGCCACCGCAGGGAAGTGCTTCCGCAGCAAGAAGGACGATTGAGCGCGACCGCTTCGAGGCGGGGGAGCGCAGTGCCCCCGTCCGCGGCGGAGCCCGCCGAGGCGACGAGCCCCGAGACGGCGCACTCCGAGGCGATGAGCCCCGAGGCGGCGCGTCCCGGTCCGGGGAGTCCGGGGACGGGCCGCCCGGACGGCTCCGAGGCGGGTGACGCGGGCGCCGAGGCCGGGGGCGGGCGCCCACCTGCCCGCGCCGACGACCCCTTCGCGCGCGCGTCCGCGCCCGACTACGCCGACGCCGAGTCCACCCGCAGCTCCCGCGCCCGCGCCCTGCACCTCGAAGCGGGCGCCGCGCTGCCCGAGGAGCCCTCGTTCCTGGCCGGTCTCGTCCGGTCCGCCGAGTCCGCGCCGGGCTTCCGCGCCGCCCCGCTGACCCGGCCCGCCGCGGCCACCCCCGGCTTCCTGGTCGACCCGGCCGACGTCCCGACGGCCGCGGGACCCGCGCTCCCGTCCCCGACCGCGTTCCGGACCGGCCCCGAGCACCCGCGCGCCGCCCAGGCGGCCTACCCCGGCCAGGACGCCTGCACCAGCCAGAACGCCTACCAGGGCTTGGCCGCACAGCCCGGCTCGGCGTCCTACCCCGGCTCGACCGCCTACCAGGGCCCGGTCGCACAGGGCCCGGCAGCGCAAGGCCCAGTCGCGCAGGGTGGGGCCGCGCAGGGCCCGGCCGCACCGCACCCGGCCCCGAGGGGGTCGGCCGCAGCGGGCTCGGCCGCGCAGCACCCGGTTCCGCAGCACCCGGCCGCGCAGCACCCGACCGCGCAGGGCTCAGTCCCGCGGGACCCGGCCGATCACCGGCCCGAGGTCCCGCAGCGCCCCGCAACCCAATTCCCAGCAACCCAGTTCCCCGGCGCGCAGCCTCCCGGAGCCCAGTTCCCCGCTGCGCACCTCCTCACCTCGCACCTCCCCGCTGCGCACCTCCCCACCGCGCAGCCCCCCGCCCCGCCCCACCCGGCCCCGCCCCACCCGGCCCCGCCGCGCTCGCCCGCGCAGCGCCCCGCCGCCACCCGCACCCTCCCGCTGCGCCCCACCCCGCTGCTCATGCAGGGCCAGGAGTATCTGTTCCGCACCCAGCCCAGGTGCCTGGACTTCCAGGAGCAGGCCCACCGCCTCGGCGTCGTGGACGAGGGCGACGGCAGCCCCGTCCCGTGCGTGCTGGTCCTGGCCCGCTCCGCCGACATGGAGATGAACGAGCTCTCCATCGCCCTCGCCGAGCGCGGCATCCGCATGGTCCGCATCGACGCCGACCGCTGCACCGACCTCCCGCTCACCGTCTACACCGACACCCCGCTGCTGGAGCTGGACCGCTGGCTGGTCCGCCCGCTGCTGGTGTGGCGCAGGCACTTCGAGCTGTCCGCCGTCCCGGTCGAGCCGGGCACGCTCGCGGGCGCCTACGCGGTCGACCAGTGGAACGCCGTCGCGGGCTGGCTGTCGACCCGCCGCGACTGGGCGCACGTCAACCCGGTCAGGCACACCGCCCACCTCGACCGGCTGACGCAGATGGCCGACGCCGCCGCGTTCGGGCTGACCGTGCCGCGCACCGCCGTCACCACCCGCCCCGGCCGCACCAGGCCCGGCGGCGGGCAGTGCATCGTCAAGACCGCCGGGCGGCACCTGCTGGAGCCCCGGCCCGGCGTGCAGCACGGGCTGTTCCCGCGGCCGCTGGAGACCAGCCGGGCGGGCGACGTGCCGGAGACCGCGCCGGTGATAGTGCAGGAGTACGTCACGGCCGAGACCGAGATCCGGGTCTTCACCGTCGACGAGGAGTGCCTGGCCTACCAGGTCGACAAGATCGACCCGGCGCAGCTGTGGGTGGACCCGGACGCGGTCCGGGTGACCCCGGTCGAGGTGCCCGAGGGGCTGCGCGGGAGGCTGTTGGCGCTCGCCCGGCACTGGAGGCTCCAGGTCGCGGCGTTCGACCTGCTCGTCGCGGGTGACGACCACGTGTTCCTCGAGGTCAACGTCAACTGCGACTGGCGGTGGTTCGAGCACCGGGCGGGCGACACCCGCGTCTCCGACGCGGTGCACAGCTGGGTCGCCGGGCGTTTCGAGGAGCTGCTGGGTGCGGGTCAAGGTCGCTGAGCACGCGGCGCTGTCCTACCGGGACGGCACCGCGGTCTGGGACGACTACCTCCACCACCGCCAGTTCGCCATCACCGAGACCGCCGAGCTGCTGTGCCGCAAGTTCGCGACCTTCACCGACGTGGACGCCCTGCTGGCCCCGCTGGCCGAGGCGGACCGGGCGGCGCTGCGCGCGGTGCTGGACGAGCTGATCGGCGCGCGCGTGCTGCTGGTCGAGGGCTCGCCCGAGCACGAGGCCGAGCGGCGGCTCCTGGCGGGCTGGGGCCCGTGGGGCGTGGCGGCCCGGCACTACCACTTCGCCAGCCGCACCCTGGCCGACGCGCCTTACCAGGGCGTGGACGAGCACGACGCCGAGTTGGACGCGAAGCTCGGCACCGACCCGCCGCCCCCGCCCTTCAGGACTATCGGCGGTGTGCGCGTGGATCTTCCCGCGCCCGCCGAGGACCCCGAATGGGGGCGGGAGGGGTTGCGGAGCGTCCTGCTGGGCCGTCGCACAACGCGAGATTTTGGCCGAGGACCGCTTCCGCTCCGCCAAGTGGGTGAAATTTTGGCGGTGCTCGCCGCGCCGTCACCCGCCCGGTCCAGGGTCGGGCGGTCCGGGACCGTCTTCAAGATGACACCATCGGGCGGTGGGCGTCACCCGGTCGAGGTGTACGCGCACGTCAGGGCGGTCGAGGGCGTCGAGCCGGGGTGGTACCACTTCGACCCGCTCGGGCACGCGCTGGAGCGCCTCGGGGTGGTGTGGGCGCCGGAGCAGCTCACCGAGGCCGCTGGCGGACAGGAGTGGGTCGGCGAGGCCGCGCTCGTCCTGGCCTACACCGGGGTGCTCGACCGCACCCGCTGGCGTTATGACACGTCACGGGCTTATCGGGTGGTCCAGATGGACGTCGGGCACCTCTCGCAGACCGCGTACCTGGTCGCCACGGCGATGGGATTCGGCGTCGGTTTCACCGCCGCGCTGCGGGACGAGCTGGTGGAGCGCGCACTCGGTTGTGACGCATATCACGAGATCGTCCTGGGCTTCAGCGCGCTCGGCCCATTACTCGAATGAACGGAATAGCAGTTCGCATTGAGCCGTGCGGGGGATGTGCATCGAACAGCCTCCACGAACGCACGGTAACCGCTTAGGCTCCCCGCTGCCCCCGTAGCCCAACGGGTAGAGGCAGGCTCCTTAAAAGAGTCACAGGTACGGGTTCGAATCCCGTCGGGGGCACGCTCGTGATAGCTGTTCGTCACCCGTTCGCAGGTCAGGGACGTGCGGGCGGGTGACGCGCCGCGATGGAGCCGAAGAGCGGAGTTCACCGCGCGGAGTGGGTCTTTTCCCTTGTCCGTGCAGCGGACCAACGGTTTCGACCCCCTGATTTAGTGAGGGAGTCAGCAGGTCAGCCCGCATTTCCGCACTTTTGCGGACTAAGCGGGGCCGCCGCAAAGCGGCCCCGGCCCGCCCGTTCAGTTCGCCAATCGAGCGTTCACCCAGTCGGTGACCACTTCGTCCAGCACGGCCAGCGGGAGCGGCCCGCCGCCGAGCACGAGGTCGTGGAACTCCCGGATGTCGAACGCCGCCCCGAGCGCCGCCTCGGCCGCCGCCCGCAGCCGCAGGATCTCCAACCGGCCCACCATGTACGACAGCGCCTGGCCGGGCGCCGCGATGTACCGGTCCACCTCGTTCTCGATCTCCACCAGCGCCAGCGGCGTGTTCTCCCGCAGGTACGCCACCGCCCGCTCCCGGCTCCAGCCCTTCGCGTGCAGCCCGGTGTCCACCACGAGCCTGCCCGCGCGCATCGAGTCCAGCGCCAGCATCCCCAGCCGCGCCACGTCGTCCGAGTACAGCCCCATCTCGTCGGCCAGCCGCTCGGTGTAGAGCCCCCAGCCCTCCAGGTAGGCCGTGACGGACGCCATCCGCCGCAGCAGCGGCAGGTCGGTCAGCTCCTGGGCGAGCGAGATCTGGAAGTGGTGGCCGGGCACCGCCTCGTGGAAGGCGATCGCCTCGGCCTGGTAGCGGAACCGCTCCCGCACCCGGTGCGTGTTGGCGTAGTAGGTGCCCGGCCTGCTGCCGTCCAGCGCGGGCGAGGAGTAGTAGGCGGTCGGGGCGCCGGGCGCGTCGTCCGCGGGCACCGCCTCCACCACGCAGCGCTGCGCGGGCAGCCGCCCGAACCACCTCGGCGCGACCTCCTCGGCGCGCGCGATCGCGGTCCTCGCCGCCTCCAGCAGCTCCTCCTCGGTGTCCCAGCGCAGCGCCGGGTCGGTCCGCATCCGCTCGAACACCCCGGCCGCGTCGGAGGGGCCGAACACCCGACCGCCGATCTCGGCGTACTCCCGCTCCAGGTCGGCGATGATCGCCAGCCCGGTCTCGTGCAGCTCGTCCGGCGTGCGCGGGGTCGTGGTGTGGTGGCGGGCCAGCGCGGCGTACGCGGCCTCGCCGTCCGGCAGCCAGCACAGGCCCGGCCGCTCGTCCGGCCGCCCGTCGGGCAGCAGCTCCCGCAGCACCTCCCGGTACGCGGCGAACGCCGGGCGCACCCGCTCGGCCAGCACCCGGTCCCGCTCGGCCGCGACCTCCGCGACCAGCTCGTGCCTGGCCAGCGGGTCGCGCTCGGCGGACAGGTAGCGGTCCAGGTGCGCGATCGCCGCCTCGACGAGGCGCGCGACCGGCCTGCGGCCCGCTGAGCGCCCCGAGCGGTGCCGGTCGGCCACCTGCCCCAGGTACTCCGGGATCGCCGCCAGGCGGGCCACGTAGGCCCGCTGCTGGGCCTCGTCGGAGGGGGTGAGCATGGGGAGCATCGCCAGGAGCATCCCGGCGGGCGCGAAGAACGAGTCGGTGATCGAGTGCTCGACCAGCCGGGCGTCGATCCGGTCCACGATCGCGAGCGCCTGCTGCACGACCACCGCGCGGGTCACCGGGTCGTCGTCCTCGGGCAGCGCCCGCGCCCTGGAGGCGATGTCGAGCGCCCGCGCGCGGGAACCGGCCTCGCCCGCCTCGCTCACGTCCTCCAGGCCCGCGTTGGCCACCGGCAGGCCGTACAGCGCCGCGCCGATCGGGTCCAGGTCCTTGACCAGTTCGAGGAGTTCCTCGGCCAGTCCAGCGGTCGTCGCCATGCGGGTGCTCCCAGCGCTCGTCGTCCCTGCCGGTCATTAGCTTAGGAAACGACCACCCCCGCGCGCGGCCGGAACGCGCGGAAATCGTCGCACCCCCGCAGTGCGGTGCCCGCTCCCGGAACCGCACCCCTGGAGGACCCGTGGCGGACAAGGTCGGCTTCAAGCGGACCGTCCCGAGCTGCACCGCCAAGCGCGACGAGCCGGAGCTCGTCGAGGTCCCCGATCTGCGCCACCTGGCGATCGACGGCGGCGGCGACCCGGACACCGACGCGTGCGCGGACGCCGTCTCGGCCCTCCACCCGGTCGCCTACCGGCTCAAGTTCACCAGCAAGGGGGAACTGGGCCGGGACTACGTCGTGCCCCCGCCGGAGGGCCTGTGGTGGGCCGAGGACCACGCCCCGTTCACCAGCGAGCGCGACAAGGCCAAGTGGCGCCGGACCCTGCTGCTCCTGCTGCCGGACCGGGTCGGCGACGAACTCCTGGCGGGCGCGCTCGACCGCGTCGAGGCGGGCGGCGACCCGCCCGCCCGGCTGCGCGAGGTCCGCGTGGAAGCGCTCTCCGAGGGCCTGTGCGCGCAGGCGCTGCACGTGGGCGCGTACGACGACGAGGCCGAGCCGCTGCGGCGCGTGCACGAGGAGTTCATCCCCGAGCGCGGCCTCGCCCCCACCGGCAGGCACCACGAGGTCCACCTGAGCGACCCGCGCCGCGGCGCCCCCGCCAAGCGCCGCACGATCGTGCGCCAACCGGTCACCAGGCTGCCCTGACGCCCGCCGCCCCGCGCCCACCGGTGGGCGCGGGGCGTCAGTTCATCGCCGCGGGCATCCGGCGGTAGTGCTCCAGCACCTCGGGGTCCTGGAGCTGCATCCACTGCAGCACCTCGGTGTAGGTCGCGCACACCGCGCCGCCCGCGCCGCACGCCTCGCCCATGAACCGCTCCACCGCCTCGCTGAACGCCCCGCCCGCCCAGTCGTTGAAGTGGTTGCCGATCACCACCGGCGCCCGGTTCCCGTTCGCCGCCGCCCGCAGCACCGACCGGTAGGTGTCCACCACGACCTGGGTGAACAGCGGCACGTTCGCCGGATCGGTCTTCTCCTTCGCGCCGTCCAGCGCGTACCAGAGGTTGAAGTCCATCATCACGACCTGCTTGCCCAGCGCGGGAACCCGGACCTCCGGCATCGGGAACTCCCACACCCCGTCCCGCACCGACGGCCACTGCACGCCCAGGCTCACGTGGCTGGTGTCGTAGACGAGCCCGCGCTGCCGCATCGCCGGGAACGCCTGGTCCCACCTGCCCTCCAGGCACGGCGTGCGCCCGCCGCGCACGGCGCTCGGGTCGAGCTTGAACCCCTTCGCGCGGGCCTTCTCCACGATCTGGAAGAACTGCTCCAGCTCGCTGCCCCAGTCCGCGGTGTCCCAGTCGCCGACGCTGGACGCCCCGCCCGCGCAGAAGTGCCCGTTGTAGTGCGTGCCGATCTCGTGCCCGTCGTCGATCGCCTGGTTCAGGTAGCCGATCCGCAGCTCCACGTCCGCCTGCGTGCCGCCGAACCCGATGTCCGACCTGCCCGCGCCCTGCTTGGGCCCCCGGTAGGTCGCCGCGCCCTGCTGCTCGGTCAGCAGGTACACCCCGGACAGCAGCCCGGTGACGTGCGCGCCGGTCCGCGCGGCGATCGGGTTCAGCCGGTCCCAGTGCTCCTTGGACGCCGCGCCGTCGAAGGAGAACAGCAGGAACTGCGGCGGCTTCTCGCCGGGCTGGAGCCTGCGCATCCAGGACGGCGGGTCCGGGTGCGGCGGAACGGTCGGCGCGGGGGCCGCGCTCGCGGACGACCCGGTCGTCACACCGGGCAGCCGCGCGGCCGGTTCGCCCGCGCCCCCGCCCGGCGGCGACTCCCGCGCGCCGAGCACCGCGAGCACGACCAGGACCACCGCGAGCGCGACCACCGTCGAGAGCCAGCCCCATCGCTTCACAACCCTCGTGGACGGGACATTGCGTCCGGAGGTTGCTTTCATGCGGAAACCGGCGCGCCCGCGCGGGCTCCCCACCGGCGGCGCTCAGCCGACCGGCGTCGCCACCACCACGCGGTTCTCCTCGTACCCCAGCTGCCCGCCGACCCACCGGCCGCCGCAGGTCACCAGCACCAGCCGGTGCTCGCCCGACGGCCCGAACAGCTCCACCGCGCGCCGCGGCAGCTCGTCCTTGCGCACCGCCAGCACGTCCCGCACCGCGAACCGGTACTCGGCGCCCGAGGTGTCCACCACGAGCACCTCGCGGCCCGCCTCGGCCCGCCACAGCTCGTCGAACGGCCCCGTCGCGCCCTTCCAGTTCACGTGGCCCGCCAGCACCGTCGCGCCCTCGGGCGCGCCCAGGTCCACGCCCCACCAGGTCGCCTCGCCGACGCCGTCCGGCACCGGCAGCACCCCGTCCGGGGTCACCTCGCTGCGCACCAGCTTCGCGGTGTTCCCCAGGGGCAGCCGCACCGTGCCCGGCCGCACCTGCGCGGCGGGCGGTGGCGGCGGCTCGGGGACCGGGAGGTCGGCGGGCGCGTTCGACCCGGCCCGCATCCCGGCCAGGTCCACGCCGCGCCCGCTGCGCAGGCTGTCGCCCAGCGGGTGCGGCACCACCGGGTCGGCGGGCCTGGCCAGCCCGGTCACCACCGCGTCGGGCGCCGTGATCGCCAGAGCGGCGGTGGTGGACAGGACGCCCACCACCGCCGCACCGGCCAGCAGAGCTCTCACCATCTGCTCAGCACCGCCGGATCATCACCTCAGGCCGCCAGCCGCCGCCGGACCACCAGGCCCAGCGCGACGCCGCCGACCAGCACGGCGCCCGCGAAGCCCGCCACCGCGCCGGGCGCGGTCACCGTGGTGAAGGACGCCGTCGCCAGCGCCACCCCGCCCTCGGAACCGGCCGGGATGGTGATGGGCACGATCGGCTTGTTCGGCTTGTTGCTCAGCTGAAGGACCAGGGTCTGGCCCGGCTCGACCTTCCCGCACGCCTTCGGCGGCGCGTTCGGGTCGTAGTTCTCCTCGTAGCCCTTCGGCGCGGCCACCTCGATCACGCAGATCTCCTGCGGGGTGCGCAGGTCCTCCACGACCGCGGTGCCGTCGGCGCCGGTCTGGAGCACCACGGGGGTGCCCTCCGGCCCGACCAGCGGGCTCTCGTCCTGCAGGACCGCCGGGGTGGACCCGTCCGCCGCGGTCACCCGCAGCGCCGCGCCCGCGAGCGGCTTCTTCGTCTCGGAGTCCACCTTGCCGATCTTCACGATCCCCGGAGGGGTCTTCGCGGAGGCGGACGCGTTCGCGGTGAGCTTCTTCTCGCCACCGGTGGTGACGATGCGCTGCATGGCGCTGTCGGCCGGGACGTGCACGACCGGCTTGTCGGCCGGGCTGTCCAGTCGAACGGCCACCGAGGGGGAGGGGCCGGTCGGGACGACCTTCAGCGTGAGGGGCTTGCCGTCGGCCGGGGTGACCAGCTCCGCGGTCCCGGCGTCGCTGCCCTCGATCTTCGCGTCGGTCAGCTCGGCGGTCACCGGGACCCCGCCGACGCCGCCACCGCTCTGCTTGGACACGGTCACGGTCCAGGTGTCGGCCGTGCCGATCAGCTGGTCGCCGGTCGGCGCGATGACCTGCGCGGCCCACGGGCCCCGGTTGGCCTCGGCGTCGGCCTTCATGCGGGCGATCGCCTCGTGCGCGGAGGCGGGCAGCCGGTCGTAGTTGAACTGCTCGTCGTAGGCGACCTTCTGGAACGGGACGTCGGCCCCGATCGCGATGCCCGCCTGGGCGTCCGGCGCGGCGGTCCAGGTGTGCAGCAGGTGCGACAGCCCAGCGGCCTCGTCGGCCGAGGTCGTGGTGCTGTAGCGCAGCAGCAGGTAGGAGATGTTCGCAGCGACGTCCGGCGCGAGCGACTTGCCGCCCTTGGTGAGCAGCTCGTCGCCTTCCTTGTACTCGACGTCGCTGTCCGGCGCCTTGAGCGCGTAAGCGACGCACCACACTTGCTTCTTGTTCCAGATGTAGGAACCGGACCACCCCGGCCCGTTGGGGCGATCCTTGTAGGGCTGCGCCTCGTGCTGGTAACCGAGCCCCTCCTGCGGCGCCGCTTGGGCGATAGCCGCAGGTAAAGCGAGCAAGGTCACACCGGCCGCGAGCGTAGCCCCAGCGAGTCGTCTCCAGCCCATGATTGGCAAGACTCCCTGAAAATGGGTGCGGAAGGTGCTGGCCTGGTGAGCTTTCCCGGTACCGAAGGTGCGGACAAGCCGCCACTGGGGTACGGGGTGACTACGCTCCGCCACTCAAGTAGGTGGTAACTGACAGCTCCACTGGGTAAAGTCCGTTTTACCCGCCGGGAACCGATCTGCTCGTGCGGACGTTGAACCCCGTGAAGGCGCGAGACGCCAACAGGAGGACACTGAGGTGCGCACCAGCAGCAACCCCGCGTTCCGCAACCTGCCCCAGGGCGGGGGGCCCGCGGGCTTCGGGCAGCAGTACGGACAGGCTCAGCCCTACGGCCAGCAGTACGGCGGCGGCTACCCGCAGCAGCAGGCCTCGGGCGAGCGCCCCATCACGATCGACGACGTGGTCACCAAGACCGCCGTGACCCTGGGCCTGACCCTGGTCACCGGCCTGGTCTCGGCCTGGCTGGTGCTGACGGGCGCGGTCAACCCGATCGCCCTGACGCTCCCCGGCATGATCATCGGTCTCGTCGTCTCGCTGATCATCATCTTCAAGAAGACGCCGAGCGCCCCCCTGGTGCTCACCTACGCCGCGGCCGAGGGCGTGTTCCTCGGCGGCATCACCGGCGTGTTCGAGGCGTTCTTCCCCGGCATCGCCTGGCAGGCCATCCTCGGCACGTTCGGCGTGTTCGCCGGAATGCTCGTGGTCTACAAGACCGGTGCGATCCGCGTCACCCCGCGCCTGACCAAGTGGGTCATCGGCGCGATGGTCGGCGCGGGCGTGCTGATGCTCGCCAACCTGCTCATGGGCCTGTTCGGCGTGAACCTGGGCCTGCGCGACGGCAGCCCGCTGGCGATCGTCTTCTCGCTGGTCGTCATCGGCATCGCGGCCTTCAGCTTCCTGCTGGACTTCGAGGCCGCCAACGAGATGATCCGCAGCGGCGTCCCGTCGAAGTGGGCCTGGTGGGCCGCGTTCGGCCTGATGACCACCCTGGTGTGGCTGTACCTGGAGATCCTGCGCCTGCTGTCCTACTTCCAGAACGACTGACCCGGACGGGTCAGCCCTGGAGGGGGACACCCCGTGCCAACTGGATGAGGAAGGCGCCTCGGCCGTACAGGCTGGGGCGTCTTTCGCCTTTCCGGGGGTCTTCCGGGGCGCGCTCGTCCGGGGGCTTCCCGGGGGCTGCGGGGATGGCCCCGCCGTCAGCAGGGCTGGCCGCTCCTCGGGCCGGGGTGCGCGGCCAGCGCGGCGCCCGCGCCCTCCAGGCGCACCAGGCAGGCCACGCACAGCGGCCCGTGCGCCTGGCCGCCCGCGCCGTCCGGGGGCCTGCGCGCCCCCGAGCAGGCCGCCAGGTGGTCGCCCGCCTGCTGGTCGCCCGGCGGCGGGAAGGCGTGGCACAGCGGGTCCGAGCCGACGCGCCACCACACGTGCGCCATGCCGCCTCCTCCGTTCGGCGGGCTCCCGACCGCCCGGAGGGGGATGCTGCCGGCTGATCACCCGGCCGGACAGGCCCCGCCGGGCGGCGTCCGCGCATTTCCACCGGATGGTTCAACGGCGGGACCGCGCGGACACCGCCCGAGGGCGGCCCTCAGCTCAGCTCAGCCGCTCCAGCACCATCGCCATGCCCTGCCCGCCGCCCACGCACATCGTCTCCAGCCCGAACTGCTTGTCGTGCGTCCGCAGCGAGTTGATCAGCGTCGTGGTGATCCGGGCCCCGGTCATCCCGAACGGGTGGCCGACCGCGATCGCCCCGCCGTTCACGTTCAGCCGGTCCAGGTCGACCCCCAGCTGCCGGTAGGACGGGATGACCTGCGCCGCGAACGCCTCGTTGATCTCCACCAGGTCGATGTCCGACACCGACAGCCCGGCCAGCGCCAGCGCCCGCCGCGAGGCCTCCACCGGCCCCAGCCCCATGATCTCCGGCGACAGCCCGGACACCCCGGTGGACACGATCCGCGCGAGCGGCGTGATCCCCAGCTCCTTGGCCTTCACGTCGCTCATCACCACCAGCGCCGCCGCCCCGTCGTTGAGCGGGCAGCAGTTCCCGGCGGTGACCCGCCCGTCCGGCCGGAACACCGGCTTCAACCCGGACACGCCCTCCAGCGTCACCCCGGCGCGGGGCCCGTCGTCCGCCGAGACGACCGTCCCGTCCGGCGTGGTCACCGGGGTGATCTCCCGAGCCCAGAACCCGCTCGCGATCGCCTGCTCGGCGAGGTTCTGCGACCGGACCCCGAACTCGTCCATCTCCGCCCGCGAGACGCCCTCGGCCAGCGCCAGGTTCTCCGCCGTCTGCCCCATGGCGATGTACACGTCCGGCAGCTCGCCCAGCTCGCGCGGGTCCTGCCAGCCGTCCGCGCCCTGCTCGGCCGCTGCCCGGCCGCGCTCGGCCGCGCCCGCGAACAGCGGGTTCCGGGTGTCCGGCCAGCTGTCCGAGCTGCCCCTGGCGAAGCTGGAGACCACCTCGACCCCGGCGCTGACGAACACGTCGCCCTCGCCCGCCTTGATCGCGTGCAGCGCCATCCGGGTCGTCTGGAGGCTGGACGCGCAGTACCGGGTCACCGTCGTGCCGGGCAGCCCGTCGTGCCCGAGCAGCACGGACACCACCCGCGCCAGGTTGAACCCCTGCTCGCCGCCGGGGAGCCCGCAGCCGAGCATCAGGTCGTCGATCCGCGCCGGGTCCAGCTCGGGCACCTTCTCCAGCGCCGCCCGCACCACCTGCACGGCCAGGTCGTCGGGCCGGACGTCCTTCAACGACCCCTTGCCCGCCCGGCCGATCGGGGAGCGGGCCGCTGAGACGATGACGGCTTCAGGCATGGTGGGAACCCCTTCACGATGTCGCCGTTCGGCGCGCCTCGACGCGCGCCCACGCCCCTCAAGTTAACGCTCGTTCAGCACTTCGTCGCCCGGACAGGTGACCTGGTCCCCGTCCCACCCCGTGCTCGGCGGCGGCGGACGGGCCCTCCCGCCGGATACGCTCGTCCGCGTCGTGGAACGCCGTGGAAGGGACCTGGACCGGTGGAGTACGTCGAGAGCGTCGTCGACCTGGTGGGGAACACGCCGCTGGTGCGGCTCAACGCGGTCGCTGAAGGGCTCAAGCCGCTCGTGCTGGCCAAGGTCGAGTACCTGAACCCCGGCGGCAGCGTGAAGGACCGCATCGCCCTGCGGATGGTGGAGGCGGCCGAGCGGTCCGGCGCCCTGAAGCCCGGCGGCACCATCGTCGAGCCGACCTCGGGCAACACCGGGGTGGGCCTGGCGCTGGTGGCGCAGCAGAAGGGCTACAAGTGCGTCTTCGTCTGCCCGGACAAGGTCAGCGTCGACAAGCGCAACGTGCTCAAGGCCTACGGCGCCGAGGTCGTGGTGTGCCCGACCGCCGTCGCGCCCGAGCACCCCGACTCGTACTACAACGTGTCGGACCGCCTCGTCGCCGAGATCCCCGGCGCGTGGAAGCCCAACCAGTACGCCAACCCGGAGAACCCGGCCAGCCACTACCACGGCACCGGCCCGGAGCTGTGGCGGCAGACCGAGGGCCGGATCACCCACTTCGTGGCGGGCGTCGGCACCGGCGGCACGATCTCCGGCACCGGCCGCTACCTCAAGGAGGCCTCCGAGGGCCGGGTGAAGGTGATCGGCGCGGACCCGGAGGGCTCGGTCTACTCCGGCGGCTCCGGGCGGCCCTACCTGGTCGAGGGCGTCGGCGAGGACTTCTGGCCGGACGCCTACGACCGCACCGTGTGCGACGAGATCGTCGCCGTCTCCGACGCCGACTCGTTCGAGCTGACCCGGCGCCTGGCCCGCGAGGAGGGCCTGCTGGTCGGCGGCTCCTGCGGCATGGCGGTCGCCGCCGCGCTGCGGGTGGCCGAGAAGTGCGGGCCGGACGACGTCGTGGTCGTGCTGCTGCCCGACGGCGGGCGCGGCTACCTGTCGAGCGTGTTCAACGACCAGTGGATGGCCCAGTACGGCTTCCTGGCCCCCGACTCCACCGGCGCGACCGTCGGCGACGTGCTGCGCCGCAAGGACGGCACCATGCCGGACCTGGTGCACGCCCACCCGAACGAGACGGTCGCCGAGGCCGTCGCGATCATGCGCGAGTACGGCGTCTCGCAGATGCCCGTCGTCAACGCCGAGCCGCCGGTCATGGCCGCCGAGGTGGCGGGCGCGGTCAACGAGCGCGACCTGCTCGACGCGCTGTTCACCGGCAAGGCGCACCTGGCCGACCGGCTGGAGTCCCACATGTCGGTCAAGCTGCCCACGATCGGCGCGGGCGAGCCGGTGGGCGCCGCGATGACCGCGCTGTCCTCGGCGGACGGCGCGCTCGTGCTGGACGACGGCAAGCCCGCCGGAGTGGTGACCCGGCAGGACATCCTGGGTTTCCTCGCCGGTCGCTGACCGGTCCCCGAGCGGTTCCCGGAACCGTTCCCACCACCACCGACGGGTCCCGTCCCAGGTCTCTGATCTGGGGCGGGACCCGGCTCGGTTCTGCGGTTGCCCACGATCGGGCGCACGCCATCCGCTAGCGTTGGGCAGGCACATCCGCGAACCACTACGACCAACGGGCACACGCCTAGGGGGTTGGACACTCCGATGAACGCTCCGCAGCCGCCAGGGGACCAGCAGTTCGGCGGTCAGCCCCAGCCCCCCGCGGCTCCCAACCCCGACGCGACCCAGGTCGTGCCGCCGGGCGCGGGCCAGCCCGCCGCGAACCCCGACGCGACCCAGGTCGTGCCGCAGGGAGCGGGCGCGAACCCCGACGCCACGCAGGTGGTCACCCCCGGCATGACCCAGGGCGCGCAGCCCGGCTCCGACGCGACCCAGGTCGTGCCCGGCGGGTCCGGCGCCCAGGCCCCGCAGTACGGCACGCCGTCCGCCTCGGGCGGCTTCCCGGCGCAGCAGCCGGGGTACCCGCCGTCGAACCCGTACGGCCAGCCCGCCGCGCCGAACCCGTACGGCCAGCCCCCGTCCCCGTACGGCCAGCCCGGCTACGGCCAGCAGCCCGCGACGGGCATCCCCCAGGCCTACGGGCACGGCGGCTACGGCCAGCCCGCCCCGCCCGCCGGCGGGTACGCCGAGTGGGGCAGCCGCGTCATCGCAGGCCTGATCGACCAGGGCGTCGTGCTCGTGGCCGCGATCATCGCCGCGGTCCTCATGGGCAGCGTCGGCCCGAGCGACCTCGGCCTCATGATGAGCATCGCCGGGGTCCTCTACCTCGCCGCCATCGGCTGGGGGTTCTACAACCTCTACCTGATGGGCGCCACCGGGCAGTCGTTCGGCAAGAAGATCGCCAAGATCAAGCTGATCAGCGAGGAGACCGGCCAGGTCATCGGCTTCGGCGGCGCGTTCGTGCGCGGCCTGTGCCACTTCGTCGACAGCGCCGCCTGCGGCATCGGCTACTTCGCCCCGCTGTGGGAGAGCAAGAAGCAGACCTGGGCCGACAAGATCGTCAAGACGATCGTCGTCAACGTGCCCGACGCCCCCGGCGGCTACGGGCAGCAGCCCGGCGCCCCCGCGTACGGCCAGCAGCCCGGCTACGGCCAGCAGCCGCCGCAGGGCTACGGGCAGCAGCCCGGTTACGGCCAGGTCCCGCAGGCGGGCTACGGCCAGCCGCAGCAGCCCTACGGCCAGCAGCCCGGCTACGGCCAGGCCCCGCAGCAGCCGTACGGCCAGCCGCCCCAGCCCGGCTACGGCCAGCAGCCGCCGCAGTGGTGAGCTGACCCGCTCCCGCGACGGCGAGAAGCACCCCGAGCGCCCGCCCCACCGCACCGGTGGGGCGGGCGCTCGGCTTTCCGGCCCCCAGCTCGCCCGTCCCCGCCACCCCGGTTCCCCCGCCCCGGTCATCCTGGTTCCCCCGTCCCGCCCACGCCGCGAGACGGGCGGTCCGCTCCGCGCCGGGGCCGTAGATTGACCCCATGACTGACAGCGGCCCACTCGGCTTCGCAACGCGGGCGATCCACACCGGACAGGAGCCGGACCCCACCACCGGCGCGGTCATCCCGCCGCTCTACGCCACCTCCACCTACGCCCAGGACGGCGTCGGCGGGCTGCGCAGGGGCTTCGAGTACTCGCGCACCGGCAACCCCACCCGCACCGCGCTGGAGCAGTGCCTCGCCGCGCTGGAGGGCGGCCGGTTCGGGCGGGCGTTCGCCAGCGGCATGGCCGCCACCGACACCGCGCTGCGGTCGCTGCTGCGCCCCGGTGACCACCTGGTCATCCCGAACGACACCTACGGCGGCACGTTCCGCCTCATCGACAAGGTGCTGTCCCAGTGGGGCGTCGAGCACACCCCCGTCGCGATCTCCGACGTGGACGCCGTGCGCGCCGCGATCCGCCCCAGCACCAAGCTGGTGTGGGTCGAGACGCCGACCAACCCGCTGCTCAACATCGCCGACATCGCCCTGCTGGCCGACGCCACCCGCGACGCGGGCGTGACGCTGGTCGTGGACAACACGTTCGCCTCGCCCTACCTGCAGAACCCGCTCGACCTCGGCGCGGACGTGGTCATGCACTCCACGACCAAGTACCTGGGCGGCCACTCCGACCTCATCGGCGGCGCGCTGGTCACCTCCGACGAGGAGCTCGACACCAAGTTCGCGTTCCTGCAGAACGGCTCCGGCGCGGTGCCCAGCCCGTTCGACGCGTGGCTGACCCTGCGCAGCCTCAAGACCCTCCAGGTCCGCATGGAGAAGCACTCGGACAACGCCGAGGCGGTCGCGCAGGCCCTGTCCGCGCACCCGAAGGTCGAGCGCGTGCTCTACCCCGGCCTGCCCGAGCACCCCGGCCACGAGACGGCGGCCAAGCAGATGCGCCGGTTCGGCGGCATGGTGTCGTTCCTGGTCAAGGGCGGCGAGCAGGCCGCGCTCGACGTGTGCGCGCGCACGGAGGTGTTCACGCTGGCCGAGTCGCTGGGCGGCGTCGAGTCGCTGATCGAGCACCCCGGCCGCATGACGCACGCCAGCGTCGCGGGCACCGAGCTGGAGGTCCCGGCCTCGCTCGTGCGGATCTCGGTCGGCCTGGAGGACGCGGACGACCTGATCGCCGACCTGTCGCAGGCCCTGGCCTGACGGACGGGCTTGGCGGACGGGCCCCGAGCGGGCCCCGACGAGCGGGCCCCGACGACGAACGGGGGCGCCGGACCCAGGTCCGGCGCCCCCGCCCGTCAGCTCCCGCTGCTCAGCTCTTCGCGTACCGCTCGGCGGCCTTGGCCCTGGCCTTCGCCGCCTCGACCTCCCGGTCCCTGGGCGCCGCGGTGGTGACCAGCTCGCCCAGCAGCGCCCTGGTCGCCTCGGCCACGGCCGCGACGGCCGCCGCGAACGCCTCGGCGTTCGCCGCCGACGGCCGGGTGCTGCCGCTGACCTTGCGGACGTACTGGAGCGCCGCCGCCTCGACCTCGTCCTCGGTGGCGGGCGGTTCGAAGTTGTGGAGCACGCGGATGTTGCGGCACACGGCTTCTGCCACCTCCGAGGTGTCGGGTCAGGGCTGGGACCAGGTCAGGGCTGGAAGGGGTACTTGGCGTTGTCCGCCTGGACCGGAGCGGGTTCCAGGTCGGCGCCGTCCACGCAGCCACCCACGTACACGACCACATCGCCTTGCTCGACGAACCTGCCGACCTCGCCGCAACCAGCGTGCGCGACGGTGAAGAAGGCAGTCCCGGTGAGCGCCACGGCTGTGGCCACCGCTCCGGCGAACGACACGAACCGCGTCGAGAGCGCCATGCCACCTCCCCGGTGAGTGCTCGAACCCACCGCGAGCCTACCCGGACCACACACCGCAGCGCCCGCGTCCTCCGCAGGTCGACGGGCGGTAACGGCAGGTAGGGGGTGTGCCACACCCTCGGTGATCACCCGGTCAGAGGTTGCCCCTGCGCTCCTGCTCGCGCTCGATCGCCTCGAACAGGGCCTTGAAGTTGCCCTTGCCGAAGCCGAGCGAGCCGTGCCGCTCGATCAGCTCGTAGAACACCGTCGGCCGGTCGCCCACCGGCTTGGTGAAGATCTGCAGCAGGTAGCCGTCCTCGTCCCGGTCCACGAGCACCTTGTGCTCCTGGAGCACCTCGATCGGCAGCCGCACCTGCCCGATGCGGGCCCGCAGCTCCGGGTCCTCGTAGTAGGAGTCGGGGGCGTCCAGGAACTCCACGCCCGCCGCGCGCATCGCGGTGATCGTGCCGATGATGTCGTTGGTGGCCAGCGCGATGTGCTGCACGCCCGCGCCGCCGTAGAACTCCAGGTACTCGTCGATCTGCGACTTCTTCTTGCCCAGCGCGGGCTCGTTGAGCGGGAACTTGACCCGGTGGTTGCCGTTCGACACCACCTTGCTCATCAGCGCCGAGTACTCGGTGGCGATGTCGTCGCCGACGAACTCCGCCATGTTCACGAAGCCCATGACGCGGTTGTACCAGGAGACCCACTCGTCCATGCGGCCCAGCTCGACGTTGCCGACGCAGTGGTCGACCGCCTGGAACAGCCGCTTCGGCGCGCCCTCCGGCCTGCGGACCTGGGTCTGCCGCGCCTCGTAGCCCGGCAGGTACGGGCCGGTGTAGCGGGAGCGGTCCACCAGGCTGTGGCGGGTCTCGCCGTAGGCCGCGATGGCCGCCCTCCGCACGGTGCCGTGCTCGTCGGACACGTCGTGCGGCTCCTCCAGCACGGTCGCGCCCTGCGCGCGGGCGTGCGCCACGCACTTGTCCACGTCGGCGACCTCCAGCGCGAGGTCCACGACGCCGTCGCCGTGCGCCCGGTGGTGCTCCAGCAGCGGGCTGCCCGGCCGGACCCCGCCGTGCACCACGAACCGGGCCGACCCGGACTTCAGCACGTACGACTTGTGGTCGTGCTGACCGGTCTCCGGGCCCGCGTAGGCGACCAGGTCCATCCCGAACGCGGACTGGTAGAACAGCGCGGCCTGGGTGGCGTTGCCGACCACGAAGACCACGGCGTCCATCGACCGCACGGGGAACGGGTCCCGCGTCCCGTCGTAGTCGACCAGGCCCACCAGTTGGCGGAGCTGGTCGTAGCTCACGTCGTCAAGCTGATGCGTCATGGGCCACAGCGTGAGCCTGCGTGCGCAAGGTGGGCAACAGTCCGGGTTTCCGCTGAGCAGAATGTACAGTGGGCTGTGCCCGATGACCGGCAGGCTGAGCACTCTGACCACGAGGTGGACGTGGTGGACGCGCTCGACGCGCGGTTGCTGCTGCTGCTCACCGACGAGCCCAGGCTGGGCGTGCTGGAGTGCTCGCGCAGGCTCGGCGTCGCGCGCGGCACCGTGCAGGCCAGGCTGGACCGGCTGGTGGCGCGCGCCGTGCTGACCGGCTTCCCGCCCGCGCTGGACCTGGCCGCGATGGGCTACGGGCTGACCGCGTTCGCGGTGCTGGAGATCGCGCAGGGCGGGCGCCAGGGGGTCGTGCGGGGGCTGTCGGCGATCGACGAGGTGTGCGAGGTGCACGCCACCACCGGGCAGGGCGACCTGTTCGCGCGCTTGGTGGCCAGGTCGAACGACGACCTGCAGCGGGTCATCGACGAGATCGTGGCGGTGCCGGGGGTGCGCAGGATGTCGACGTCCATCGCGCTGTCGACCCCGGTGCCGCCGAGGGTGCGCCCGCTGCTGGAGCGGGTCCGCCGGGGACGCCCCGCCCGCTGAGCACCCGGCCGCCGACCGCCCGGCCGCTGACCGCCCGGCCGCCGACCGGGTCGCCGACCAGGCCGCTGACCTGCCCCGACACGCGAAAAGGGCGGGTCGGCGCCGCGGCGCCCGTCCCGCCCTCCCTGCTCGGATGCTCGAAGGGCGGCCATCCTGTCCGGTGGCCGCCCGTGGCATCCAGCGCCGTTCAGCTCGCGTACGGGACCGCCTTGATCAGCGTCACCTTCATGGTGCTGCCGTTGGGCAGTTCGTACTCGCGGGTCTCGCCGTCCTTCGCGCCCAGCAGGGCCTTGCCCAGCGGGGACGAGGGGGAGTAGACCTCCGTGCCGCCGTGCGCGCCCTCCTCGCGGGTGGCGAGCAGGAACTCCTCGGTCTCGTCGTCGCCCTCGTAGCGCACCGTGAGCACCATGCCCGGCGCGGCGATCCCGGTGACGGTCGGCGCCTCGCCGACCTTGGCGACGCGGAGCAGCTCCTGGAGCTGGCGGATGCGGGCCTCCTGCTTGCCCTGCTCCTCGCGCGCCGCGTGGTAACCGCCGTTCTCGCGGAGGTCGCCCTCCTCACGGCGGGCGTTGATCTCCGCGGCGATGACCGGACGGTTCTCGATCATCTCGTCCAGTTCGGCCTTGAGCCGGTCGTAGGCCTCCTGGGTCAGCCAGGTCACCTCGGTGTCGCTCACGGTCACCAACTCCTCGTCTTGCTCCAGGCCTGCCTGCGTGGGCCGGCAGTTCCCGGACGCGAACGCCCGGAACGGAAAAACACGGCCCGCGCCGGGGCCGTGCTGAAGGGCTAGGGTAACACGACGGCAACGGCCGCCGGCCGGTTTCAGTTCCCGGCCGCGGCCCCAAACTCGCAGATCACCCGCTTGGCCGCTCCGGGCGGCCCACCGCCGCTACTCCCGGTTCAAATAGGCGGGCACCTCGTAGGAGCAACCGAAGACCTCTCCGGTCACCGGGGGCTTGGACGTGCGCACGACACCGGTCTCCACGGTGCCCCCGTCGCTCGCGGGGACGAGCACCTCGCGCCTGCCCGCCTCCTCGCCGTCCAGCGAGAGCGCGCGCAGCACGCACACGACCGGGCGCTCGGGCTGGTCGCGGTCGACGGTGAAGACGACCTCCATCAGGTCGTCGCCCAGCGCGTTGTACCGGAGCTTGTCGGAGGCGATCGGGGACGAGCCGAAGTTCGCGTACCCGGCCCAGCCGACCGCGGCGCCCGCCAGGACCCCGGCTACCAGGAGTGACCAGCGGGCCCACTTGGGCAGCGGCTTCCTGGCCGTTCCGTACCTGCCTTCGGGGAGCTCGCGCCGTGCCACTTCCGTGATCCTCCCGCCGGTGGGGAACAATCCACCTCGACAACCGAGTTGAAGTGTCGCAGGGCCCGACCGGGCCTTTAACGGCAGGGTTCCGGAGGAACTGCACGGCATGGGTGAGAAGCTGCGGCTGATGGCGGTGCACGCGCACCCCGACGACGAGTCGAGCAAGGGCGCGGCCACGATGGCCAAGTACGTCGCCGAGGGTCACGAGGTCATGGTGGTGACCTGCACCGGCGGTGAGGCGGGCAGCATCCTGAACCCCGCGATGGACCGGCCCGAGGTGCTCGCCAACATGGGCGAGATCCGCAGGGCGGAGATGGCGCGCGCCGCGGAGATCCTGGGCATCCAGCACCGCTGGCTCGGGTTCGTCGACTCCGGCCTCCCGGAGGGCGACCCGCTGCCCCCGCTGCCCGAGGGCTGCTTCGCCCTCGTGCCGCTGGAGGAGTCGGTGCCCCCGCTGGTGGAGGTGATCCGCGAGTTCCGGCCGCACGTCATCGTCACGTACGACGAGAACGGCGGGTACCCGCACCCCGACCACATCCGCTGCCACGAGGTCTCGATCGCCGCGTTCGACGCGGCGGGCGACCCGGACGCGCACCCGGAGCTGGGTGAGCCGTGGCAGCCGCTCAAGCTGTACTACTCGCACGGCTTCTCGCGGGCCAAGCTGACCGCCTTCCACGAGGCGATCCTGGCCATGGGCGAGGAGTCGCCCTACACCGAGTGGCTGTCCGGCTGGAACAAGGACCAGCCCGACGTCATGGAGCGGGTCACCACGCAGGTCGAGTGCGCGGACTACTTCCCGCAGCGCGACGCCGCCCTGCTGGCCCACGCCACCCAGATCGACCCGGCGAGCCGCTGGTTCGCGGTGCCGCTGGAGCTCCAGCGCGAGCTGTGGCCGACCGAGGAGTACGAGCTCCACCGGTCGCTGGTCGACAGCACCGTGCCGGAGGACGACCTGTTCGCGGGGATTCGGGAGAGGGTGACGGTGTGAGCCCGGTGCAGTGGTCGCAGACCACCGCCATGGTGGTGGCGCAGCAGCCGAGGGACAACGACCCCGGCGGTCAGAAGGAGGACTTCGGCAAGTCCTCCCCGGTCGGCCTGCTGATGCTGGTGCTGCTGCTGGCGTCGGTGTTCCTGCTGGTCAGGTCGATGAACAAGAAGCTGAAGAAGCTGCCCGCCTCGTTCGACGCGCCGGGCGCGGGCGAGGGGGCCGAGGCGAAGGCGCCGGTGAGCGCGGGCGCGAGCGTCATCGCCGCGGGCAAGGCCGCCGCGAAGGCCGCCAAGGCCGAGAAGAGGGCGGGCGGGGACGCCGCCCCGGCCGCCGAGGCGCCGAAGCAGGACTGAGCCCGGCCGCGGGCGAGCGCGGGGCGGGGACGGGGGCGCGGGCTCCCGACCCCGCCCCGTCGCGCTCCACCGGCGCGCGGGCCGGACCCGTGGACGACCGGGGGCGGCAGCCCGTTCGCCTGCCCGGCTGCCGGCCGCCGCCTTCGGCGTTCCGGGAGCACGTGGTCGGGATCGCGGTTCCCCCAGCGGCCTTGTGGTCTCGTCGAGCTCCTGTTCACCGCTCGACGGGGCAGTCGTCCAGCAGCCCGTCGATCCGGCAGCCGTCCTGGGCGAACTCCACCAGCTCCCGGCTCAGGTAGCCCATCACGTCGTACAGGTCCTCGCGCAGCGCGTGCAGCGGCAGGCGCCACACCGGCTCGCCGTGCGAGGTGCGGTTGCGCAGCCGGTGCAGGTTCCCGACCTGGCGCTCGACCAGCTTGCGGTCCTTGCCCGGCAGGTGCGGGAACGCCCGGCGCGCGCTCGGCCACAGCGTGCTCGTGTACCGGGTGGTCAGCAGGTAGCGCCAGAACCCGAACCCGAGCGCGGTCACCAGGTAGTCCCCGGTCACCGGCTTGCCCCACTTGCGCAGGTCGGTCCGCGCCTTCCCGATCGCCTGGTGCGCGGCGGCGTTCAGCTCGCGCGCCGGGTCGTCCCACCACGCCCCCGGCCGCCCGAGCCGCCGGTGCCGCCGCTCCAGCTCCCGCGCCACGCCGTTGCGCAGCGCCACCTCCAGGTGGCCGCCGGTCTCCTGGAACGCCGACGCCACCTGCCCGTTCCACCGGTACAGCCGGGTCGCGAGCCCGACGTCCCCGCCGCAGCGGGCGAGGTAGGGGGCCGTCCTCGGGCCGCTGAACAGGTCGATGAGGGGGTCTCGGGAAATTGCCGCTGCTCCTTCGGGCGGGGTACGTTGGTGGTGGAAACCGCTGACCGGTCCCTGGCTCTCCTCATCCGAGCGGCCACACCGCCGCGGTCGAGGGACACCGAAGGTGCCGCTCCCAGCGGGGGGCGGCACCTTCTTCTTCCCGGCGCTATTCCGGGTCCACTCCGAGGCAATTCGCGGGCCGGGCTCAGGCTCTGGGCGTGGTCTATTGGGAATGCCCCACCCTAGCAGTAGATCAACTCCTCGGTCAAGGTCGCGCAGATTGCGGTGCGGTGAATGTTTCCGCAGGTCAGGATGGCTGTGAGAAATGCTCGGAATGGCCCTTGCGAACCCCCCTTCAATTGAATTGCGCGGATTGCCCAGGGCGGGTGGCGGCAAACCGGGCGAGCGGGCGCCGGACCTTCTTCGCGCTCCGGCGCTAGGGTTGGTCGCATGACGAACCGGCTCGCGTCCGCGACCAGCCCGTACCTGCTCCAGCACGCCGACAACCCGGTGCACTGGTGGGAGTGGAGCCCGGAGGCGTTCGCCGAGGCGCGCGAGCGGGACGTGCCGGTGCTGCTGTCGGTCGGGTACGCCGCCTGCCACTGGTGCCACGTCATGGCGCACGAGTCGTTCGAGGACGCGGAGACCGCCGAGTACCTGAACGCGCACTTCGTCAGCGTCAAGGTCGACCGCGAGGAGCGGCCCGACGTGGACGCGGTCTACATGTCCGTCACCCAGGCGCTCAGCGGCCACGGCGGCTGGCCCATGACCTGCTTCCTCACCCCGGACGGCGAGCCGTTCTACGCGGGCACCTACTACCCGCCGACCCCGCGTCCGGGGATGCCGTCGTTCCGGCAGGTCCTGGAGGCCATCGAGCACGCCTGGCGCGAGCAGGGCGACGAGGTGCGGGCGTCGGCGGCGGGCATCGTCGCCCAGCTCGCCCACACCCCGCTGCCCGAGGCGGCGGTGGACGCGGACGTGCTCGACGGGGCGGTCGTGTCGCTGCTCGGGCACCTGGACCGGGGCAACGGCGGGTTCGGCGGCGCGCCGAAGTTCCCGCCGTCGATGGCGCTGGAGTTCCTGCTGCGCGACCACGAGCGCACCGGGTCCGTGCAGGCGCTGTCCATGGCCCGGCTGACCTGCGACGCGATGGCGTCCGGCGGGATCTACGACCAGCTCGGCGGCGGGTTCGCGCGGTACAGCGTCGACGCGTCCTGGGTGGTGCCGCACTTCGAGAAGATGCTCTACGACAACGCGCTGCTGCTGCGCGCGTACACCCACCTGGCCAGGCTCGTGCCGGACGAGCCGCGCTACCGCGAGGTCGTGGAGGACACCGCGGGGTTCCTGCTGCGCGACCTGCTCACCCCGGAGGGCGGGTTCGCCGCGTCGCTCGACGCGGACACCGGCGGCGTGGAGGGCGCGACGTACGCGTGGACGCCCGAGCAGCTGGTCGAGGTGCTCGGCGAGGAGGACGGGGCGCGGGCCGCGGCGCTGTACGGGGTGACCGAGGAGGGCACGTTCGAGCACGGCACGTCCACGCTGCGGCTGCTGGGCGAGTCCGACCCGGCGCTGAAGGCGGCGCTGCTGGCGGCGCGCGCCGAGCGCGAGCAGCCCGGCCGGGACGACAAGGTGGTGACCTCGTGGAACGGTCTGGCGATCGCGGCGCTGGCCGAGGCGGGGGCCGTGCTGGGCGTGCGGGCGTGGGTGGAGGCGGCGGAGCGCGCCGCGGGGCTGCTGCTGGACCTGCACGTGGTCGACGGCAGGCTGCTGCGCACCTCCCGCGACGGGCGGGCCGGTGGCGCGGCGGGCGTGCTGGAGGACCACGGCTGCCTCGCTGACGGGCTGCTCGCGCTGCACCAGGTGACCGGGACCGCGCGGTGGCTGACGGCGGCGTGCGACGTGCTGGACGTGGCGCTGGCGCGCTTCGCGGGCGACGAGCCGGGCGTCTGGTACGACACGGCCGACGACGCGGAGACCCTGGTCCACCGCCCGGCCGACCCGGCCGACAACGCGAGCCCGTCCGGGGCGTCGTCGCTGGCGGGGGCGCTGCTGACCGCGTCGGCGCTGGGCGCGCCGAGGGCGGGGGAGTACCGGGAGGCTGCCGAGCGGGCGGTGGCGCGCGCGGGGCTGCTGGCGGCGCGGGAGCCGAGGTTCGCCGGGCACTGGCTGAGCGTCGCGGAGGCGCTGGCGATGGGGCCGGTGCAGGTGGCCCTGGTGGGCGGCTCGCCGAGCCTGCTGGCGGCGGCCTGGTCGGGCGTGCACGGCGGCGGCGTGGTGGTCTCCGGCGAGCCGGACACGGCGCCGCTCCTGGCGGACCGGCCGCTGGTGGGCGGGGAGCCCGCGGCGTACGTGTGCCGCGGCTTCGTGTGCGACCGGCCGGTGACGACGGTGGAGGACCTGACGGCGGCGCTGACGTCGCGCTAGCGACCGCGCTCGGGGCCTGGCGCCACGCGCCCAGGCCCCGAGCGCCCTCGGCTACGAGTAGATCGACAACCAGATCGCCACGCAGTGGCAGCTCGCCGCGAGCACCGTCATCGCGTGGAAGAACTCGTGGTAGCCGAACACGTCCGGCCAGAAGTTCGGCCAGCGGGTCGCGTAGAAGACTGCCCCGATCGTGTACATCAGGCCGCCCGCGATGATCAGGGCCACCACGCCCACGCCCGCGTGGGACAGCATGTCCGGCAGGGTGAACACGGCCACCCAGCCGAGGGCGATGTAGATGGGAACGCCCAGCCACCTGGGCGAGTTGGGCCACAGCATCTTCAGCGCCACGCCGCCCAGCGCGCCCAGCCACACGACCCACAGCACGGTGTAGCCCGTGGACGGGGGCATCGCGGTCAGCGCGAACGGGGTGTAGGAGCCCGCGATGAACACGAAGATCATCGAGTGGTCCATGCGCTTCATCCACGTCCGGGCCTTGACGCTCTTCCAGTTCACCCGGTGGTAGAGGGCGCTGACGCCGAACAGGCCCATCAGCGTGATTCCGTACACGGCTGTGGAGTAAGCCGCTTTCGCCGACACGGTTGTCGCCGCCAGGGCGACCAGTGTCGCCGCCATGGCCACCGACACCACGAACGACCAGAGGTGCAGCCAGCCCCGCATCCGGGGGCGCAGCGCCGGAGAGGGCTGCGGGGGAACGGTAGACGCGGTCACCTGAGTGAGGTTACGGGAGCGTAGGTTTACCGGTCAGCACACGGGCGCGTGACCGAAGCCACCCGGCGTACGCTCTTCCAGCGTGGGTCTCCGCGAACGCGTCAAGAACGTCCTCCTCAAGGGCTACGAGTACCGCCTCACCCGCTGGTTGGACGGAAGACAACGACCACGCCACGTCGGCGTGGTGCTCGACGGCAACCGCAGGTGGGCCAAGGAAGCGGGCTTCGACGACGTCGCCCACGGCCACCTCGCGGGTGCGCGCAAGATCCTGGAGCTGCTGAACTGGTGCCGGGACGCCGAGGTCGAGGTGGTCACCCTGTGGCTGCTGTCCACGGACAACCTCACCAGGCCCACCAAGGAGCTCGAACCGCTGCTCGGCATCATCGCCGACATCGTCGACAAGCTGGCCGAGCCCAACAACCCCTGGCAGGTGCGCCACGTCGGCGCGCTCGACATGCTGCCCACCGAGACCGCGGCCCGCCTGTCCGCGGCCTCGCTGCGCACCAGGGGCCGCACGGGGCTCCAGGTCAACGTGGCGGTCGGCTACGGCGGGCGCCAGGAGATCGCCGACGCGGTGCGCAAGCTGCTGCAGAAGCACGCCGAGTCCGGCGGGACGATCGAGGAGCTGGCCGAGGTCCTGGACGTGGACCACATCGCCGAGCACCTCTACACCTCCGGCCAGCCCGACCCGGACCTGCTCATCCGCACCTCGGGCGAGCAGCGGCTGTCCGGGTTCATGCTGTGGCAGTCGGCGCACTCCGAGTTCTGGTTCTGCGAGGCCTACTGGCCCGAGTTCCGCAGGACCGACTTCCTGCGCGCCCTGCGCGACTACGCGATCCGGCACCGCCGCTTCGGCTCCTGAACCCCCGAAGCCCGGAGGTTCGTGGTGCCGGAGCGGGGGAGCGGTCCGGGGAGTGGCCGGGACCGCGCCGGGGTGCGGCTATCCGGGGTGGACCGGGACGGCCCCGGAACCCGGTGGGAGCACCGGGCCCGAGGTCGCCGCTGTCGGCGGCCCGGAAGCGCGTGGGCGGGACCGCGCGGCCTCGGCGGGCTTCCGGGGTCGGCTGAGCGCTTCCGGCGCTCAGCCGGGCAGGATGCCGGTCAGCCCGCCCAGCACGTCGGTCACGCCGTCGAGCGGCGACTCGCCGGTCGCGCCGCCGTCACCGGTGTTGCAGTTGTTCGACGACGGGGCGTCGGCCAGGGGCAGCGGGACCTGGACCAGGTTCACGCTGGTGCCGCACAGGCCGCCCGCGACCTTCGTGTCGGCGCCCACGGCCGCGTCGGCGTCGGCGTTGACGTCGGTGGTGGCGCCGCTCAGCACCGTCACCAGCGGGTCGGCGAACGCGGGCGAGCCGATCATGGTGAGACCGGTCGCGGCGGCCAGCAGGGCAGCGGCCTTCTTCAGCACGGGAACTCCTCGGGAGTGCGGGTGTACCTGCGGTTTCGATCGCGCCGGAAGCTACCGGCGGGCGGAGGGCGCCCCTGACCACTGACACCTTCGTGTGACGCCCTCCCCCAGGCCGGTTCGCCCGTGCGCGTGACCGTGGTGGAACCTCCCCGCCGCTCGTAAGCTCCCCTGCTCATGGACGGCAACCGCCTGGTGCGCGGCTACCTCGCCCTCGGGCTCCGGCTCGACCGGCTCGTCCCCGGACTCGTGGACGCCTACACCGGCGACCAGGGGCTGCGCCGGGCCGTGGCGGACGAGCCGACCCCTGTCCCGGCCGACCTGGCCGCGCAGGCCGCCGGGCTGCGCGCCGAGCTGCCCAGCTCGGACCTCGCGCCCGAGCGCGTCGCCTTCCTGGACGCCCAGCTCACCGCGGCCGAGCAGTCCGCCCGCTCCCTCGACGGCGCCCGCACCTCCTTCGTGGAGGAGGTGCGGGCCTACTTCCAGGTCCGCGTCCACCCCGGCTCCACCGACGCCTACCGGGCCGCGCACGCCGCCCTGGACGAGCTGCTGCCCGGCGACGGCCCGCTGCGGCTGCGCCTGGCCGAGCACCGCGACGCCGACACCGTCCCCCGGCACCGCCTCGCCGACGCCGTCACCGCCCTGTCCGACGCCCTGCGCGCGCGGGTCGCCCCCGACTTCGCGCTGCCGCCGGACGAGGGCGTCGAGCACGAGGTGGTCACCGACCGGCCGTGGAGCGGCTTCACCCACTACCTGGGCGGCAACCGGTCGCGGGTGTCGGTCAACGCCGACATGGGGCACCGCTACGGCACCCTGCCGCACCTGATCGCCCACGAGGCCTACCCCGGCCACCACACCGAGCACTGCCGCCGCACCGCCGCCCTCGTCGACGGCCTCGGCCACGTCGAGCACTCGCTGTTCCTGGTCAACAGCCCCCGCTGCCTGGTGTCCGAGGGCGCGGCCGAGCTGGGCCTGCACCTGGCGGTCGGCCCCGGCTGGGGGCGCTGGGCCGAGGAGGTGCTGGGGGACGTCGGGCTGCGGTTCGACGGCGGGCACGTCGAGCGGGTCGAGTCGGCGCTGTCCGGGCTGCTGACCGTGCGCCAGGACGCCGCGCTGATGCTGCACGACCAGCGGGCCGACCCCGACGACGTGGTCGACTTCCTGCGCCGCTGGCTGCTCGTGCCGCACGAGCGGGCCCGCCAGCTCGTGCGGTTCCTGTCCGACCCGCTGTGGCGGGCCTACACCACGACCTACGTCGAGGGCGTCCGGCTGGTGGGGACCTGGCTGGACCTGCGCCCGCCCGGCGGCCCGCTGGTCGAGCGCTTCCGGCGGCTGCTGGACGAACCGCTCGTGCCGCGCAGCCTGGAGGCCGAGCTGGCCGCGGGGGTGCCCTGGCTACCCCGCAACTCTGCGTAAACCCCCTCACTCGGACCGGTGTCAAGCCGTAGAACTGCGGCTATCACGCAATGTTGCGCCCCGATGACGCTGTCCGGGGGAGCGTAAGCCCCCGACCGCACCATCTTTCCCAGGGTTTGCGCGCAGGTGAAGCTTCCATCTCGCACCCGTTCGGCCGCCCCGAAACGTGGGTTCCACAGGTAGCTTCCGAACTTGCGGGGCGCGTCCACTGCGCTCCGTGCAGGGGAGGTCCCAAACGTGGCGGTTTGCGCGAGGGGGCCGGCACCCGGCCCTCGTGGGGGCGCTGTCCGCTAGCCGGACGGGGCTCATCCACTCGGGACAGTGCCTGGCCCAGCGAGGAGCGGACGCGGGTGCCGCGTTCGTGAGGAGTTGCCGTGAACGCACGACGACCCGCGAGCCGTTCCTCAGGCTCAACGCGCAGCGCGTCCCGGCGCCGCAAGGCGCCCGCCCAGCACACCTACGTCCTCGACACCTCGGTCCTGCTGTCCGACCCGGCGGCGATGACCCGGTTCGCCGAGCACGAGGTCGTCCTCCCGCTGGTCGTGATCAGCGAGCTGGAGGGCAAGCGGCACCACCCGGAGCTGGGGTGGTTCGCCAGGGAGGCGCTGCGGCTGCTCGACGAGGAGCGCCTGCGCCACGGCAGGCTCGACGCCCCGATCGCCGTGGGGGGCCACGGCGGGACGCTGCGCGTCGAGCTGAACCACACCGACCCGGAGGTGCTGCCCGCCGGTTTCCGCACCGACTCCAACGACGCGCGCATCCTCGCCTGCGCGCTCAACCTCGCCGCCGAGGGCGCCGAGGTCACCCTGGTCACCAAGGACATGCCGCTGCGCGTCAAGGCGGGCGCGGTGGGCCTGGCGGCCGAGGAGTACCGGGCGCACGACGTCACGCTCTCCGGGTTCACCGGCATGTCCGACGTGGACGTCGACCAGTCCCTCGTGGACGCCCTCTACCGGGACGGCTCGGTCGACCCGGCCGAGCACGACCTCGCGGAGCTGGCCGAGCTGCCCTGCCACAGCGGCCTGCGGCTGCTCGCGGGCAGCTCCAGCGCGCTGGGCCGGGTCACCGCCGACAAGCAGGTCCGGCTGGTGCGCGGCGACCGCGAGGCGTTCGGGCTGCACGGCCGGTCCGCGGAGCAGCGCGTCGCGCTCGACCTGCTGCTGGACAACGAGGTCGGCATCGTCTCGCTGGGCGGCCGGGCGGGCACCGGCAAGTCGGCGCTCGCGCTGTGCGCGGGACTGGAAGCGGTCATGGAGCGCAACCAGCACCGCAAGATCGTCGTGTTCCGGCCGCTGTACGCGGTCGGCGGCCAGGAGCTCGGCTACCTGCCCGGCTCCGAGACCGAGAAGATGCAGCCCTGGGCGCAGGCGGTGTTCGACACCCTCGGCGCGCTGGTCAGCCAGGACGTCCTGGAAGAGGTCATGGACCGGGGGATGCTGGAGGTCCTGCCGCTGACCCACATCCGGGGACGGTCCCTGCACGACTCATTCGTCATCGTCGACGAGGCGCAGTCGCTGGAGCGGAACGTCCTGCTGACCGTGCTGTCCCGGCTCGGGGCCAACTCGCGGGTGGTGCTCACCCACGACGTCGCGCAGCGCGACAACCTGCGCGTCGGGCGGCACGACGGCGTCGCGGCCGTGATCGAGAAGCTCAAGGGCCACCCGCTGTTCGCGCACGTCACGCTGACCCGCTCGGAGCGCTCGCCGATCGCCGCGCTGGTCACCGAGATGCTGGAGGACTACTCGTCCTGACCGGGGGCCGACCGCCGGGCCCGACCGGGGCCTCCCGCGCCGCGCGGGAGGCCCCGGTCCCGGCCTGCGACCGGTGGTGGCGAGCGGTCACCAGCCCGAGGGGAGCGGCCTGCCCTCGGCGAAGCCCGCCGCCGACTGCACGCCCAGCACGGCGCGCGCGTGGAACTCCTCCAGGGTCGTCGCGCCCGCGTAGGTGCACGCCGACCGCACGCCCGAGGTGATCGAGTCCAGCAGGTCCTCGACGCCCGGCCTGGTCGGGTCCAGGCGCATCCGGGAGGACGAGATGCCCTCCTCGAACAGCCCCTTGCGGGCCCGGTCGAACGCGCTGTCCGTGCGGGTCCGCGCGCTCACGGCCCGCTTCGACGCCATGCCGAACGACTCCTTGTAGAGCCTGCCCGCCTCGTCCCGCTGCAGGTCGCCGGGCGACTCGTAGGTGCCCGCGAACCACGAGCCGACCATGACGCTGGCCGCGCCCGCCGCCAGCGCGAGGGCCACGTCGCGCGGGTGCCGCACGCCGCCGTCCGCCCACACGTGCTTGCCCAGCTCGCGGGCCTGCGCGGCGCACTCGGCCACCGCCGAGAACTGCGGGCGGCCCACGCCGGTCATCATGCGGGTGGTGCACATCGCGCCGGGGCCGACCCCGACCTTGATCACGTCCGCGCCTGCCTCGACCAGGTCGCGCACGCCCTCGGCGGTCACCACGTTGCCCGCCACCACCGGCACGCCCGGCGACAGCGCCCGGACCGCCTTCAGCGCGGTCAGCATCTTCTCCTGGTGCCCGTGCGCGGTGTCCACGACCAGCGCGTCCACCCCGGACGCCAGCAGCGCCTCGGCCTTCGCCGCCACGTCGCCGTTCACGCCGACGGCGGCGGTCACCCTGAGCCTGCCGCTCGCGTCCAGCGCGGGCTGGTACACCTCGGCGCGCAGCGCGCCCAGGCCGGTCATGATGCCCTTGAGCCTGCCGTCGCCGTCCACGCCCAGCGCGGCCCGGTGAGCGCCCAGCCGCTCGAACACCTCGCGCGGCGCGGTGTCCAGCGGCAGCACGAGCACGTCGTGGTCGGCCACCTCGCTCAGCCGGGTGAACCGGTCGACGCCGCCCAGCGCGTGCTCGTCCACGGTGCCCACCGGGCGCCCGTCCGGTCCGACCACCACGACGGTGCCGTGGGCGCGCTTGTGCAGCAGGTTGAACGCGTCCGCGACCGAGTCGTTCGGGGACAGCACCAGCGGCGTGTCCCACACCGGGTGCCGCTCCTTGACCCAGGACACGATCTCGGCCACCGCCTCGGGGGCCACGTCCTGGGGCAGCACGACCAGGCCGCCGCGCCTGGCCATCGTCTCCGCCATGCGGCGGCCCGCGACGGCGGTCATGTTGGCCACGACCACGGGGATCGTGGCGCCCGTGCCGTCGGAGGTGGAGAGGTCGACCCCGAACCGGGAGTCCACGGCGGAGCGGCCGGGGACCAGGAAGACGTCGTCGTAGGTCAGGTCGTTGGCGGGCTGGTGCCCTTCGATGAATCGCACGTTGAGGTGACACTACCCGTGGTCACCGGCGGTGTCCTGCGATCGGGGGCCCGCGGCGGTGGGCTCTCGGGGGTCAAGGGGGGTGGCGCCCGCCGCACCACCCGGCGCCGCGCGCTCGGGCAGCATCGCCCGGACCGCGTCGAGGGTGTCGGCCTCGGCGGCGGTCTTGTCCGGCCGGTACCGCACCACCCGCGCGAACCGCAGCGCCACCCCGCCGGGGTAGCGGTGGCTGACCTGCGCGCCGTCCAGCTCGATCTCCACCACCAGCTCCGGCCGCACCCGCACCACCCACTCGCCGCGCTCCTCGGCGATCGCGAGCAGCGCCTGCGTCTGCCACGCCAGCAGCTCGTCCGTGAGCCCCTTGAACGTCTTGCCGACCATGACCGGCGGCCCGCCGTCCGCGTCGCGCGCCCCGAGGTGCAGGTTGGACAGCAACCCCTCGCGCCGCCCGCTGCCCCACTCGACCGCGAGCACCACCAGGTCGAGCGTGTGCACGGGCTTGACCTTCCGCCACGCCTTGCCGCGCCGCCCGGCCGCGTAGGGCGCGTCGAGGTCCTTGACCACCACGCCCTCGTGCCCGCCGTCCAGCGCGTCCCGCAGCACCCCGGCGGCGCTCTCCGGCGTCGCGTCGGCGACCCCCGGCACCACGTGCCGCCCGGCCGCCGACCGCAGCGCCGCGAGCCGCTCGCGCAGCGGCCGGTCCAGCAGGTCGTCGCCGTCCAGGTGCAGGCAGTCGAAGAAGAACGGGCTGAGCAGCAGCTCCCGCTCGTCCTGCGCGCCGAACCGGCTCATCGTCTCCTGGAACGGCCTCGGCTTGCCGTCGTCGCGCAGCGCCAGCGTCTCCCCGTCCAGCACCACCGACCGGCAGGGCAGCCCGCGCACCAGCTCGACCAGCTCCGGCACGGTCCCGGTGATCTCGCGCAGGGTCCGGGTGAACACCCGCACCCCGTCGCCGTCCCGGTGCACCTGGATGCGCGCCCCGTCCAGCTTGTGCTCCACCACGACCGGGCCCGACCCGGCCAGCGCGTCCTCCAGCGACTCGGCGGGCGAGGCCAGCATCGGCCGCACCGGGCGGCCCACCTCCAGCCGGAACCGGGCCAGCCCGTCCACCCCGTCGCGCAGCGCCGCCGCCGCGGTCGCGGGCAGCTCGCCGGACAGCATGAACGCCCGCCGCACCGCCTCGCCGGGCACCCCGGCAGCCCGCGCCACGGCGTCCAGCATCACGCCCTCCAGCGCGCCCTGCCGCAGCTCGCCGGTCAGCAGCCGCTTGAGGAAGTCCTGCTCCTCGGCCGTCGCCCCGGCGAACAGGGCCGCCAGCAGCGCGGCCCGGCGCGCGGCGCTGCCCTTCCCAGACTCGGCGGCGAACTCGCCCAGCGCCCCGTCCACGTCGGACACCCGCAGCGACGCCTCGTCGGCGGGCGGGGCCGCCAGCTGCCGCGCGGTGCGGAACCCGGCGCCGATCCGGCCCTGCCGGGGCACGCCCACCAGGAACGACACCACAGCTTCAGCGTCCCCGGCGGCCCCGGTGTCCTCGACCCCGCGCAGCAGCCCGGCCAGCGCCGACACCTTCGCCAGCCGGGAGCGGGTCGACCCCACCTCGGCGGACACCTCGACCACCCGTGAGAACAGCACGGGCTGATCGTGCCCCGGATCACCGGCCCCCGCCGATCACGGACGCGACCGGGGGACGGGGCCGCCGCACCCGTCCCCCGCCGACCCGCCCGCCGAGGGGCTCAGCGGTCGTTGCGCGCCATCCGCACCACGTCCAGCGCCGCGTCCAGCTGCTCCTCGCTGAGCTTGCCCGGCACGTGCCCGCGCTCCAGCACCACCTGCCGGATCGTCTTGCGCTCGGCCAGCGACTGCTTCGCGATCGACGCCGCCTCCTCGTAGCCGAGGTGCTTGTTCAGCGGCGTCACGATCGACGGCGAGGACTCGGCGTACTCGCGCATCCGGTCCGCGTCCGGCTCGACGCCCCTGACCACCTTGTCCGCGAGCAGCCGCGCCACCGCCGCCAGCAGGCGCGCCGACTCCAGCACGTTCCGCGCGATCACCGGCAGCATCACGTTGAGCTGGAAGTTGCCCTGGGTCCCGGCGAACGCCACCGCCGCGTCGTTGCCGATCACCTGCGCCACCGCCATCATCGTGGCCTCCGGGATCACCGGGTTGACCTTGCCCGGCATGATCGACGACCCCGGCTGCAGGTCCGGCAGCGCCAGCTCGCCCAGCCCCGCGCGCGGGCCCGAGCCCATCCAGCGCAGGTCGTTCGCGATCTTGTAGATGCCCACCGCGGTGGCCCGCAGCTGCCCGGACACCTCCACCACCCCGTCCTGGGTGGCCTGCGCCTCGAAGTGGTCCTCCGCCTCGGTCAGCGGCAGCCCGGTCACCCGCGCCAGCTCCTCGGAGACCGCCGCGCCGAAGCCCTCCGGCGCGTTCAGCCCGCTGCCCACCGCCGTGCCGCCGATCGGCAGCTGCGCCAGCCTGGGCAGGCTGTCCCGCAACCGCGCCACCCCGTTGGCCACCTGGGTCGCCCACGCCCGCGCCTCGTCGCCGAGCAGCACGGGCACCGCGTCCATCAGGTGCGTGCGCCCGGACTTGACGATCCCGGCCCAGTCCGCCGCCCGCGCGCCCAGCGCGTCCCGCAGGTGCTCCAGCGCCGGGAGCACGTCGTTCGCGACCGCCTCCGTCGCGGCTACCCGAAGCGTCGTGGGGAAGGTGTCGTTGGACGACTGGGAGGCGTTGACGTGGTCGTTCGGGTGAACCTCGCGGCCGAGCGCGCGCGACGCCAGGGTCGCGATCACCTCGTTCGCGTTCATGTTCGACGACGTGCCCGACCCGGTCTGGAACACGTCCACCGGGAAGTGCCCGTCGTGCTCGCCCGCCGCGACCTCGTCCGCCGCCGCCGCGATCGCCTCCGCGACCTCGGGCTCCAGCACGCCCAACCGCCCGTTGACCCGCGCGGCAGCCGCCTTCAGCAGCCCGAGCGCCCGGATCTGCGAGCGCTCCAGGCCGCGCCCCGAGATCGGGAAGTTCTCCACCGCCCGCTGCGTCTGCGCCCGCCACAGCGCGTGCGCGGGCACCCGGACCTCACCCATCGTGTCGTGCTCGACGCGGTACTCCTGACCATCCATGCCACCGAGTCTGGCCCCGCAGCGGGGGATGGGCACGGTGGTCGAGGACACCTAGGGTCGGGGGAATGGACCTCGATGTCGATCTGCTGGTCGTCGGAGCGGGACCCACCGGACTCTTCGCGGCCTACTACGCCGGGTTCCGCGACCTGGCCACCGCCGTGGTGGACGCGCTGCCCGAACCGGGCGGGCAGATCACCGCCATGTACCCGGAGAAGATGATCCTCGACGTCGCGGGCTTCCCCGCCGTGCGCGGCCGGGACCTGGTCGACGCGCTGGTCACCCAGGCCGGGCAGTGGAACCCGACCTACCTGCTGGGCCGCCAGGCCCGCACGCTCGCCCCGGTCGACGGGAAGCTGCACGTGGGGCTGGCCGACGGGGCCACCGTGCGCGCGGGCGCGGTGCTGCTCACGGCGGGCATCGGCGAGTTCAAGCCGAGGCCGCTCGTCGCGGGGGAGGGCTGGCTCGGGCGGGGGCTGGTGCACTTCGTGCCCGCGCTGGACGCGCACGTCGGGCAGGACGTCGTGGTCGTCGGCGGCGGCGACTCGGCGTTCGACTGGGCGCTCGCGCTCGCACCGATCGCGGGCAGCGTCACCGTCGTGCACCGCCGCGCCACGTTCCGCGCGCACCCGCCGACCGTGCGGCAGGTCCGCGACCTGGGCGTGCGGATCATCACGGACGCGCAGGTCACCCGGATCGGCGGGGACGGGCGGGTCGCCGAGGTCGAGGTCGACGTCAAGGACTCCGGCAGCGAGGTGCTGCCCGCGCAGACCGTGGTGGCGGCGCTGGGCTTCACCGCGGACCTGGGGCCGATCGAGTCGTGGGGGCTGGAGCTGGACCACCGGGCGGTCGTGGTCGACCAGACCATGCGCACCGCGCTCGACGGGGTCTACGCGGCCGGGGACGTCGCCACCTACCCCGGCAAGGTCAAGCTGATCGCGACCGGGTTCGGCGAGGCGGCCACGGCGGTCAACAACATCGCGGTCGCGCTCGACCCGGACGCGCACCTGTTCCCCGGCCACTCCAGCGACGCCAAGTAAGGACCCGCCAGGTAAGGACCCGCCAGGTAAGAACCCCAGGAACGCCGGGCGGGGCCGGGGGACGACCCGACACCCTCGGGTCGTCCCCCGGCCCCGCCCGCATCCGGACAGGCGGCCCCGGTCAGGGCACCACCTGCACCTGCTCACCGGGGAACAGGTTGTCGAAGAACACCACCGACGCGTCGGGCCCCAGGTGCACGCACCCGTGCGACTGGTCGGTCAGGCTGCCCTCGTGGAAGGCGATGCCGTCAGCGGTGAAGTACACCGAGTTGGGCATCGGCGCGTTGTAGGGGACGCTCCAGTCGTCCTTCACCTTGCGCAGCACCGGGAAGGTGCCGACGGGCGTCTCGTAGCCCGGCCTCCCGGTGGTGATCGGCACGGGGCCGTAGCTCGCGCCGCCGTCGTAGACCAACCAGGCCTGGTTGGTCGACAGCTGGACGCACGCCCCGTTCTGGACGCCGCCGCACGGCGTCCCGGACGCCGCCGAGGCCGGAGCCGCGAGACCGAGCGTCAGAGCGGTCGCGGCCAGTGCGGTGCCGAGGATCCTCTTCTTCATCTCGAAATCACCCCTCGCGCTCCGATTACCCCCTGGAATCCGCGACCAACCCCTGAAAAGACCAGTGGCCCACCCCCGACCTGCGGGAATGGGCCACTGGAAGTAATCGTCACTGCTCCCTGCGGGCGTCACTCAGCCACCCGCGGGGGTGAGGTCCGGGAACGGTCAGACCGTCCCCGCGTACCCGCTGATCCAGGTCCGGAACGCCGGGACGTCCACGTAGATCGACGGGCCGGTCGCGCAGGTGGAGTTGTTGTTGCCCGCGCGGCTGGTCGCGCCGATCAGCTGCCAGGCGCCGCCCACGGACTTGATCTGCGGGCCGCCCGAGTCGCCGTAGCAGGCGCCCTTGTTGCCGCCGGGGTTGTTCGTGCAGATCTCGTACGCGCCGTAGATGCCCGAGCAGCTGCCGTCCGACACGATCGAGGTGTTCAGCTCCTGCAGGGTGGTCGGCGCGCCGCAGCCGCCCGCCGGGGCGCAGGTCTGGCCCCAGCCGATGATGCGGGTGGCGGTGCCGGTCGCGCCCGAGGTGGAGGCGACGGTGATCGGGGCCTGGGTCACCGAGGTGGCCAGGCGCACCAGCGCCAGGTCGTAGCTCGGGTGCGTCACGACCTGCGCGCCGGTGGCGACGGTGCCGCCGCTGGTGCGGTTGGTGGTGCCGACCCGCGCGCGGATCGAGCTCGCGGACGTGCCCTGCACGCAGTGCTTGGCCGTCACCACCCAGTTGGCCTTGATCAGCGAGCCGCCGCAGAAGTGGCTGCCCGAGCTGCTCTGCAGGGACACCATGAACGAGTACGTCTGGGTGGCGTTGCCGCCGCCCACGATGGCCGGGGTCAGGTCCGGCTCGGTGGGCGCGGCCTGGGCGCCGCCGACCGTCGCCAGCGCGGTGCCGACCGCGACGGCGAGCGCCGTGAACAGGGTGCGAATCCTCATCGCTCTTCCTCCCCGCCGCCCGCGCAGGGGTGCGGGCGGCCAGGTCGGAAACGTAAGGACTGGGCACCGGGCGCGACTACCTACGGACGGACGGTAGCCGCGCCTTGACCGTTGACAGCTCCAGGGGGTGACCCCGGTCACCCGCCGGTGTCACCCCCGGCGCGCCTCGCCCCGCTACGGCAGCGGGGGCAGCGGCTCCTCGCCCGACGGCGGCAGGTCGAAGTCCACCGACGCGTACTCGCGCAGCTTCGTCAGCCGGTGGAACCCGTCGATCATCCGCACCGTGCCCGACTTCGACCGCATCACGATCGACTGGGTCGTGCAGCCACCGGCCTGGTAGCGCACCCCGCGCACCAGGTCGCCGTCCGTGACGCCCGTCGCGCAGAAGAACACGTTGTCCCCGCGCACCAGGTCGGACGTGGTCAGCACCCGGTCCAGGTCGTGGCCCGCGTCCAGCGCCCGGCCGCGCTCCGCGTCGTCCTTCGGCCACAGCCGCGCCTGGATCTCGCCGCCCATGCACTTGAGCGCCGCCGCCGCGATGATGCCCTCCGGCGTGCCGCCGATGCCCACCAGCAGGTCCACGCCGGTGTCCGGGCGGGCCGCCGAGATCGCGCCCGCCACGTCCCCGTCCGAGATGAAGTGGATGCGCGCGCCGGACCGGCGCACCTTCAGCACCAGGTCCTCGTGCCGGGGCCGGTCCAGCACGCACACCGTCACGTCCGACACGTCGACGCCCTTGGCCCTCGCCACCCGCCGCACGTTCTCCGAGATCGGCGCGGTGATGTCGATGGCGTCCGCCGCCTCCGGCCCGGTGGCCAGCTTCTCCATGTAGAACACCGCCGACGGGTCGAACATCGCGCCCCGCTCGGCCACCGCCAGCACCGCCAGCGCGTTCGGCATCCCCTTGGCCATCAGCGTCGTGCCGTCGATCGGGTCGACGGCCACGTCGCACTCCGGGCCGTTGCCGTCGCCCACCTCCTCGCCGTTGAACAGCATGGGCGCCTCGTCCTTCTCGCCCTCGCCGATCACGACGACCCCGCGCATCGACACCGTGCCGATCAGCTTGCGCATGGCGTCCACGGCCGCGCCGTCGCCGCCGTTCTTGTCACCCCTGCCGACCCAGCGGCCCGCCGCCATCGCCGCCGCCTCGGTCACCCTGACCAGCTCCAGCGCCAGGTTCCGGTCCGGCGCCTCGCGCCGGCGCTCCGACGTGCTGTTGGACGTCATGCTGCTCCTCGTGCGGTAGACCGGCAGATAGCCGATCCTCGCACGTGGTCAGCCCGCGCGACCGTCCTCCTCGGACACCGCGAGAGCTTGATCGATCCGCTCGCGGGCGCCCGCGAGATGCCGCTCACACGTCTTCGCCAGCACCTCGCCGCGCTCCCACAGCGCGAGCGAGTCCTCCAGCGACAGACCACCGGCCTCCAGCTTGCGGACGACCTCGACCAGCTCGTCCCGCGCGGCCTCGTACCCCGGCTCACTCACCTGGACAGGTTCCCCAATCGGTTGCTCACGTGCACCACCACCGTCGCCGCCGCCTGGTCGTAGTCGGCCAGCGCCTCGGCGAACTCGGCGCCGTCAGCCTCCCGCACCGCCTCGTCCACCCGCAGCTCGGCCTCCACCAGCCGCCTGCGCGGCACCGCCCCGCACAGGTCGCCCGCGCGCCCGGACGCCTCCTCGGTCAGCGCCCGCACCGCGTCGAGCACGGCCTGCCTGCCCGAGTCGCACCCGGCGACCAGCGCCAGCCAGCAGCCCGCCGCCGCGCTGTCGGCCGCCTCGGCGCGCCTGCTCAGCGCCAGCGCGGCCGGGTCCTCGCCCGCCCGCAGGGCGGCCTGCTCGGTGGCGGCCACCGTCAGCGGCAGGAACGTCGGCTCACGATCCGGACTGGGCACCACCACCGCCTCCTCCCTCGACGACCGCGTGCACGGCGCCGTCCGCGACCCTGACCCGCAGGCGGGCGCCCTCGGGCGCGTCGGCGACCGATCGGAGCACGCCCTCCGTCCCCTCGGACGACACCAGCTGCACCACGGCGTACCCCCTGGCCAGGGTGGCGGCGGGACCGAGGGTCGTCAAGCGCGCCGAGGTCGCGGCGAGTCCCGCGCCCTCCGCGTCCAGCCGGTTGCGGACCGCGCGCAGCGCCCGGTCCCGCAGCCGCTGCACCTCCTCGGCCCTGCGCTCCAGCGGCCCGTGCGGGTCGGCCAGCGCGGGCCGGGTGCGCAGCGCGTCCAGCAGCTTGCGCTCCCGGTCGACCCAGCCGCGCAGCGCGCGCCTCGCCCGGTCGCGGGCCTGCCGCAGCCGCTCGGTCTCCTCGGCCACGTCCGGCACCACGCGCTTGCCCGCGTCGGTGGGCGTCGAGCAGCGCACGTCGGCCACGTGGTCGACCAGCGGGGTGTCCGGCTCGTGCCCGATCGCCGACAGCAGCGGCGTGCGCAGCGCCGACACCGCCCGGCACAGCGCCTCGTCGGAGAACGGCAGCAGGTCCTCGACGCTGCCGCCGCCGCGCGCCAGCACGATCACGTCGACCTCGGGGTCGGCCTCCAGCTCGCCCAGCGCGCGCACCACCTCGGGCACCGCCGACGGGCCCTGCACCGCCACGTTGATCACCCGGAACCGGGCGGCTGGCCACCTGGCCTGCGCGTTCGTCAGCACGTCCCGCTCGGCGGCCGACGCCCGACCGGTCACCAGGCCGATCCTGTTCGGTAGGAACGGCGGCCTGCGCTTGCGGCGCGCGTCGAACAGGCCCTCGGCGGCCAGCAGCTTGCGCAGCCGCTCGATGCGGGCCAGCAGCTCGCCGATCCCGATCGCGCGGATCTCGTCCACGCGCAGGCTGATCGTGCCGCGCGCCGCGTAGTAGTTGGGCTTGCCGTGCACGACGACCCGGCTGCCCTCGGTGAGCTGGCCCTCGCGGACCAGGCCCACCGGGGCGGTCAGCGACATCGACAGGTCGGCCGACGGGTCGCGCAGCGTCAGGAACGCCACCTTCGTGCCGGGGCGGGCGCTCAGCTGGGTGACCTGGCCCTCGACCCACACGTCGCCGAGCCTGCCGATCCAGTCGGCGATCTTGTAGGCGACCGTGCGCACCGGCCACGGCTCCTCCGGCGAGGAGCGCGGCGGCTGGGCCCGGTCCTTCGGCTCCGTCACGACTCGGCGCGCAGGTTGGCCAGGCGGCGGGCCAGCATCCCGGTGAACTCGGGGCGCGACTCGTGCGCCCGCTCGTGCGCGAGCAGCTCCTCGAGGTCGGACTCGGACAGCGACCGCAGCTTGGCCCGAAGCTGCGGCAGGCTCATCGAGTCGTACTCGGGCAGCGCGGTCGGCGACTCGGCGGCCAGCGCCCGCTCCTCGCGGGCCCACGGGTCGGCCGAGTCGTCGTCGGAGTCGGCCGGGTCGGCGGCGCCGGTGGCCGCGGCGACCTTCGCGATGCCCTCGGCGGCGGACTTCCGCTCCTGGTCGGAGGGGGTCTTGGCGGCGGGCGCGGCGGGCGGTGCGGTGGGCGGCGCGGCGTCGGTCTCGTCCTCGTCGAACACGGCCCACTCGGGCTCCTGCTCGACGGTCTTGAGCCCGGCGAGCACGTCGTCGCCCCTGATTGCGAGTTCGGTCACCGTCTGCTGCACGCGCATCGACAGCTGCAGGGCCTCGCTGACGACGGTCACCGGCAGCCCCGCGAGCTGTCCGGGCAGCTTCCTGGCCTGCTCGACCGCGGTGACGGCCAGTCCCGCGGCGAGGCGGACGGGCAGCGGGAGTTGCTTCATGCACCCAGATTGCCCCAGTCGGGCGGCGTGTGCCTAGGTTCGCCACGCCCGTACCCTGGACGACATGGACAAGCGAGTGCTCCTGGCCAATCCGCGCGGGTACTGCGCGGGCGTTGACCGCGCAGTCGTCACGGTGGAGAAGGCGCTGGAGAAGTACGGCGCGCCGGTGTACGTCCGCAAGGAGATCGTCCACAACAAGCACGTCGTGGAGACGCTGTCGAAGCGCGGCGCGATCTTCGTCAACGAGACCGACGAGGTGCCCGAGGGCGCGCTGGTGGTGTTCTCCGCCCACGGCGTCTCGCCCAAGGTGCACGAGGAGGCCGCCGACCGCAGCCTGCGCACCATCGACGCGACCTGCCCCCTGGTGACCAAGGTCCACAAGGAGGCCCAGCGGTTCGCGCGCGAGGACTACGACATCCTGCTCATCGGCCACGAGGGCCACGAGGAGGTCGAGGGCACCGCCGGTGAGGCGCCCGACCACATCCAGCTCGTGGACACCGCCGAGGACGTCGCCAAGGTCGAGGTGCGCGACCCGTCCAAGGTGATCTGGCTGTCGCAGACCACGCTGTCGGTCGACGAGACCATGGTGCGGGTCCGCCAGCTCAAGGAGCGGTTCCCCGACCTGCAGGAACCGCCGTCGGACGACATCTGCTACGCCACCTCCAACCGGCAGGTCGCGGTGAAGACCATGGCGCCGGAGTGCGACCTGGTGCTGGTGGTCGGCTCGAAGAACTCGTCCAACTCGGTGCGGCTGGTCGAGGTCGCGCTCCAGGCGGGCGCGAAGGCCTCCTACCTGATCGACTACGCGGAGGAGGTCGACGAGGCCTGGCTGGAGGGCGTCGGCACGGTCGGCGTGACCAGCGGGGCCTCGGTGCCGGACATCCTGGTGATGGACCTGCTCAAGCACCTGGCCGAGCGCGGCTACGGCGACGTGGAGGAGATCACCACGGCCAACGAGAAGATCGCGTTCTCGCTGCCGCGCGAGCTGCGCAAGGACTCGGTGCGCTAGACACCCGCGAACCGGCCGGGACCACCCGGTCGGGCGCCCGCGCTGGGGCGCCGCGAGGCGGTGACGTGAGTGCAGAGCCGGGGCGGGCGACCGCCCCGGCTCTTGCACGTGCGGGCCGGGGCGCGCGGGGGCCGGGGCGGGCCGGTACGTGCCCTGGACCGCGGCGGGCCGGTACGTGCCCTGGACCGCGGTGGGCCGGGGCGGGCCCTGGGCCGCGCTGGGCCGGAACGCGCGGGGGCCGGGACAAACCCCGCACCGCGCTGGGCCGGGACAAGCCCCGAGAACGCCGGGAGCCCCGGCGCCGTCACCAGCGCCGGGGCTCCCGAATCCCGCTCCTGCTCTCGCTCGTCGTGCCCTCCGAGGACCCGCGCAGTCGCGCTCAGTCCTCGTCACGCGGACGCGGCCTGCGGGGCCGCTCACCCGCCGGCTTGCGCGGGCGCTCACCCGCGGGCTTCTTCTCGCCCACCGGCTTCTTCTCGCCCGACGCGCCGGACGGCCGGGGTCGCCTCGGCCGCTCGCCGTCCTCGGCGGGCGCGGGCTTGCGGGGGCGCTTCGGCCGCTCGTCGGCCTCCACCTCGTCCTCCGCCTCCACCGGCCTCGGGCGCTTCTTCGGCGGCCTCGGTGCCTCCTCGGCGTCCAGCTCGTCCTGCGTCACCCGGTTCGGGTCGCGCTGCAGGAACACCCGCGCGATGCCGATGCCGACGGTGAACAGCGTGGTCAGGGCCATCGCCGGGAAGGCGTTCACCAGCGGCTTGCCCAGGTCCAGCGCCAGCGCCATGCCCTGGCTGGACGAGTCGCCGGTGGCCAGCACGACCAGCGGCACCACGACCGCCACCACCAGCGGCGGCTGCACGACCGGGCCGAACATCGACCTGCGCTCGACGAACACCGCGGCGCCCACCGAGCCCACGAAGAAGACCACCCCGAACAGCAGCCCCACTGTCTTCGACGAGTTCACGTCGATGAAGGCGCCGACGAACGCGAGGGCGAACGCGATCAGCACCGCGGCCCACCACTGCAGCCCGCGGAAGCTGCCGAACATGGCGCGGTCGTTCCAGCGGACTTCCTCGAACTCGTCGTCCTCATCCGGCTCGCTGCGCCGGTCACGCGTTGCGGCGGTCACGCTCACTCCTACGTTCGGGCCGGACCGATCCGGCATACGGTATCCGACTCCCGCCGGGCCGCGCGGGCTCCCGCCGCGCCTCGCGCCGACGTCACTTCCTGTTACGCCTCACGGGCCCGCGAGGGTGCACCGACCGCCTCCCGGTCGTCGGCCCCGCGGACCTCGGCGGGCGGCGCGGGAGCCCCCGACGCGGCCGACAGCGGGGCCACGGCGGTCCGGAGGGCCTCCAGCGCGTCCAGCTCGCGCCTGCGCGCGGACAGGAACCGCTGCAGGTGCGTGCCGGACAGGTTCACCGCCTCCACCGCGCCCTCGGCGGCCCGGTGCGCCCGGCCCGCCTGCGCCTTCACCCGCTCGACGTCGTCGGCGAGCGCCCGGTCGGAGGCCGCGAACACCGCCGCCGACGCGATCACCGCGAACCCGGTCGGGCCGCACAGGAACACCCTGCGGTCCAGCAGCCAGCGCAGCAGCTCGGGGTCGGTGTCCAGCGCCGCGACGACCGCCCCGTCGTTGGGCACGAACATCACCGTGCCGTAGATGGCGTCGGCCCACCGCTGGTAGCCCTTGCCCGCCAGCTCCGCCGCCCGCGCCCGGATGGTGCGCACGTGCACCCGCAGAGCGTCGGCGCGCTCGCGCGGGTCGTCGGTCTCCACGGCCTCCGCCCAGAGCGCCATGGACATCTTCGCGTCGACCGGCACCCGCCGCCCGCCGCCGACCTCCAGCACCAGGTCCGGCCGCACCGAGCCGCCGCCCGCCACGTCCACCTGGAGCCCGAAGTGCACGCCCTCGCGCAGCCCGAGCGCGCGGGCGGTCTCCACCAGCACCCGCTCGCCCAGCTCGCCGCGCCCGCTGGAGGAGGAGAACGCCACCTCGTACCGCTGGAGGGCGAGCTGCCGCACCTCGCCGCGCTCCCGCTCCCGCCGCACCTCGTCCAGCGCGGCGTCCGCGCGCCGCACGCTGTCCTGGTAGAGCCGCCACAGGAGCGCGAGCGCCCCCGCGAGCAGGAGCGCGACCACCACCGCCGCCGTGCTGAGGACCGCCGTCACGGCGCTGAATCATGGCCCACCGGCCTGCCCTCACCTGATCGAGCGACACGCCGGACGCGCGGCGACCCGGTCCGCCGGTGATCACCCCCTAGCGTGGCCGCCATGCGCTTGCTGCACACCTCCGACTGGCACGTGGGCCGCGTCTTCCACGGCCGCGACCTGCTGCGCGAGCAGGAAGCCGTGCTCGGCGGCCTGGCCGACCTGGTCGTCGACGAGCGGGTGGACGTGGTCGTGGTGTCCGGCGACCTGTTCGACCGGGCCGTGCCCAACGCCGAGGCGGTCGCGCTCTGCTCGCGGGTGCTGGAGCGGCTGCGGGCGGCGGGCGCGCGGGTCGTCGTCACGCCCGGCAACCACGACTCGGCGGCGCGCCTCGGCCTGTTCGGCGGGTTCGCGGCGGCAGGCGGCCTGCACCTGCGCACCCGCGTCGCCGACCTGGCCGACCCGGTGCTGCTGGCCGACGGGCACGGGCCGGTGGCGCTGTACGGCATCCCGTTCCTGGAGCCGGAGACGGCCAGGCACGTGCTGGGCGTGCCGTCCGCGCGCGGCCACGCCGGGGTGCTCACCGAGGCGATGCGCCGGGTGTCCGCCGACCTGGCCGCCCGGCCCGAGGGCACCCGGTCGGTGGTGCTCGCGCACGCGTTCGTGACCGGCGGGGCGCCGTGCGACTCGGAGCGCACCATCGCGGTCGGCGGGGTGCAGGAGGTGTCCGGGTCGGTGTTCGACGGGATCGACTACGCGGCGCTCGGGCACCTGCACGGGGCGCAGGAGCTCGCGGACCACCTGCGCTACTCGGGCAGCCCGCTGGCCTACTCGTTCTCGGAGGCCGGGCACACCAAGTCGGTGTGGCTGGTCGAGCTGGACGCGGGCGGGCTGGCCGGGGTGGAGCGCCGGGAGCTGCCGGTGCCGCGCCCGCTGGGGCGGTTGCGCGGGGAGCTGGGGGCGCTGCTGGCCGACCCGGCGAACGCCGCCGCGGAGGGCAGCTTCCTGTCCGTCGAGCTGACCGACCGGGTCCGGCCGCTGGACGCGCTGCGGCGGTTGCAGGACCGGTTCCAGCACGCCGTGCACGTGGAGTGGAAGCCGGAGGGCGGCAGGCGCGCGGAGCTGCGGTTCGCGGAGCGGGTGCGCGGGCGCGGCGACGAGGAGGTGACGTGCTGCTTCGTGGAGGACGTGCGCAACAGCCCGCCGTCACCGGGTGAGCTGGCGCTGCTGCGCGAGGCGTTCGCGGCGGCCGGGCGGGAGGAGGGCGCGTGAGGCTGCACCGGTTGGAGCTGTCGGCGTTCGGGCCGTACCCCGGTCGCGAGGTGGTCGACTTCGACGCGCTCGGCGCGGACGGGCTGTTCCTGCTGCACGGGGACACCGGCGCGGGCAAGACGACGCTGCTGGACGCGGTGGCGTTCGCCCTGTTCGGGCAGGTGCCGGGGGCGCGCGGCGAGGTCAAGCGGCTGCGCTGCGACTACGCGTCGCCGGACGTGGAGACGGTGGTGTCGCTGGAGCTGACCGTGCGGGAGCGGCGGCTGGTGATCACCCGCAGCCCGGAGTACGACCGGCCCAAGAAGCGCGGCGGCGGCACGACCAGGCAGAACGCGAAGGCGGCGCTGGCGTGGGTGAGCGGCTGGGAGGGCGAGGGGCACAGCCGCATCGACGAGGTGGCGCGCGAGGTCGAGTCGCTGCTGGGGATGACGGCGCACCAGTTCTTCCAGGTGGTGCTGCTGCCGCAGGGCGAGTTCGCGCGGTTCCTGCGGGCGGACACGGTCGAGCGGGAGAAGCTGCTGGAGAAGCTGTTCGGCACCGAGCGGTTCCTGGCGGTGGAGAAGTGGTTCCGGGAGCGGCGGCTGGAGCGCGGGCGGGAGCTGCAGGAGCTGCGCGACCGGAACGCCCAGCTGGTGAGCAGGGTGGCCGAGGCCGCGCGGGTGGAACCGCCCGAGGGCGGGGGCGGTCCGGAGTGGCTGGAGGGGGTGCTGGGCGGGCTGGCGGCGGCGTCGGAGGCGGCGCGCGAGCTGGCCGGGACGACCGCCGCGACCAGGGCGGAGGCCGAGCGCGCCTGGCAGGAGGCCCGCGACCTGGGCGCGCGGGTGGGGCGGGTGCGCAGGGCGCACGCCGAGCTGGTGCGCTGCGCGGAGGCGGAGCCCGCGCGCAAGCAGCTGGTCGCCGAGGGGGACGCCGCCAGGCGGGCCGTGCCGGTCGCGCTGGCCCTCCAGGGCCGGGACCGCGCGCGAGCCGCCCTGCGGGCCGCTGAGGCGGCCGAGCGGGCCGCCGGGGGAGCGGTGGCGGCGCTGGTCCGAGGAGCTGGGGCCGACGGCCCCGCCGCCGCGTTCGGCGGTGACCCGCGTGCCGACGCCCAGCGGTTCCGCGACGAGGCGGGCGGCCTGACCCGGTTGGCCGAGGAGGCGGGGCAGCAGCGGGCCGCGCTGCGCGCGCTCGACGCGGTGGCGGTCGAGCGGGAGCGCGCCGCCACCCGGCTGGCCGAGCTGGCGGGCGCGCTGGACGGCGCCCCCGAGCGCCTGCGGTCCGCGCAGGAGGCACTGGAGGCGGCGAGGCTGGCCCGCGCGGCCCTGCCCGAGGCCACCAGCCGCGCCGAGGCCGCGACCGCCCTCCCCGACGCCGAGCGCCGGGCCGCCGAAGCCGAGGCGGACCGCTCCGCGGCCGTCGACGCCCACCAGGCCGCGGTGGACGGGCGCCAGGCCGTCCGGCAGCGCCGCCTGGACGGCATGGCCGCCGAACTCGCCGGTGAGCTGGCGGACGGGCGGCCCTGCCAGGTCTGCGGCTCGGCGGAGCACCCCGAGCCCGCCGCGTTCGACGGCGTCGCGGTGACCGCCGCCGACGAGGACCGGGCGGGCGCCGCCGAGGCCGCCGCCCTGGAGCGCCGCCGTGCGGCGGAGAGCGCCGCGCACCGGGCCGCGAGCGCGCTGGACGGCCTGCGCGCGGCGATCGGCGACCGCGCGCCCGCCGACCTGGTCGCCGAGCACCGCGGGCTGGCCGGGCTGGCCGCGCTGGCGGGCGAGCGCGAGTCGGCCCTGCGCGCCCTGGAGACCAGGGCCGCCCGGTTGACCGAGGAGCGCTCCGCGCTGGAGCGCGAGGTGGTCGGGCTGGACGCGCGCCGGTCCGAGCTGGCGGCGACCACCGCCGAGCGCGCGGCCCGCCTTGAGCAGGCGCGCGAGGGCTTCCCGGACGTGGCCGCCCGCCGCGCCCACCTGCTCGCCCTCGCCGACGCGCTGGACGAGCTGGCCCGCGAGCGCGCCGAGGTGGCGGGCGCGGCCGAGCGCCTGGCGCAGCTGGAGGACGAGGTGGCCGCGCAGGCCGCGGAGGCCGGGTTCGCGAGCCCGGACGACGCGCGCGACGCCGTCCGCACCCCCGGCCGGATCGCCGAGCTCGACCGCCAGGTCCGGGTGGTCGACGACGCCCGCGCCGCCGCCGAGGCGGTGCTCGCCGAGCACCCCGGCGTCGACCCGTCCACCGAGGTGGACGTGGACGGCGCCGAGCAGCGGTTCCGCGCGGCGGGCCGGGAGGCCGAGGAGGCCGCCACCGCGGCGAGCGCGGCGACCGACCGGGCGACCCGCGCCGAGGAGCTGGCCGGTCGGCTGCGGACGGCGTGGGCGCGGCTGGAACCGGTGGAGGCCGAGCACCGCGAGCTGGACGCCTTCACCGACGTGATCAACGGCCGGGGCCAGAACACCGAGAGCATGACCCTGCGCACGTACGTGCTGGCCGCGAAGCTGGAGGAGGTCGCGGTCGCGGCGAGCGAGCGCCTGGACCGGATGAGCCAGGGCCGCTACCGCTTCGTGCACTCCACCGAGGCGGGCCCGCGCGGCGCCAGGGGCGGGCTGGGGCTCGACGTGCTCGACGACTACTCCGGCCACCGCAGGCCCGCGAAGACGCTCAGCGGCGGCGAGTCGTTCCTGGCCTCGCTGGCGCTCGCGCTGGGCCTGGCCGACGTGGTGTCGCAGGGCGCGGTGCTGGACACGCTGTTCGTCGACGAGGGGTTCGGCACGCTCGACGCCGACACCCTCGACCTGGTCATGAACACCCTGGACGACCTGCGCGCGGGCGGCCGGGTGGTGGGGCTGGTGTCGCACGTGGAGGAGCTGCGGCAGCGCATCCCGACCCGCCTGAGGGTCAGGAAGGCGCGCGCCGGGTCCACCCTGGAGGTGACCACGGCGTAGGCGGGGGCGCGGGCCCCCGCCCGCGCCTCACCCCTCGTGCGCCAGCAGCCAGCGCTTCGCGTCCACGCCCCACCGGAAGTTCCCGATCGCCCCGCCCGTGCGCACCACCCGGTGGCACGGCACGAACAGCGCCGCCGCGTTCCTCGCGCACGCCGTGGCCGCCGCCCGCACCGCCGCCGGTCGCCCGGCCAGCTCCGCGTACCGCGCGTAGCTCACCGGCTGCCCGGCCGGGACGAGCCGCAGCGCGTCCCACGCCTGCTCCGTGAACGCCCCGGCGCGCTGCCGCACCGGCACCTCGGCGACCGCGCCCAGCTCACCCGAGTGGTAGGCCCGCACCGCCCTCGTCACCTCCCCGAGGTCCCGCCGCTCCTTGATCTCCTCCGGCTTCAACGACGCCGACACCTGCGGCATCAGCTCGTCCAGCGACGCGGTCCAGCCGCTCGCCAGCACCGCGCCGTCACCCGCCACCACGGCGGTGAACGGGCCGATGGGGGTGTCCACGGTGGACGTGAACGCGGTCACGCTGTCCTCCTGCTTCGCTCGTTCGAGTCACTTCGCCCGGTCAGGCCATCCCGCTCGCGCGGACCCAGCGCGCCCAGGTGCACGGCCGCGTAGGAGCGCCACGGCCGCCACGCGGCCCCGCCCGCCACCAGCGGCACGTCCGGCGCCCCCAGCACCCGCGCGACGACCCGCCGCGCGACCGCCTCGCCGACGCCGGGGAACGCGGTCAGCTCGGCCAGCAGCCCGTCCGGGTCCCGACCCACGTCCACCACCAGCTCCCCGCTGGCCAGCGCCCGCCCGACCGGGGTGTCCACGGCCGCCGGGTACAGGTGGGTCACCGCCCCGTCCGGGTGCTCCAGCGCCTCCCCCGCCTCCCGGTGCCCCAGCTCCCGCAGCAGCGTCTCAGCCCCGTCCACGCTGCCCGGCACCCGCGCCCCCGGTCGGGCCGCGACCAGCCCGCGCAGCGCCGGGTCGGCCCCGAGCACCGCGTCCACGGCCTGCGGGTCGGCGTCCAGGTCGAGCAGCCGCCGCACCCGGCTCACCGCCGTCCCCAGGTCCCGCAGGTCGCCCAGCCGGAGGGAGCACAGCACGTGCCCGTCACGGGGGGTGAGCGCGACGGTGGCCGGGCCGTGCGGCAGCCGGAGCGAGCGCCGGTAGGTCCCGCCGTCGACCTCCTCCACACCGGGCACCGCCTCGGCGCGGAAGAACGCCAGCAGCCCGGCGGCGTCGAACGGCGGCCGGTAGGGCAGCCGCAGCTCGATCCGCCCGGCCGCCCCCGAGGTCCTGCGCGCCTCGCGCAGCCGTGAGGGCGTGGCCGCGAACACCGCCCGGATCGTGTCGTTGAACTGCCGCACCGACGCGAACCCGGCCGCGAACGCCACGTCCGCGAACGCCAGGTCGGTGGTCTCGATCAGCAGCCGCGCCGAGTGCGCCCGGTGCGCCCGCGCGAGCGCCAGCGGCCCGGCGCCCAGCTCGACGGACAGCACCCGCGAGAGGTGCCGCTCCGAGTAGCCGAGCCGCGCGGCCAACCCCGGCACGCCGTCGCGCTCCACGACCCCGTCCCCGATGAGCCGCACGGCGCGCGCCGCCAGGTCCGCCCGCAGGTTCCACTCGGGCGACCCCGGAACGGCGTCCGGCAGGCACCTGCGGCACGCCCGGTAACCGGCGGACTGGGCCGCGGCGGCGGTCGGGTAGAACTCGACGTTGCGCCGCTTGGGCGTGGTCGCGGGGCAGGACGGGCGGCAGTAGATGCGCGTGGTGCGCACGGCGGTGATGAAGCACCCGTCGAAGCGGGCGTCGCGGGAGGCCACCGCCCGGTAGGCGCGTTCGGCGTCGAGGAGCACGCACCCACTGTGCCGCAGCCCGCGCCGCACCTCTCGCGGGAATCGGACGCGGGGGCGCTGCGCGTAGACTCACGCCCCGTGAGTTTGACCCTCGGTATCGTCGGCCTGCCCAACGTCGGCAAGTCCACCCTGTTCAACGCCCTCACGCGCAACGACGTGCTCGCGGCGAACTACCCGTTCGCCACGATCGAGCCGAACGTCGGCGTGGTGCCGTTGCCGGATGCCAGGCTGGGCAAGCTGGCGGAGGTCTTCGGCTCCGAGCGCGAGGTGCCCGCCGTGGTGTCGTTCGTCGACATCGCGGGCATCGTCAAGGGCGCCTCCGAAGGCGCGGGCCTCGGCAACAAGTTCCTCGCGAACATCCGCGAGGCCAACGCGATCTGCCAGGTCGTCCGCGTGTTCGACGACTCGGACGTGATCCACGTCGACGACCGCGTCGACCCGGTCGCGGACATCGAGACGATCAACACCGAGCTGGTGCTGGCCGACCTCCAGACCCTGGAGAAGGCCATCCCCAGGTTGGAGAAGGAGGCGCGGACCCAGAAGGACCGCCGCCCCGCGCTGGAGGCCGCGCAGAAGGCCCGCGAGATCCTCGACGCCGGGCGCACCCTGTTCTCCGCGCAGGCCGAGGTCGACGGCGAGCTGCTGCGCGAGCTGAGCCTGCTCACCACCAAGCCGTTCCTGTACGTGTTCAACGCCGACGAGGGCGTGCTCACGAACGAGGCGAGGGTGAAGGAGCTGCGCGAGCTGGTCGCGCCCGCCGACGCGGTGTTCCTCGACGCCAAGGTCGAGGCCGAGCTGCTGGAGCTGGACGAGGAGTCGGCGCGCGAGCTGCTGGAGTCGATCGGCCAGCACGAGCCGGGCCTGCACGCGCTGGCCCGCGCGGGCTTCCACACCCTGGGCCTGCAGACCTACCTGACGGCGGGCCCGAAGGAGGCGCGCGCCTGGACTATCCCCCAGGGCGCGACCGCCCCGCAGGCCGCGGGCGTGATCCACACGGACTTCGAGCGCGGGTTCATCAAGGCCGAGGTCGTGTCGTTCGCGGACCTCGTGGAGACCGGCTCGATGGCTGCCGCGAAGGCGGCGGGCAAGGTCCGCATGGAGGGCAAGGAGTACGTGATGGCCGACGGGGACGTGGTCGAGTTCCGGTTCAACGTCTGAGGACTTCCGCAGCCCTCCGGGGCGCGTCGAAATCCCTCTCGGGAAACCGGGGCTCTTGTTCCTCGGGAATGGGAACGCCGGGAAGCTGTGCAGCTTCCCGGCGTTTTCCCGTTTCAGCCCGGCCTGCTCACCTGTTGCCGACGTCGACGACGCCCACGCCGCCGATGCGGGTGCCGGGGCGCGTCGCGCCGTCCTGGCGCACGAGGGTGCCGAACTGCCACGGGAAGCTCTGGGTGTCGGTGGTGTTCGGCGGGGTCACCAGGATCGTGTCGGGCGTCCAGTGCGAGGTGCCCTCGGCGCCGTCCGAGCCCAGGAAGACGAGCTGCGCGTTGGTGCTCTCACCGGGCGCGAGGCTGACGGGCTTGATCGGGTCGTCGTTGCGGACCAGGTCCCAGGTCTCGCCGCTGCCCTTCCGGAACTGCACGCCGGGGAAGCCCTGGAGCGTGCAGCGGGTCGCGGTGTCGTTGCGGAAGAGCAGCTGCAGGGCCTTCTGGTCGGGCGAGCCGCCCCGGTGCGGGAAGTCGGTGCCGATCCCGGCCTCGGCGGTGGCGCACAGCTCCTCGCCGCTCGCGGGCTCGGCGCCGTTGGACCTCAGCGCGTCGGCGCCGCCGGAGACCCTGGTGCCACCCGCTCCGCCCTGCGGCGCGGGGGAGGAATCGGCGGCCGGGGTGGCTGAGGAGGCGGTGGCGGGCGCGGAGGAGGCGGCCCCGGTGGTCTGGCCGGGCGAGCAGGCGGACAGCGCGCCGAACGCGGCCAGCGCGGCGACGGTGGTGGCGCCGCGGACGACCCGCTTGGTGTTCGTGCGCATTCTCAATCCCCTCGATTCACTCTTCGCTGTTTTCCCCTTGCGCGAGTAGAGATGTTCGAGTCCCCAATGGGGATGTTTTGTTGTGAAACAGATCACAGTAGGGCAACCTGATTTTGCGCTGCCCGTCCTGACCGCGAATTCAATTCCCAAACATTGATTCGCGGAAAATTCGACCGCGCGCGGGAGTGCGCCCGCCCCACCCGACGACCACACCCCGTGACCGCCGCCCAGGTAGGCTCCGCCTCGCCCGCCCCGCCGAGAGCCCGCTCCGGGCGTGAACCAGACCGAGCAGGAACCCGAGGTCCGCCATGCCCCGTCCGCCGCGACGGACCCCCGGCATGACGGGGCCCCGTGGTCGCGTTCACCACGGGGCCCCGACGCGCTCCTCGACCGCGGGCCTCCCCCCGGAGGCCCCGCGTCGGGTCAGCGAACCTGCTTGCGGCTGTGCCTGGCCATCGCCAGCACACCACCGGCGGTCGCCAGCATCCCGAAGGCGGCCACGGTGAACACGAAGATGTCGGCGGTCATGCGAATTCCCCTTGTTGCGGTTGATCTCCCACAGGTCTTGACGCACGGGTACCCGGAACGTTGCCCCGGCAGTCATGAAACTCACACGATCGTGGAGGATCCTCGGTGAACCTGCGCACCCTGGAAGCGCGCGTGCTGCCCCTCGCGCCCTGGCTGTTCGGGCTCTCCCTGCTGGGGCACCTGCTGATGGTCGCCCTCCAGACCAAGATGACCATGGTCGACCTGATGGTCTACCGGAACGCCGCGCCCGAGCTGTTCACCGGCGAGCTGTACCAGTGGCGCCTCAAGGAGTTCTCCGACCAGTTCGCGCTGCCGTTCACCTACCCGCCGTTCTCGGCGCTCGTGTTCGTCCCGCTGTCCTGGGTGCCGTGGGGCGTGGCCCGCTGGTTCTGGCAGCTGCTGTCCCTGGCCTGCCTCTGGTACCTCACCCGCACCTCGCTGGAGCTGGCGGGTGGCGCGAACCCGCGCCGCGTCCTGCTGTGGACCGGCCTGCTGATCTGGGTCGAGCCCGTCCGCACCACGCTGAACTACGGCCAGATCAACCTCGTCCTGGCCGCGCTGCTCATCGGCACCATGGTCAGCGCCCGCCCGTGGGTGGCGGGCCTGGGCACCGGCGTCGCAGCGGGCGTCAAGCTCACCCCGGCGATCACCGGCCTGTACTTCCTGGCCACCCGCCGCTGGACCGCCGCGCTGTGGTCGTTCGCCGCGTTCGCGGGCACGGTCGGCCTCGGCTACGCGATCTCCGCGAGCCAGTCGCACCAGTTCTGGTTCGAGCTCCTCGGCGACGCCACCCGCGTCGGCCCGGTCGGCTCGGCGATCAACCAGTCCCTGCGCGGCGCCCTCTCCCGCACGGTCGGGCACGACGTGGAGACCGGTCCGGTCTTCCTGGTCGCCGCCGCCCTGGCCGCCGCGCTGGCCCTGTGGGCGCTGCTGGAGTCCGTGCGCGCCAACGACAGCCTCGCGGCCGTCGTGAGCACCCAGTTCCTGGGCCTGCTCGTGTCGCCGATCTCGTGGAGCCACCACTGGGTGTGGATGGTGCCCGCGCTGCTGTGGCTGACCTACCGGGCCACCCACCGCCTCGCCACGGCCGCCGCGTGGGTGTGGCTGGTGGCGGTGGGCAGCTACCTGATCTCGTTCCTGCTGATGGCCCAGGAGTCGATCTGGATCATCCCGCGCCCGTGGCACCTGTCCGCCCTGGGCTGGGTCTACCCGGCCGCCGGGGTGCTGACGCTGGTCGCGGTGGTGGTGGAGCTGCGCTCACGCCGGCGCGTCGAGCGCCCGGTCGATCTCGTGCGCCAGTGACACGTCCAGCGCCGTGATCCCGCCCGCCGAGTGCGTGGAGCAGCGGAACACCAGCTTGCGCCAGCGGATGTCCACGTCCGGGTGGTGGTCCATGCGCTCGGCGACGTCCGCCACGCGGTCCACCACGTCGATCGCCGCCCGGAACGACGGCAGGTCCGCCGCGCGCACCAGCGACACCCCCTGCGCGGTCCACTCCGGCAGGTCCGCCAGCTCCGCGGTCAGCTGGTCGTCGGTCAGCAGCTCGGCCATGCGCGAATCATTCCACCGGGTGACGTAAGCTGCTCGGCACCACGGGAGTCCGGTAGTGCGCCGGGCTGAGAGGAAGGCACGCCAGCCTTCGACCGTCCACACCTGATCCGGGTCATGCCGGTGTAGGGAGAGATGATGCTCCGACGTGCCCTGTCCGCCGCTCCGCTGGTCGTGCTGCTGGCCGCCTGCTCCGTCGCGGGCAACCAGCCCGCCGCGCCCGGCGAGCGCGTGGTCACCCTGGTCACCCACGACTCGTTCGCCGTCGACCAGGCCCTGCTCGACGAGTTCAAGTCCGACACCGGCATCACGATCAAGCCGCTGGCCAGCGGCGACGCCGGGGAGCTGACCAACAAGCTGGTCCTCACCAAGGCCAACCCCATCGGCGACGTCGCGTTCGGCGTCGACTCGACGTTCGCCTCCCGCGCCCTCAAGGAGAGCGTGTTCGCCGAGCACACCTCGCCGGAGGGCGACAAGGGCGCGCAGCGCTACCGGCTCGAACCCGCGAACCGCCTGCACGCCGTCGACGTCGGCGACGTCTGCCTCAACGTCGACGTCGCCGCCCTCAAGGACGTGGGCGAACCGCAGAAGCTCGCCGACCTGGCCGACCCGAAGTACCGCGACATGCTCGTCGTCGAGGACCCGGCCACCTCCTCGCCGGGCCTGGCGTTCCTGCTGAACACCATCGCCACCTTCGGCGAGGAGAACTGGACCAACTACTGGGGCCAGCTCAAGGCCAACGGCGTCAAGGTCGTCAGCGGCTGGGAGGAGGCCTACAACCAGGACTTCTCCGGCTCGGCGGGCAAGGGCCCGCGCCCGATCGTGGTCTCCTACGCCTCCTCGCCCTCGGCGGAGATCGGCGACGACGGCGCGCCGCGCACCAAGGCCCTCCTCGACACCTGCTACCGGCAGGTCGAGTACGCGGGCGTCCTGGAGAACGCCAAGAACCCCGAGGACGCGAAGAAGGTCGTCGACTTCCTCCTCGGCGCCGACTTCCAGGCCCAGGTGCCCGAGCAGATGTACGTCTACCCCAGCCGCGAGGACACCCCGCTGCCCGAGGCGTGGGCCAAGGCCGCGCCCCTGCCCGCGAACTCCCGCACCCTGCCCGCCGACCAGGTGGACGCCGGGCGCGAGCAGTGGGTCCAGCAGTGGCGCACCCTCGTCCAGGGCTGACGGAGGAACGCGGCGGTAGCGGCGGTAGTGGTGGCGGCGGGGTGACCGGCCCCGCTGTCACCGGTCCCGCTGTCACCGGCCCCGCTGTCACCGGCCCCGCTGTCACCGGCGCCGACGTGACCGGCGCCGAGGTGACCGGTCCCGCGCCGCACCGCCCCGCCACCCGCCGCCCCGCCACCCGCCGCCCCGCCACCCGCCGCCCCGCCACCCGCCGCCCCGTCAACCGCAGGGCCGCCCTCGGCTGGGCCCTGGCGGGGTTGCTGCCGCTCGCGTTCCTCGGGGTCTTCTTCGCCTGGCCCGTCGCCGCCATCGTCGGCCTCGGGCTGCGCGAGGGCGGCGTGCTCGCCGCGCTCGCCGACACCACCGCGCTCGACCTGGTCGCCTTCACCCTCGGCCAGGCCGCCGCCGCCACCGCGCTCGCGCTGCTCGCCGGGATGCCCGTCGCGTTCCTGCTCGCCCGCGCGCGGGTCGCGGGCGCCGGTGTGGTGCGGGCCGCGGTGATGGTGCCGTTCGTGCTGCCCACCGTCGTCGTCGGCCTGGCGTTCCGCGCGCTCTGGCCGGACGGCGGCGTGCTGCCGATCGTGCTCGCCAATGCCTTCTTCAACGTCGCCGTCGTCGCCCGCACCGTCGGCGGCCTGTGGGCGCGGCTCGACCGGCGCGCCGAGGACGCCGCCCGCGCGCTCGGCGCGTCCCGGCTGCGCGCGTTCACCTCCGTCGTGCTGCCCGCGCTGGCGCCCGCCGTCGGCTCGGCCGCGTCCGTGGTGTTCCTGTTCTGCGCCACCAGCTTCGGCGTCGTCCTGGTGCTCGGCGGGGCCCGCCACCGCACCCTGGAGACCGAGATCTACCTGCGCACCGTCGAGCTGTTCGACCTGCCCGGCGCCGCCGCGCTGTCGCTGGTCCAGTTCGCCGCCGTCGTCGCCGTGCTGGTGCTGGGCGCGCTGGCCCGCCGCCGCCGCGAGGCCGGGCTCGCCCTGCGCGCCGAACCGCCCCGCAGGCCGCAGGGCGGCGAGTGGGGCGTGGTGGCCGCCGCGTGGCTGGTCGTGCTGGTGCTGCTCGTGCCGGTGGTGGCGCTGCTGGCCCGCTCGGTGTCCACCCGCGACGGCTGGAGCCTCGACGGCTACCGCGCCCTCGCGGGCACCGGCGAGCGCGGCACCCTCTCCGTCACCGGCGTGGACGCGGCGCTGAACTCCCTGCGCGCGGCCACCGACGCCACCCTGCTCGCGCTGCTCGTCGGCGTCCTGTCGGCGGTCGTGCTGGTCGGCCTGCGCCGCTCCGGCTCGTGGCTGGCCGAAGCGCTCGACACCGCGCTCATGCTGCCGCTCGGCGTGTCCGCCGTGACCGTCGGCTTCGGCTACCTGATCACCATGGACGCCCTGCCCGGCGACCTGCGCACCTCGCCCGCGCTGGTGCCGCTGGCCCAGGCGCTCGTGGTGACGCCGCTGGTGGTGCGCATGGTGCTGCCGGTGCTGCGCGCGGTCGACGAGCGGCTGCGGCAGGCCGCCGCCTCGCTCGGCGCGAGCCCGTGGCGGGTGTGGCGCGAGGTCGACCTGCCGCTGGCGGCCCGCTCGCTCGTGGCCGCCGCCGGGTTCGGGTACGTGGTGGCGCTCGGCGAGTTCGGGGCGACCAGCTTCCTGGCCAGGCCCGACGCGCCGACCCTGCCGGTGGTGATCGCCCGGCTGATGTCGCGGCCCGGCGAGCTCAACAGCCAGATGGCCTACGCGGCGTGCGCGCTGCTCATGGTGGTGACCGCGGTGACCGTGCTGCTCGTCGAGCGGCTCAGGGCGCCCGGCAGCGGGGAGTTCTGATGTCGTTGCGGCTCAACGGGGTCGGCGTGCGCTACGGCGACGTCGAGGCGGTGTCCGGGGTGGACCTGGAGGTGGCGGGCGGCGAGGTCGTCGCGCTGCTCGGGCCGTCCGGGTGCGGCAAGTCCACGCTGCTGCGCGCGGTGGCCGGCCTGGAGCGGGTCAGCGCGGGCGCGGTCACCTGGGACGGGGCCGACCTGGCGGGCACGCCCGTGCACCGCAGGGGGTTCGGGCTGGTGTTCCAGGACGGGCAGCTGTTCCCGCACCGGGACGTCGCCGGGAACGTCGCGTTCGGCCTGCGGATGCGCGGGGCCGCGCGCGGCGAGCGGGACGAGCGGGTCGCGGAGCTGCTGGAGCTGGTCGGGCTCGGCGGCTACCAGCGGCGGCGGGTCACCGAGCTGTCCGGCGGCGAGCAGCAGCGCGTGGCGCTGGCCCGCGCCCTCGCCCCCGACCCGAGGCTGCTGCTGCTGGACGAGCCGCTGTCCGCGCTGGACCGGTCGCTGCGCGAGCAGTTGGCGCTCGACCTGGCGCGGTTGCTGCGGGAGACCGGCGCGACGGCGCTCGTGGTCACGCACGACCACGACGAGGCGTTCACCCTGGCCGACCGGGTCGCGGTCATGCGCGCCGGGAGGCTGCGGCAGACCGGGCCGCCCGCGCAGGTGTGGCGGGAACCGGTGGACGTGGAGACGGCGCGGTTCCTCGGCTGCGGGGTGGTGCTCGCACCGGAGGCGGCGGAGCGGCTGGTCGGGGTGCGCGCGCGGGTCGGGCTGCGGGAGGCGGCGCTGCGGGTGGTCCCGGACGGCGCGCTGGACGCTGTCGTGCTCGGGCGCGTGCACCGGAGGGACCACGTGCGCCTGCTGGTGCGGATCGGGGACGACGAGTTCGACGCGGTCGGCCCGGTGGTCGGGACCTGGGAGCCGGGGGACCGGGTGCGGCTGGCGGTCGACCAGGACGGGGTCGCGGTCATCGGCTCCGCGACGGGCTGATCCGGGGGCGGGCCCGCGTCGGGCCCGCCGTTCCCCCGCGGCTCGCTAGTGGTCCTTGGTGACCAGGCGCATCGCGGCCAGCGACAGCCCGATCAGGATGTAGCACCCGGCCAGCGCGGTGCTCTCCCACAGCTGCCCGGTCGGCAGCGGGTCGCGGATCACGTCGGCCAGGCCGGTCCAGCTGTACGACAGCAGGTACGGGTGCAGCCAGGACAGCGAGTCGAACACCATCAGCAGCCCGAACACGATCAGCCCGGCCAGCGTCGTCGCCATCACGACCAGCGGGTGCTCGGTCGTCGTCGACACCGCCAGCGCGACCGCCGCCACCGCCCACACCTGCACCGACACCAGCAGCACCACCAGCGCGATGCGCCCCAGCGCCGGGCCGAGCGGCAGCGACGAGCCGGACAGCGTCAGCATCCCCTGACCGCCGAACAGCACCGCCCCGACGACCGCGCCCACCACGGCGATCACGGTGACCGACAGCAGCGACATCACCGCGACCCCGAACGCCTTGATCCCCAGCAGCCGCAGCCGACCCACCGGGGACAGCAGCAGCCCGCGCAGCGTGCCGTGCTGCGCCTCGCCCGCGATGCCGTCCGCCGCCCAGATCGCGCCGACCAGCGGCAGCAGCACGGGCAGCGTCATCAGCAGCACGAACACCGGCAGCACCAGGCCGTTGCCGGAGATGATCGCGGCGATGCCCGCGCCCGCCGGGCCGGGGCCGTCGGCGGCGAACCACAGGCCGACGCCCGCGACGACCGGGATCAGCGCGAGCGCGCCGAGCCCGAACAGCGTGCGGGGGCGGCGGATGATCCAGCGCAGCTCGGACAGCAGCTGCCTGCCGAGCGGTGCGCTGGTGCGGGCCGCGGCGCGGCCCGGAACGGCGGGGGTCGCCTGGGCAACCGTCATCGCGGGGTCTCCTCGGGTTCTTCGTGGTCGGGGCCGCCGCCCTCGTCGGCGCGGTCCCGCGCGTTCATCGCGGCCACCCGCTCGGCCCGCGACCGGGTCTTCGCCCGCGCGCTGGGCGGGGGCTTGGCGGGGGTGGGGGTGGCGCTGGTGGGGGCGGTGGTGCCTGCGGGGTCGGTGCTGGTGGGCGTGGCGCCTGAGTGCGTGGCGCCTGAGTGCTTGGCGTCCGCGCGCCCGGTGCTCGCGTGCTTGGCGCTGGAGCGCTCGGTCTGGTCCGGCTCCTGGGCCGGGGGTTCCGGGCGGTCCGCGCGGGACGGCCGGGGTTCGGCGGCCTGGTCGGTCTCGGACGGGAGGCGCAGCACCGGCTGCGGTCCGGTCGCCGGGGGTTCGGGGACGAGCGCGAGGTGGCGCTGCGGGCGGTGCTTGGCCCGCTTGCCGCGACCGGGCTCGCGGTCGTGGGTGGAGCCTGCCCCGGTGGTCGGCGCGCCCGCGTCGGCCCCGGTGTCGGGGGTCGGGGCGGCGTCGGAGAGGGCCGAGGGGGTGAGCGCGATGCCGCCCGGCTCGGCCTGCGGGGTGGTCTGGGCGCTGGGCTCGGCGCTGGACCCGGCGGCGGGGCCCGAGGCCCGCTGCTCGCCGATCCGCTGCTCGTCGCCGCGCGTGGTGGTGGGGCGCTCCTCGACCGGGTCCTGCTCGGCGCGACGTCGGCGCAGGCCGATGCGCGACCCGAGCGACTCGGACGACCGGGCCGCCTCGTCGGCGGAGGCGCCCTCGGACCGCTTGCCCCGCTTCCCGGAACCGTGCCCGCTCGCACCCTTGCGCCGCACCGGCAACGGCTTCTCCGGCGCACCGCCGACCGGCGCGGGAGCGCTGCCGGGTGCGACGGGCGGGTAGTAGCCGCTCGCGGACGGGGACACCGGCGGGTAGTAACCGCTGGCCGAGGTGGTGACGGGCGCGTAGTAGCCGCTGGCGGACGGCGTGACGGGCGGGTAGTGGCCGCTGGCGGAGGTGGTGGCGGGTGAGTGGAAGCCGCTCGCCGAGGGACCGGCCTGCGGGGCCTGGCCGGTGGCGGGGGTGGCGACCGGTGGGGTGTGGCCGGTGGCGGGCGGGGTCTGGCCGGCGGCAGGAACGGCGCCCGGAGGGGTCTTGCCGCCTGCGAGGACGGCGCCCGGCGGGGTCTTCCGGCTCGCGGGGGTGGCGATCAGCGGGGTGTGGCTGCCTGCGGGGCGGGGGACGGGCGGGGTGCTGCCGTTCGGGCTCGGCGCGACCGGTGGGTAGAAGCCGCTGGCCGAGGTGGTGACGGGCAGGTAGTAGCCGCTCGCGGACGGCGGGTTGCCCGCCGGGGCCGGGCCGACCGGCTGGTGGAAACCGGTGCCGGGGGGAGTGGTGGGCCGGTTGCCGCCTGCGGGGGCGACGGGCCGGTGGAAGCCGCTCGCCTGCGGCGCGGGCGGCGCGGCGGCGGGTGGCACGGCGGCGGGTGGCACAGGGGCGGTGGGGGGCGCGGACGGGGCCATGGGCGCGCGGGACACGCGCCTCGCGGCCGGTGCGGCGGGCGCCAGCGGCGCGGACGTGCTGATGACCTGGGTCGTCGCGGGGGAAGCGGGTTCGGGGGCAGGTGCCGCGGGCGTCGCGGCGGGCGCGTCGGCTGCCTGCGTCGCGACTGCGGCCGACACCACGGCGGCCGACACCACGGCCGAGGGCACGACGGTGGACGGCGTCGCGGTCGGCAGGCTCCCCGCGCCCGAGGCGGTGACGGGCGGGTAGTAGCCGCTGGCGGTCGTGGTCACGGGCTGGTGGAAACCGGTGCCGGGACGGGAAGCCTGGCGGCTGGGCGACTGCTCGCGCGCTCCGGGGGCGGGCGCGGACTGGGCAGCGGGCCTGGCGGGCGCGCCGGGCTTGGTGGGCGCCGTCGGCTTCAGGCGCGCGGAGGAGTTGGGGGGCGACACGGGCTTGCCGTGCGCGGGAGCGCCGTGCGCGGGAGTGCCAGGCGCGGGAGCGCCGGGCGGGATGGTGCCGTGCTCGGGCTTGCCGGGCGCAGCGGCGCCGGGCACCGGCGTGGTGGACGTGGGCTTGCCGGGCGCGGGCTTGCCGGGCGGGAGGGTGGTGGGCACGACCTGCGTGACGGACGCGTCCGGCTCGGCGGGCACCGTGGGCAGCACCTGGGTGACCGAGGCGTCCAGCTCCGGGGGAGCGGTCAGCGCCGAGGGGGTGCCGAGGGCGGAGCTCAGCGCGGGGGGCGTCTCCGGGGCGAACCGCGTGCCGGGGGCGCTCGACGGCGTGGTCGCGCCCGGTCCGGCCTGCGCGTCGTCGGTCACGGCGGTCAGCCGGGTGGTCTCGTCCAGGCCGACCGGCGTCGGGTTCGGCAGCACCCGGTGGCCCGCGGCGAGGCGCTTCGCGCGCTTGCCCCTGACGGGCTTCTCGCCGCTGCGGCCGATCGCCTCCAGCTGCGCGGTCTCGGCCTCGCCCGCGGGCTTCGCGTGCCGCGACGGGGCGGCGTCGAAGCGCTGCGGCCAGCCCGCGCCGATCCTGGCGCGCTGCTCCGGCGTCGACAGGCTCGGTCCCGCCGGGTGCTCCCCCTTGGCCCACTCGGGGACCGCGCCGATCAGCTCCGGGTCGACCGGCTGCGCGGCGCCCAGGTCCGCCCCGGACAGGTCCGCGCCGGACAACTCCGCGCCGGACAACTCCGCCCCGTCCGACCCGGTCCGGACCGCGCTGGAGGCGTCCTCGGGCGCGCCCGGCTCCGCCGCGCCGCGCTTGCGCAGGACCTCCAGGATGCTCCGCACCGCGGCGTCCGAACCGGAACCCGCGGGCCCCGGACCGTCCCAGCGCGACGCGTCCCACCCGGACCCGCCCGACCCGGACTGCCCCGACCCCGACTGCCCAGGCCCGGACTGCCCCAGCGCGGATTCCCCCGTCCCGGACTCCCAGGGCGCGCCCCCGTCGGAAGCGGAACCCCCAGCCGCCGCAACGCTCCCAGCGCCACCCGACCCGACCCCGCCACCCTCCCCACCCCGCTCGTGCTCGTGCTCGTCCCTCGAATGGCGCGGCGCCCCCGTCACCGGGCGCGACGCGCCCTCGGGGTGCGCGGGCGCCGGGTGCGCCGCGGGCTCGTGCTCGGTCCGGGAGTGCCTCGGACCGCCGTCTGCCTGCGCGTGCTCGGACTCCGGCCTGGAGTGCCTCGGTCCTGGCGTGCGCACCGTCATCGGGACCCCTCTTCTATCGTGTCGACCGCCGACATGTGCTCGGCGTCGCCCGCCTCGGTCAGCCGGGCGAACAGGTCTTCCAGCCCCGTGCGCTGCCTGAGCGCCTCGTGCACCGGAACACCAGCCTGCACCAGTGTGCGCAAAACCTCCGGCGCTGTCGTGGAGATCAATTCCACTCGCACCCCGCCGGTCCACTGCCGGGCCGATATCCGCGCAGCTCGCAGGGCGTTCAGCGCCTCGTCAACGTCAGGGGTCGACACCAGCAGCGCGTTGCTCTCCGACTGGAGCAGGTCGGCCAGCTCGCCCTGCGCCACGACGGTCCCCCGGTGCAGCACGGCGGCGTGCGTGCAGGTCGCCTCGATCTCGCTCAGCAGGTGCGAGGACACCACGACGGTGCTGCCCGACGCGTGCAGGTCCGCGATCACCTTCCGCACCTCGCGGGTGCCCGCCGGGTCGAGCCCGTTCGTGGGCTCGTCGAGCACGACCAGCTTGCGCGGCACCAGCAGCGCGCCCGCAAGGCCGAGGCGCTGCTTCATGCCCAGCGAGTACCCCCGGTACCGGCGGTGCGCGGCGCCCGCGAGCCCGACCCGCTCCAGCGCGTCCTCCACGGCCCGCCGGATCGCCCGCGTCTCCAGCAGCGGCTCGAACGCCGCCGCCCGCACCAGGTTCTCCCGCCCGGACAGGAACGGGTGGAACCCCGGCCCCTCCACGAGCGCGCCCACGTGCGGCAGGGCGCGGGCCGCGCCGTCCGGCATGTCCTCGCCGAGCAGCTCCACCTCGCCCTCGGTCGGCCGCACCAGGCCGAGCAGCATCCGGATGGTGGTGGTCTTGCCCGACCCGTTCGGCCCGAGCACCCCCAGCACCGCGCCCTCGGGCACCTCCAGGTCCACCCGGTCCACCGCGACCGTGCGCCCGTACACCTTGCGCAGCCCCCGCGTCCTGGCGGCGAGGACCGGGGTGGAGCCGGCGCCGCGCGCCGACCCCACCCGCTCGCCCGCCGGAGCGGAGACGTCCGAACCGGTCACTTCACCTGGCCGATCGCCTCGACGAGCACCTGCTCGGGCACCGCGCCCAGCGCGACCCGGCCGTCGTCGGCGATCAGCGCCGACCCGACCCTGGTGCTGATCAGCGTGCCGCTGCCCCAGTCGCCGCTGACCTTCTTGCCCAGCTGCGACAGCAGCTTCTGCGGGTCCAGGCCCTGACCGCGCCTGCCCTGGTCCGCCGAGCCCTCGGAACCGGACCCGGTCGAGTCCTCGGAACCGCGGGCCCACGGCGGACGGCTGTCCGACCGGCCCTCGACCCCGTCGACCCGCTTGCCGAACCGGCCGTCGCGGGCCTGGCCCAGCTGCCCCAGCACGTCCGGGGAGGCCTTGGCCACCAGCACGGCGTCCCAGCCCTCGCCGACCGTCTTCAGGCCCGACTCCTGGGCGAGCTTCTCGGCCTGCTCGGAGTCCGGGCCGCGCTTCGCGCCCTCGTCCTTCGCCTTCCCCTCCACGACCTCCGCGTTGGCGGGCGGCGTGAACGAGAACAGCGAGGCGTCCTGCGCACCGGCCTCGAAGTCGGTGAACCCGATCTGCGCGGCGGGCTCGGCGGTGCCGTTGGTCAGCACCGACACCCGCAGCGGCACGCGCAGCTCCGAGTCCACCGCGACCCGCACCTCGCGCAGCACGGTCCGCTCGTCCGGCTTCGGCGCGAGCACCAGCTCGTACGCGGACCGGTTCGCCACCCGCGCCGTGCCGTCGACGGACACGTCGCTGTACTGCTGGACGGCGGTCACGACCTCGCGGGCCGCGCTCACCGGGTCCGCCACCTTCCGCTCGGCGGGCCGCTCGTCCGCCGAGTGCTTGACGACCTTCTGGTCGGCGGAGTTCCACATCCACAGCGTGGAGCCGTCGTTGACGAGGGTCCGCTCCGAGTTGCCGCTGGGCAGCTGGACCCTGGTGCGGCCCTGCCCGTCGGTCCACATGCGCGCCTTGCTCTCGCCGTCCGACAGCTGCGGCGCGCCCGCCAGCACCGGGATGCCCAGGTTGTTGTCCACCTGGATCGAGCCGCCGAACGCCGCGGGCTTCGCGGTCAGCACGGACTCGACGAGCTCCTGGGCCCCGACCTCGGGCAGGACCGGCGCCGGACCCGCGCCCGCGGGCATGGCCAGCACGCCGAGGCCGACGACGCCCGCCGCCACCCCCGCCGCCGCGACCGCCACGGTCGTCCTTCTCCGGTTCATGTCCCCTCCTCGTGACGTCGGCGGACGGGGTTGCCCACCGACAGCGCCCACGATGCTCCGGTGACGCTGAGACCGTGCTGAGACCCTGAGAGGCCGCTGAGAGCCCGCCGGGGTTCGCGTGCCGATTGTCCCCCGCGCGGGCCATGCTGTGCCGGTGAGGCCACGGGTGCTGGTAGTCGACGACGAGGTGGGCGTTCGCCGCGCCCTTGAGCGCGGGCTGGCCGCCGAGGGCATGGAGGTGGTCAGCGCCGCCGACGGCGACACGGCGCTGCGCGCGGCCCTGACCGGGGCGTTCGACGTGGTCCTGCTGGACATCATGCTGCCGGGGCTGTCCGGGTACCGGGTGCTCCAGCGGATGCGCGCCGAGGGGGTGCGCACGCCGGTGCTGATGGTGTCGGCCAAGGACGGCGAGGTCGACCAGGCCGACGGGCTCGACCTGGGCGCGGACGGGTACCTGGTCAAGCCGTTCTCGTTCGTGGTGCTGGTCGCGCAGGTCAGGGCGCTGCTGCGGCGCGGGTCCGCCGAGCTGGCCAGGCGCAGGCTGCGGCTGGGCGAGCTGGTCGTGGACCGGGCGGTGCGCGAGGTCAGCTGGGCGGGCACGCCGGTGCCGCTGTCGCCGCGCGAGTACGCGGTGCTGGACGTGCTGGCCGGGCGCGCCGGGTCCGTCGTCACCAAGGACGAGCTGCTGCGCACCGTGTGGGGCGACGAGCAGGCCGCCACCCGCAACGCGGTCGAGGTGTACGTCGGGTACCTGCGGCGCAAGCTGGAGGCGGTCGGCGCGGGCGAGGTCGTGCGCACCGTGCGCGGACACGGCTACCTGGCGTCCGCGGGCGACCTGGACGCCTCGCTCGGTCCGGCGGTCAAGCGCAGGTGAACCCCGACCTGTGGTGGTGGGAGCGGTGGTGGCTGCGGCGCACCCTCAGGTTCCGGATCACCGTCGTCGCCACCGGGGCCGCGCTGCTGTGCCTGCTGGCGTTCACCCTGTTCGCGCCGCTGCTCATCGGGCGCGTCCAGGTCGGCGCGGTCGACCGGGAGCTGGAGCGGGCGGGCGTGACCAGGCTGCTCGACGTCGCGGGCGCGCCCGTGGACGGCGGGCCGCCGCTCGACCTGACCTCCGCCGACGTCCGGCAGCTGCGCGCGGGCGAGTCCGTGCTGCGGCTGGACGGCGACAGCGCGCACCGCTGGGTCGGGCGGGTCGAGTTCACCGACGACGGCACGCCCCGGCTGCGGGTGACCGGGGACGTGCTGGTCGGGTACGCCGAGGCCAACCGGCTCGGCACCCGCTGGCTGGCGCTCGCCGCGGTCGCCGTCGCGCTGCTGGTGGGGGTGGCGACCTGGCTGGCGGTGCGCACGTCGCTGCGGCCGGTCGAGCGGATGCGGGTCGCGGCCGGGGAGCTGCCGCACGGGCGGCGGCTGCCGCTGCCCGACGCGCGCGACGAGCTGCGGGAGCTGGCGGTCGCCCTGAACGCGCTGCTGGCCAGGCGGGACGAGGCCAGCGACCGGCTGCGGCGGTTCACCGGCGACGCCGCGCACGAGCTGCGCTCGCCGGTGACGTCGGTGCGGGCGCAGGCCGAGGTGGCGGTCGCGCACCCGGACCCGGACTTCTCGCTGGAGGTCCTGGAGTCGGTGGTGGAGGAGTCGCAGCGGATGTCCGCGCTGGTGGACGCCCTGCTGATCCTGGCGCGCGCGGACTCCGGCGAGCTGCCGAGACCGGAACCGGTCGACCTGGTGCTCCAGGCGCAGGCCGCGGTCGACCGGCTGGGGGAGGTGGAGCCGGTCGTGCTGGTGACCGCGCCGATGGGCGCGTGCCTGGTGTGGGCGGCCGGGCCGGAGGTGGAGCTGGTGCTGGACAACCTGCTGCGCAACGCGGTCCGGTACGCGCAGAACCAGATCCGGGTGTCGGTGCTGCCCGCCGGGCGCGAGGTGCGGGTGGTCGTGGACGACGACGGGCACGGGATTCCCGAGGAGCACCGGGGGCGGGTGTTCGAGCGGTTCTACCGGGTGGAGAGCGACCGGGGGCGGGCCAGCGGCGGGTTCGGGCTGGGGTTGGCGCTGGTGGCGCACCTGGTGCTGGCGCGGCGGGGGGCGGTGCGGGCGGCGGAGTCGCCGGAGGGCGGGGCGCGGGTGGAGGTGCGGTGGCCGGTGTACCGGTGAGGACGCCGCGGGCGCGGCGGGCGCGGCGGGCGCGGTGGCCCGGCCGCCGGTGAGGCCGGTGGTCGGGGGAGTCCGCTAGGTTCTGCGGCCGTGCCGGAGATCCTGGGGACGACGCTGGTGGACGCGGGCGTGCCCGCCGTGGCGGGGGCGCTGCTGGACACCGCGCCGCTGGTGGAGGCGGCCCGCGCGGCGGGCGTCGAGCTGCGCGCGGGGAAGCTGCTGGTCGAGGGCGGCCGGGTCACCGGCACGCGCGGGCCGGTCCTGCTCAAGCTCACCGCGACCAGGGCCGACCTGACCGGTGTCACCCTGTCGGGGCGGGGCTTGGCGCTGACCACGGACCTGGTGCGCACCGGCGGCGGCACGCTGGTCGTGGACCGGGTCGAGTGGACCGCGCCCGGTGGGCCGCTGGCGCGGGTGTTCGACGTCGTGCTCGGGCGGGCGCTGGCGCTGCGGCTGCTCCGGGCCCGCTCGGAGCGCCTGGTCCGGCGGGTCGGGGAGCTGGCCGGGGCGAGGGTGGTGGTCGGGGCGGCGATCACGCGCGGGGGCCGCCTCCTGGTGCAGCAGCGGGCGTTCCCGGCGGACGCCGAGGGCCGCTGGGAGCTGCCCGGCGGCCGGGTCGACCCCGGCGAGGACGACCGCGCCGCGCTGGCCCGCGAGTGCCGCGAGGAGCTGGGCGCGGACGTCGCGGTCGGCGACCCCGTCGGCCCGGACGTGCCGCTGAAGCCGGACCTGCTCCTGCGCGTGCACACCGCCGAGCTCGCCCCCGGCAGCCCCGAGCCGACCGCGGTCGAGCACCGCGCCCTGCGCTGGATCGCCCCGACCGACCTGGACGCCCTCGACTGGCTCCCCGCCGACCGGGCCCTGATCCCGGCCCTGCGCGCCCTGCTGACCTGACCGGCGCGCCCGCCCCCCGCGGCGACGGCGGTCCCCGCCCCGCGCGACCACCCCCCGGCGGTCGCGCGGGGCGGGGACCGCGCTCTTCAGCCCAGCCCGGACATCCGCGACCCGGACGTGCCCAACCCGGACATCCGCAGCGCCGCGTCCAGCCGGTGCCGCGAGCGCTCCCGCGCCCGCTCCGCGCCCTCCGCGCGCACCCGGTCCAGCTCCGCCACGTCCTCCAGCAGCGCCAGCGCCCGCTCGCGCACCCCGCGCAGCTCCTCCACCACCGCCTCAGCCGCGGTCTCCTTCAGCTCCGCGTACGACGAGATCCCCGCCGCCAGCTCCTGGACGTCCTCCCCGGTGCACGCCGCCGTGATCTCCAGCAGGTTCGACACCCCCGGCTGCCCCTCCGGGTCGTGCCTGACGACACCCACCCGGTCCGTCACCGCCCGCCGGATCTTGCGCCGCACCAGGTCCGGCGGGTCGAGGACGAAGACCGTCCCGGCCGCGTCCACCGCCGACTTCGCCATCTTCCGGCTCGGGTCGGCCAGGTCCCTGACCCGCGCCGCCGTCCTCGGCACGACCGCGCTGGGCACCACGAACACCTCGCCGTACGTGCCGTTGAACCGCCGCGCGAGCACCCGCGCCAGCTCCACGTGCTGCGCCTGGTCCTCGCCCACCGGCACCTCGTCGGCCCCCTGCAGCAGGATGTCCGCCGCCATCAGCACCGGGTACGTCAGCAGGCTCAGCCGCACCGAGTCGCGGCCGGTCGACTTCTCCTTGAACTGGATCATCCGCGCCGCCTCGCCGTAGCTGCACGCGCACTCCAGCACCCAGGTCAGCGCCCCCAGCTCGCGCACCAGGTCGGACTGCACGAACACGCTGGCCGGGTCGACGCCCGCCGCCACCGCGACCGCCAGCTGCTCCGCGGTCAGCGACCGGAGCCTGGACGGGTTGTGCGGGGTGGTCATGGCGTGCAGGTCGCTGATGAAGCACAGGTCGTCGGCGGTCCCCTCGCGCGCCCAGCGCCGCACGGCGCCGAGGTGGTTGCCGAGCTGCACGTGGCCCGACGGGGTGATCGCGGAAAGCCTGGTCACTGGTTCCTCCGGAAACGGGCCCGCCCGAGCGGAACCCCCCCGAAGAACACGAAGGCCGCCCCGGCGGGCGGCCTGTGGTCACTGAACGCGCACAGTTAAGCGGGCCACCGCGAGGTGGTCCACCAGAAGTGGTAAAGAGCGCGCATAGCGGGGATCATAACGTGTTTTACCCGTGGGGAACAGGTCTACATTTCGGGGCATGTACATCGTGCTGCTGCGGTACACCAAACCGCTGGACGTAGTCGACTGCTCCCTCCCCGAACACGGCGAGTGGCTGGCCAGGCAGTACCAGGCCGGGCACTTCCTCGCCTCCGGCAGGCAGGTCCCGCGCGACGGCGACGTCATACTCGCCCGCCCCATGCGCCGGGGGCAGCTGGACGCCCTGCTGGCCACCGACCCCCTCGCCATCCGGCACCTGGTCCGCCACGAGGTGGTGGAGTTCCAGGCCACGCGCACGGCCCCTGAGCTGCTCAGGGTCAACGAAGCCACCCTGACCACCTGATCGCGTGACCGTCGTCCTCCACCGCCCGGTGGAGGGGACACCGGGCGGTGCGACGCCGGCTGCGACCGCGGCCCACGCCGCCGGACGACGACGCCCCGCGCGCGACACCCGCGCGCGCCGACCCGAGCGACGTCCCGCACGACCCCCGCCCCGCCAGCGCGACCGGAGCGGAAAAAGCAGAGCGAAATTCGCTTTCTCCCCGTTCTTTCCCGAGGACACCCCGATCGGCCGAATGCGCGACCGACCGCCGTGCCCCGATTCCGCGCGACCCGATTCCGCGCGGCCCGGCCCGCGCCCGGTTCCCGCGACTCAGGCCCCGCCCTCCTCCGCCGCCTTGCGCGCGGCTTTCTCCTTCGCCTTCCGGAACACCACCACCGGGCACCGCTTGCACCTCGGCGTGGACCGGCAGCACTTGGACTTGACCTTCTTCTCGCCCTTCTTGCCGTCCTTCTTCTTGCCCTTCGCTCCCACGTGGTCATCTCCTCCTGTCGGGCGTCCCACCCCAGGGTGAGGCTGACCTCACCGCTGGCGCTGTGTGGTAGGGGTGTGGTGGCGCGGTAAGCTGTAGGACGGCTGCGCGCGTGAAAACCTGTCCGGCGCCCGGCCTCCCAGCGACTGAAGCTCTAGGAGTTCCGCGTGCCCACGGCCACTGCGTCGATCAAGGAAACGCTGGTCCGCAACGACCTGCGCAACGTGGCGATCGTCGCGCACGTTGACCACGGCAAGACCACCCTGGTCGACGCCATGCTCCGCCAGTCAGGCGCCTTCTCCGAGCGCGCCGAGCTCGTCGACCGGGTCATGGACTCGGGCGAGCTGGAGCGCGAGAAGGGCATCACGATCCTCGCCAAGAACACGGCTGTGCGCAGGCACACGCCGGACGGCGACATCGTCATCAACGTCATCGACACCCCCGGCCACGCCGACTTCGGCGGTGAGGTCGAGCGCGGCCTCTCCATGGTCGACGGCGTCGTGCTGCTCGTCGACGCCTCCGAGGGCCCGCTGCCGCAGACGCGCTTCGTGCTGCGCAAGACCCTCGCCGCCGGTCTCCCGGTCATCCTGGTGGTGAACAAGGTCGACCGCCCCGACGCCCGGATCTCCGAGGTCGTCGAGGAGGCCCACGACCTGCTGCTCGACCTGGCCACCGAGGTCGGCGCCGACGACTCCGTGCTCGACCTGCCGGTCGTCTACGCCTCGGCCCGCGCCGGTCGCGCCTCGCTGAACCAGCCCGAGGACGGCGGCCTGCCGGACGAGGAGAACCTGGACAGCCTGTTCAAGGTCCTCTTCGACTACATCCCGGCCCCGACCGGCGACGCCGACGCGCCGCTGCGCGCGCTGGTGACCAACCTGGACGCCTCGACCTTCCTCGGCCGCATCGCGATGTGCCGCGTCGCCGCCGGTCGGATGCGCAAGGGCGAGACCGTGTCCTGGTGCCGCGAGGACGGCTCGGTCCAGAAGGTGCGCATCACCGAGCTGCTGATCACCGAGGCGCTGGAGCGCGTCCCCGCCGAGGAGGCCCGCGCGGGCGACCTGGTGGCGATCGCGGGCATCCCGGACATCACCATCGGCGACACCCTGGCCGACGTCGACAACCCGGAGCCGCTGCCCCGGATCACCGTCGACGAGCCCGCCATCTCGATGACCATCGGCGTCAACACCTCGCCGCTGGCCGGTCGCAACGGCGGCACCAAGCTCACCGCGCGCGTCCTCAAGGCCCGCCTGGACTCCGAGCTGGTCGGCAACGTGTCCGTCCGCGTGCTGCCCACCGAGCGCCCCGACACCTGGGAGGTGCAGGGCCGCGGCGAGCTGGCGCTGGCCATCCTGGTCGAGCAGATGCGTCGCGAGGGCTTCGAGCTCACCGTGGGCAAGCCGCAGGTGGTCACCAAGCAGGTCGACGGCAAGACCCACGAGCCGTTCGAGCGCCTGACCATCGACGCCCCCGAGGAGCACCTCGGCGCCATCACCCAGCTCCTGGCGAACCGCAAGGGCCGCATGGAGACGATGGACGGCCACGGCACCGGTCGCATCAAGCTCGACTACGTCGTGCCCTCGCGCGGCCTGATCGGCTTCCGCACCGAGTTCCTCACCGAGACCCGCGGCACCGGCATCGCGAACGCCGTCGCCGAGGGCTACGGCCCGTGGGCGGGCGAGATCCGCACCCGCCACAACGGCTCGCTGGTGGCCGACCGCACCGGCTCGATCACCGCCTACGCGATGATCCAGCTCGCGGACCGCGGCACGTTCTTCGTGGAGCCCGGCGCGGACGCGTACGAGGGCATGGTCGTCGGCGAGAACCCCCGCGCCGAGGACCTGGACGTCAACGTCTGCCGCGAGAAGAAGCTGACCAACATGCGCACCTCGACCGCCGACGTCATGGAGACGCTGGCCCGGCCGAGGAAGCTGTCGCTGGAGGAGGCGCTGGAGTTCTGCGCCGCCGACGAGTGCGTCGAGGTCGCGCCGGAGGTCGTCCGGGTCCGCAAGGTCACCCTGGACGCCAACCAGCGCGGTCGCGAGCGCAACCGCGCCAAGCTGCGCGGCTGAGCGCACGAGCGCCGACCCGAGGGCCGACCGGACGACCGTCCGGTCGGCCCTCGGGCTTTCCGGGGGCGTCCCACCTGGTGGGCGCGTGCGCCGCAGGTGAGCGCCCGAGCACCCTGCGTCCCTGTTGTCCGGACCACCCCGGTCGACCGGACAACCCCTCAAGCAGGCCGCTGACCAGGCATGACATCCCCCGCGCGCGAGGTCGCCCGCGTCCGGTGGCGATGATCACCGGGGGTAGCGGTCGGTAGTCGGGGGCGGCGTGGGACCCTCAGGGCATGACCAGGCCCAGGGGTTTCCTCCGGCGCGCGGGGCTGCTCGCCGCGCTGCTGGCCCTGTCGGCGTGCTCGATCACCCCGCCGCCGCCCCTGGTCCCCACCACGCCCGGCGTCACCGTGGTGCCCAAGGAGAAGCTGAACGAGGTCGTCGTCGGCGTCGACGAGGTCAAGGGCGGCTACAACCCGCACACGCTCGCCGCGCAGTCCACGGTCACCACCGCGCTGAGCAGCCTGCTGCTCCCGTCGGCCTTCCGCTCCAACCCGGACGGCAGCCCCGCGCTCGACCGGACGCTGCTGGTCGGCGCCGAGGTCACCGGGGCCGCGCCGTACACCGTGACCTACACCCTGCGCCGGGACGCCTCCTGGTCGGACGCCGCGCCGATCGCCGCCGAGGACTTCGTCTACCTGTGGCAGCGGATGCGCTCCGAGCCCGGCGTGGTCAACCCGGCGGGCTACCGGCTGATCTCCGACATCCGCTCCCGCGAGGGCGGCAAGGTCGTCGAGGTCGTCTTCGCCGAGCCCTACCCGGCGTGGCGCGACCTGTTCCGCGACCTGCTGCCCGCCCACCTGCTCAAGGACGCCCCCGGCGGCTGGTCGGCCGCGCTGACCGAGAGCTTCCCCGCCACGGCGGGCCCGTTCGCGGTGCGCACCCTCGACCAGCCGCGCGGCGAGATCATCCTGGAGCGCAGCGACCGCTACTGGGAGCAGCCCGCCGCCCTCGACCGGGTGATCCTGCGCCGGGCGACCCAGTCCGCGACGCTCGACGCGCTGCGCAGCGGCGACGACCAGGTCGCGCTGGTCCGGGCCGACTCGATCACCACGACCAACCTGGCGAAGCTCGCCGAGACCACCCCGCTGACCACCGAGGCTGTCCCCAGGGGCGAGGTGGTCCAGGTGCTGTTCCGCCCGGCGTCCCCCAACCTGGCCGACGTGAAGGTGCGCACCGCCGTGCGCGCGCTGCTCAACCGGGACGAGCTGATCGGCGTCGGCGCCAGGGGGGGACCGGGCGCCGCGCTGCGCGCCGACTCGCTCGTGGTGCCGCCGTCCAGGCCCGGCTACCGGGCGACCGCCCCCCAGGGCGGGGTCGACGCCACCGCGCTGCTGACCGAGGCCGGGCTGACCCGCCCCGACGGCGGGAGGTGGGGCCGCGACGGGCGTCCGCTGGAGCTGGTGATCGCCGCGCCCGGCGGCGTCGAGCCGTACGCGACGATCGCCAACCAGGTGCAACGCCAGCTGTCATTGTCCGGAATCGAGTCGGAGGTCCTGACAACGCCACCGGACGAGTTGTTCGGCGAACTGCTGGCCGACCCCGGCGGCACCGGCGGACAAGGTGATCGAACTGTTGACATCGCCGTTGTCCCGCTTGTCGGCTCCGGTGATTCCGGCACAGTTCTGGCGTCAGCTTTCGGCTGCCCCGAACCGGACAACACCGGATCTTCGACAACGTTTCCGGGGAATCCCGCCGGTTTCTGCGACCCGGCCGTTCAGAAGATCGTGGACGAGGCCCTGACCGGCCGCCTCCTGCTGTCCGACGCGCTCGCCCAGGTCGAGCCGCTGCTCTGGCAGCAGGCCGTCTCCCTGCCGTTGTTCCAGGTGACGGACCTGCTCGTGGTGCTCCCGCAGGCGCAGGGCGTGGCCTCCGGCGCGCCCTTCGCCGGGCCCCTTTCCGGGGCCGCCGCCTGGCGGAGGGAAGACCGTTGAAGCGCGTCACCGCACAAACCGGGGAACCCCCTGGTGCACACGTCGTCAGCCGGGCATTATTGACAGTATTCCCGTCAACCGGTTAACGAAGACCCCCGTCCGGTAACGACGGTGTAGCGCGCTGCTACCGGCGTGTCACCCTTTGGTCACGATCAAGCGCTGGGCAGTGACCATCCGTCTAACACCTTCTTATCGTTCGCACCGGTGTGTCGGTTCGGGGCGCGTTTGGCACATCAACGTTAAGGGTGTGGAGTCCGGTCAGAGGTCCGCTCCAACCCGGTGCTAGGAGGGCACGTGTCGATGAGGAGAAAGACCGTCTCGGCGTTCGCGCTGATGACCAGTGCGGCGCTCTTGCTGAGCGCCTGTGGCGGCGGCGGCGCCGGCAGCGAGGGCGAAGGCGGCCAGCAGGACTCGAACCCCGGTGCGATCGGGGGCCAGGACGAGATCTTCAAGCGTCCGGCCGTCGACGACATCGGCGAGGTCGCGATCGCCGTCGAAGAGGGCTTCAGCAACTACAACAACTTCACGGGTGCGACGAACAACTTCGCCAGCACCATGGCGTTGTCGAACGTGCAGCCCTCGCCGTACATCGTCGACCTGGTCGACGGCAAGGTCGTCATCAAGGTCGACGGCGACCTGATGGAGTCCATCAAGGTCACCTCGAACGACCCGCAGGTCATCGAGTGGAAGGTCCGCAAGGAGGCGGTCTGGTCCGACGGCCAGCCGATCGACTGCAAGGACTTCCACCTGAAGTGGCTGGCCGCGACCAGCCAGGCCAGGACGACGACCTCCGACGGCGAGTCCGCCTCGATCTTCGACGCCACCCCCACCGGCTACGAGGACATCTCGAAGCTCGAGTGCTCGGACGGCAACAAGACGATCACCACGACCTTCAGCAAGCCGTACGCCGACTACCGGGGCCTGTTCTCGCAGCCCGGCAGCGACGGTCTGCTCCCGGCCCACGTGCTGGAGCAGAAGACCGGCATCGAGGACATCACCAAGATCACCCCGGCGCAGAACGACGAGACGGTCAAGAAGGCCGCCGAGTTCTTCACCAAGGGCTGGAACGGCTGGAACGCCGACGTCGCCCTCTCCGGTGGCCCGTACACCATCACCTCGGCCGACCTGAGCGACCAGACGGTCCTCGAGCGCAACCCGAAGTGGTGGGGCAACAAGGGCGGCCCGTCCAAGGTCATCCTGAAGACGAACCGCGACGCCCAGTCCGCGGCGCAGCAGCTGCAGAACAAGGAAGTCCAGGCGATCGCGCCGCAGGCCGACAACGCCGTGGCGCAGCAGCTCCGGGGCAACGACGCCTACACGGTCTTCGCCAGCGGTGGCCAGACCTACGAGCACATCGACCTGAACATGGCCAACCCCCTGTTCGCCCAGAACAAGGAGCTCCGCGAGGCGTTCGCGATCTGCACCCCGCGGACCGAGATCGTCGAGAAGCTCGTCCAGGACGTGCAGCCGGGCGCCAAGCCCCTGGGCAGCCTGACCTTCATGCCCAACGAGGTCGGCTACGAGGACCACTACTCCGACCTGGCCGACGGTGACGCCGAGGCCGCCAAGAAGGTCATGGAGGCCGGTGGCTGGACCCTGGGTGGCGACAACGTCTACACCAAGGGCGAGTTCCGCGCGTCCTTCAAGCTGAGCCACAAGACCGTGACCCGTCGCGCGCAGACCGTGCGCCTGGTCCAGGCGTCCTGCGCCAAGGCGGGCATCGAGGTCATCGCCGACGAGGCCGCCGACTTCAACGACAAGCGCCTCCCGGCCTCCGAGTTCGAGGCCGCCCTGTTCGCGTGGGTCGGCGCCCCGCTGAAGGCGGGCGCGTTCGGCAACTACGCCCAGAAGGCCAAGGGCGGTTCGGCGAACTACAACAACTACGACTCGGCCGCCGTCACCGACACGTGGGCGAAGGCGAACAGCGAGCTCGACTACGAGAAGCGCATCACGCTGATGAACGACGTCGACAAGACCATGCGCGCCGACCTGGCGAGCATCCCGCTGTTCCAGCACACCGACTTCACGGCCTCGTCCTCGGACTACAGCCCGGTGAGCTACATCGGTGTCGCGGGTGGCATCACGTGGAACCTGTACGCCTGGCAGAAGAAGTAGCGCTGAGCTGCTGCTGATCTGCTGAGCCGTCAGGCTCCAGCGCACGACCCATCCGTCCGGGGGGCCGGTGCACCAGCACCGGTCCCCCGAACGCCGTCAGCATCCGGTAGGCCCCCACCACGTCCCCCGCGGGAGGGCCTAGGGAGACTAGAGACCTCGTATGCTCCGTTACGCCATCCGGCGGGTTCTGATCTCGATCCCGCTGTTGATCGTGGCTTCTTTCCTGTGCTTCGGGCTGACCACCGCCATGGGAGACCCCCTCGGCGAGTGGAAGCTCCAGAAGCCCCGCACCGAGGCGGAGATCGCCGCCGCCTACGAACTGACCGGTTACAACAAGCCCGTCGTCGAGCGCTACACCGACTGGGCGGGCGACTTCGTCACCGGTGACTGGGGCCAGACCGTCGTCCCCGGCAACGCGGGCAAGCCGGTCAAGGAGACCCTGCTCACCGCCTTCGGCGTCACCCTCCGGCTGATCCTCGCCGCCGAGCTGATCGCCCTCGCCCTCGGCGTCGCCGTCGGCGTCATCGGGGCGGTGAAGCAGTACTCGGTCTTCGACTACACGGCGACCGGCATATCGTTCGCCATGTTCTCGATGCCCCTCTTCTGCGTCGCCCTGGTGCTCAAGGCGGGCGGCATCGAGCTGAACAACTGGCTGGAGTCGCTCGGCCTGGACCGCTGGATCATCACCGCGGGCCCGCCCGGCGACGGCTTCGGCGGCAGCTTCGGCGAGCAGGTGTTCCAGTACTCCGGCGCGTACCTGCTGCCCACCATCTCGCTGGTCGTCATCCAGTTCGCGCTCTACAGCCGCTTCCAGCGCGCCTCCATGCTCGACACCCTGAACGCCGACTACGTGCGCACCGCGCAGGCCAAGGGCATCTCGCAGGCGCGCACGATCTTCCGGCACGCGTTCCGCAACGCCCTGATCCCCGTCATCACGATGTCCTCGCTGAACATCGGCGCGGGCTTCGGCGGCGCGGTCATCACCGAGACGGTGTTCGGCTGGTCGGGCATGGGCAACTACATCGTCAAGGCCATCGAGAAGATCGAGCCCTACCAGGTGCTCGGCTTCATGATGCTGACGGCCATCTTCATCGTCCTGTTCAACCTGATCGCGGACATCCTGTACGCCTTCCTTGACCCGAGGATTCGCCTTGACTGACATGGGTTCCCCGCTGGCGCAGGCGCCCGCGCCCGAGAAGGCTGAGGCGAGCCAGTTCGACAGCACCACCGCGAAGAAGCAGTGGAAGGTCATCCTCACCCGCTTCTCCCGGCACCGGGCCGCGCTGTTCGGCCTCGTGCTGTTCGTGGTCCTGGTGCTGTTCGCCTTCTTCGGCGGACTGCTGTGGCAGCACAGCTACACCGACCTGGGCTTCCGGCGGTACCTGCCGCCGAGCGCCGAGCACCCCTTCGGCACCGACAGCCTCGGCGGCGACATGGTCGCCCAGATCATCCGGGGCACCCAGTTCTCCCTGCAGATCGCGATGGTCGTGGCGCTGGTGTCCACGGTGATCGGCGTCGTGCTGGGCGCGCTGGCCGGATACCTGCGGGGCTGGGTCGACGCGCTGATCAGCCGGTTCATCGACCTGCTGCTGATCATCCCCAGCCTGGTCATCGCGGCCGTGCTGGTGCGCAGCAGCTTCGTGGCGACCATCTCCGGTGGTTCCAACTGGCTCGTCGTGGCCGTCTACCTCGGCCTCATCGGCTGGCTGTCCATCGCCCGCGTGATCCGCGGCATGGTGCTGTCGCTGCGCGAGAAGGAGTTCGTCGAGGCGGCCCGCGCCCTGGGCGCGAGCACGTGGCGGATCGTGTTCCGGCACATCCTGCCCAACACCATCGACGTGATCATCGTGAACGCGACGCTGGCGATCGCGCAGGCTGTGCTGCTGGAGGCGGCCCTGTCGTTCATCGGCCTCGGCGTGCAGAGCCCGGACACCTCGCTGGGCCTCATGATCAGCCTGAACAAGAACGAGCTGACGCTGCACCCGTGGCTGTTCTTCCTGCCGTTCGTGTTCATCGTGCTGATCTCGCTGGCGGTCAACTTCATCGGTGACGGCCTCAGGGACGCCTTCGACCCGCGGCAGAAGAGGGTTAAGGCATGAGTGAGTTGGACGACGTGATGGGCGCACCCAAGAAGGCGCAGAACGCCGCGGGCGAGAAGCTGCTGCGGGTGGAGAACCTGTCGGTGGACTTCCCGACCGAGGACGGCACCGTGCACGCAGTGCGCGACGTGTCGTTCACGCTCGGCGCGGGCGAGGTCCTCGGCATCGTCGGCGAGTCGGGCTCGGGCAAGTCGGTGTCGTCGATGGCGATCATGGGCCTGCTGCCCAAGACCGCGAAGATCGGCGGTTCGATCAAGTTCCGAGAGCAGGAACTGGTCGGCCGGTCCTACAAGGGGATGCAGCCGGTCCGCGGCAACAACATCGCCATGATCTTCCAGGACCCGATGACCTCGATGAACCCGGTCTACACGGTGGGCTGGCAGCTCGCCGAGGCGTACCGGGCGCACCACAAGGTCTCGAAGAAGGCGGCGCTGGCCAAGGCCGTCGAGGCGCTGGAGCTCGTGGGCATCCCGCAGCCCGACCGGCGCGCCCAGCAGTACCCGCACGAGTTCTCCGGCGGCATGAGGCAGCGCGTGATGATCGCGATGGCGATCATCAACGACCCGGACGTGATCATCGCGGACGAGCCGACCACCGCACTGGACGTCACCGTGCAGGCGCAGATCCTGGACACGCTGCTGCGCATCCGGGACGAGACGAACGCGGGCATCATGATCATCACCCACGACCTCGGCGTCGTGGCGGGCATGGTCGACCGCGTGCAGGTCATGTACGGCGGCACGGTCGTCGAGCAGGGCGGCGTGGACGAGGTCTTCGAGGCCCAGCGGATGCCCTACACCGTCGGCCTCATCGGCTCCATCCCGAACCCGCAGATGCTCGGCAGGCGGCTCACGCCCATCAAGGGCACGCCGCCGTCGCTGATGAACCTGCCCAAGGGCTGCCCGTTCTCGCCGCGCTGCCCGCTCGCGGTCGACCAGTGCCGGGAGACCGAGCCCCTGCTGCTGGAGACCGACCGGGCGAACCACTTCGCCCGCTGCCACCGCTCCGCCCACCTCGCGACCATCCCGAACCCCCAGCGGCTGTTCGCCACGGAGGAGATCGGCGTCGTGGAGAACCCGGCCGCACTGACCGCCGCGAATCCCGGCATCCCCGTCATCGAGGACGCCACCGCGGTCGAGGCGCGCCTGCACGAAGGGGAGAACCCGACCTCATGAGCACCTCGACCGACACCCCCGCCCGGCAGCCCGGCGCGAGCCGCACCCCGCTGCTGGAGGTCAAGGACCTGGTCAAGGCCTTCCCCGTGCGCGGCGGCGGCATCATCCCCCGCACGGTCGGGCAGGTGCAGGCCGTCTCCGGCGTCACCTTCGACCTGCACGCGGGCGAGACGCTCGGCCTGGTCGGCGAGTCCGGCTGCGGCAAGTCCACCACCGGTCGCGCCATCCTCCAGCTGCACAAGCCCACCTCGGGCTCGGTGAAGTTCGAGGGCCGCGAGCTGACCAAGCTCAAGGGCGGCCAGCTGCGCGGCGTGCGCCGGGACATGCAGATCGTGTTCCAGGACCCGTACGCGTCGCTGAACCCGCGCTGGCAGATCAACGAGCTCATCTCCGAGCCGTTCAAGATCCACGGCGTGGACGGCGGCGAGGGCCGCAGCGTGCAGCAGCGGGTCAACGAGCTCATGGAGCTGGTCGGCCTCAACCCGGAGCACCGCAACCGCTACGCCCACGAGTTCTCCGGCGGCCAGCGCCAGCGCATCGGCATCGCCCGCGCGCTCGCGCTGAACCCGAAGCTGATCGTGCTGGACGAGCCGGTGTCCGCGCTGGACGTGTCCGTGCAGGCCGGCGTGGTCAACCTGCTGGAGGAGCTCCAGGAGCGCCTCGGCCTGGCCTACCTGTTCGTGGCGCACGACCTGTCCGTGGTGCGGCACATCTCCGACCGGGTCGCCGTGATGTACCTCGGCAAGATCGTCGAGATCGGCGACCGCGAGGAGATCTACAGCAAGCCGACGCACCCGTACACGCAGGCGCTGCTGTCGGCCGTGCCGGTGCCGGACCCGAAGCTGGAGCGCAGGCGCCAGCGGATCGTGCTCACCGGCGACGTGCCGTCCCCGGTGAACCCGCCGTCGGGCTGCCGGTTCCGCACCCGGTGCTGGAAGGCGCAGGACATCTGCGCGACCGAGGAGCCGAAGCTGGAGCGCAGGGCGGGCAGCCAGACCCTGTCCGCGTGCCACTTCGCCGAGGTCAAGCCGATGATCGTCGGCTAGTCGGCGGTCCGCCGACAGGTCTTCAGCGCCCGCGCGGGGTCCTCGCCCCGCGCGGGCGCTGTCGTGCTCGGGGAGAGCACTGGCCCGCCTCCCCGGCCTGCCCCGCCGCAACCTCTACGCTGGTCGGGTGACGCTCACCGCCCCACCCCGGTTGCTGCTGGTCCACGCGCACCCCGACGACGAGAGCCTGTGGACGGGCGGCACGATCGCCCGCTGCGCGGCGGACGGCGTGCAGGTCACCGTGGTCACCTGCACCCTCGGCGAGGAGGGCGAGATCATCCCGCCCGCGCTGCGGGAACTCGCCGCCGACGCCGCCGACCAGCTCGGCGGCTACCGCGTCGCCGAGCTGCGCGCCGCGTGCGCCGCGCTCGGCGTGACCGACCACCGGTTCCTCGGCGGCCACGGCCGCTGGCGCGACTCCGGCATGGTCGGCACCGCCGCCAACGCCCACCCGCGCGCCTTCGTCGCCGGGTCGGCCCAGGAGCAGGCCGACGAGCTGCTCGCGATCATCAACGCGGTGAAGCCGCAGGTCGTGGTGACCTACGACGCGTTCGGCGGCTACGGGCACCCCGACCACATCCGGGCGCACGAGATCACCGCGGCGGCCGTCGCGGCGTCGAGCGGGGTGGAGCGGCTGTTCCACACCGTGACCTCCCGCGAGGAGACCGAGGCGGGCGCCCGCGAGCTGGCCGCGCTGGCGGACCTGCCGTTCCGGCTGCCCGAGCCCGGCGAGCTGCCCGCCGTCGACGACGCGGTCATCACGACCACGATCGACGTGTCCGAGCACCTGATGGCCAAGCTGCGGGCGCTGCGCGCGCACACCACGCAGGTGACGGTGTGGCAGGACGGGGCGGGCGGGGCCAGCTACGCGCTGTCCAACGGGATCGCCCAGCCGGTGCTGCCGAACGAGCACTACGTGCTGGCGAGCGGGCCCGCGGCGGGCGCGGAGCACGACCTGTTCGGCGGGTTGGGCGGCTGATGGCGGCCGACGACCGGACAACCGGGGGCGCGGACGTCGGCGCCGCTCCCGGCACGGCGGCGCGCCCGCAGCTCCGCGACCGGATGGGCCTGGACGACCGGGTGGCCCACGCGGCGGTGCTGGTCCAGACGGCCGTGCTGGCGGTGCTGGAGCTGTTCTTCCTGCCGCTGCGCCTGGACGGCGCCCTCCTGCCCGCCGTGGGCGGCTGGCCGTTCCCGATCTCGGTGGTGGTGGCGGCGGTGTCGATGCCGCTGCTGGTGATCGCGGCGTCGAGCTGCTCGCGCAAGATGTCGGTCGCCGCGTCGCCGCTGCTGGTGTGGCTGGGCGTGCTGCTGGTCCTGGGCGTGTTCGGGCCCGGCGGCGACGTCGTGCTGGCCAACGACTGGCGCACGCTGGCGCTGTTCGGCGCGGGCGCGCTGCCGGGGGCGGTCGCGCTGGGCGCGATCATGGGGCGCCCGGCCTGAGCGTGCGCCGAGGCGGGCTCGGACGGGGGCGGCTCGGACGGGTGGCGGCGCGGACCGGTTCGCCGGGGCGGGCCGCCGTCGGGCGCCGGGTGCCGGGCCGGGCGCGTGGCGGGTGGTTCGCGGGCGCGCTCGGGGGTAGGCGTTGGGGGTGTGGGCTCGTCCGGCGCCCGCCGGGCGGGTGCGGTGGGCGCGGGGAGGTTGACGTGGGCGGCATAACCGATCGGGACGTGGTGCTGGCGCTCCGGCCGTTCGTCCGGGCCACCGGGCCGGTGCTGGCGGCGGTGCGGGACGTGGACCTGCTGGGGCTGCGCGAGCGCGAGATCGGCTCGGGCGCGGACCGCGGGGCCGTCGACCGGCTGTGGGACCAGTTGGCCGCGCTCCGGGTGCCGGGCACGGCGGCGTGGGCGGCGATGGGCGTCGAGCAGCGCGACGACTGGTGGGCCAACCGGCTCGGCAGGCTGCTCGCCCTGCTCGCGGCGGCCCCCGGCGTCGGCGGCGCGCTGGCCGACCGCCTGCCGATCCAGTCCTCGCTCGGCGCGGCCGGGCAGGGGCTGCTGCTGGCGGCGTTCGCGGGGGAGCGGGGCGTCGACTCGGTCGAGGACCGGGTGCGGCTCATCGCGCACGTGCTGTTCCAGCGCGAGGTCGACGGCAGGCTCACCGACCCGGCCGACCGCGCCGAGGAGGACCGCCGCACCGCCGAGCTGACCGAGGAGCTGACCGAGGCCCTGCGCGAGGCCGACGCGGCCGACGCCGCGCACGCGGCGGACACCGGCGGCACGGCGGGCGCGACCACCACGCCGCCCACGACGACCGGCGCAGGCCCTGGGCCGACCAGTGCCAGCGGCGGGCCGACCGGCGCCGACCGCGAGTCGACGGGCACCGGCCGCGGGCCGACCGGCGCCGGCCCTGGTCCGATCGGCGCCAAGCCCGCCGGTGCGGCTCCCGAGGCGGCTGACGCCGGCCCTCAGGCTGCCGCCGCCGGTTCCAGGGCCGCAGGCCCCGAAGCCACCGGTCCTGAGTCGGCCGGCTCTGGGGCAGCCGGTCTGGGGGCAGCGAGTTCTGGGTCAGCCGGTCCCGAGTCAGCCGGTCCCGGGTCAGCCGGTTCCGGGTCAGCCAGTTCCCAGTCAGCCGGTTTCGGGTCAGCCAGTTCCGCGCGTCCCGGAATCGGGCAGCGGGCGGCCGAGGGGGCCAAGGCGGGGGTGAAGGTGGTCGGGCGGGCGGTGTGGAAGCTCGCTCGGGTGCTCTGGTCGCTGGAGGGCGAGCTGGACAAGCGTCCGCAGGGGCGGGTCCACCACCAGGTCATCGGGATGCTGCCGCTGGTCGGCGCGGTCGGCGACTACTTCGGCGAGCGGCACGGCGGCAAGCGGGTGCGCCGGGAGGCGCTCGCCTGGTTCGCCGCCGAGGCCGCCCGGAAGGCCGCTCAGGACGCCGGGCGCCAGTAGCGGTAGCGGTGGTGCTCCGCGCAGCCCAGCGACTCGTACAGCGCGATCGCGGGCTTGTTGTGCTCGGCCACCTGGAGCGCCAGCGTCGTCGCCCCGCGCGCCGCGCCCCACGCCGCCAGCTCCACCACCAGCGCCCGCGCCAGCCCCCGCCGCCGCGCCTCGGGGCGCACGGCCAGCCGCGCCACGTGCAGCACCTCGCCCACCACGGCCCCGCGCACCACCCCACCGGCCGCCCCACCGGCCACTCCACCGCCCCCGGCGACCGCCCCTCCCGAAGCAGACCCCGAACCACTCGGCCCAGCCACCGGCAGCGCGATCCCGAAGCCCACCGCCAGCCCCTCCGGGGCCAGCACGCGCCGCTGCGCGGGCGTCGGGTCGGGCTGCGCGGCCAGCTCCCACCAGCGCGCGTCCGGCTCCTCGGGCACCGACACCGCGTACCCGCCGCGCGCCACCCCGCCCGCGGCAGCACCCGCGGCGCCACCCACCGGACCGCCGTCCCGCTCCGTGGACCCGCCCCGCGCGTCCCCGAACCCCGTCAGCGGCCCGCTCATCACCAGCGACTCGACCCCTCCGGGGTGGTCGAGGTCCGGCTCCCACCCGGCCGCCGCCAGCCCAGCCTCGTGCTCCGACCCGAGCACCACGTGCGCCAGCGGCGGCACCCCGTGCCCGGCCGCGAACGCGCGCACCGCCTCCAGCGCCTCGCCCAGCGGCACACCCGGATCACCCGTGGTCAGGGCGCTGTTCGCCCGTCCGGTGAACCCGTCCGCCGCGCGCAGCCTCCACCCCCCGAGCGGTTGGTCGACGAGCGCGGGCCAAGCGGTCGCGCAGTGCTGCTCCAGAGCGGTGATCGGGTCCACCGCCACATCCTGCCGCACCCCCGCCCCGAAGCGAGGTCGTCCGTTCTGGCAGGTGGGATGGGAGTTTGATAAGGCGAGCCTCACCGGCGCGGCGGGCGCGCAGCCGCGTACCCTCCGCTGTGCGCGGTGTGGACTAAGAGACAGAGCAGGAGAGCGCAGTGACCTATGTGATCGCCCAGCCGTGCGTGGACGTGCTCGACAAGGCGTGCATCGAAGAGTGCCCCGTCGACTGCATCTACGAAGGCGACCGGATGCTCTACATCCACCCGGACGAGTGCGTCGACTGCGGTGCCTGCGAGCCGGTGTGCCCGGTGGAGGCCATCTACTACGAGGACGACGTCCCCGACGAGTGGTCCGCCTACACCAAGGCGAACGTGGACTTCTTCGACGACCTGGGCTCGCCCGGCGGCGCGTCCAAGGTCGGCAAGGTCTCGGCGGACCCCGCGTTCATCAAGGCCCTCCCGCCGCAGGCGTCCCACGAGTGACGCTCCACCGCTCGCTCCCGGACTTCCCCTGGGACTCGTTGGCCGACCACGCCGCCACGGCGCGCGAGCACCCCGGCGGTGTGGTCGACCTGTCCGTCGGCACACCGGTCGACCCGGTGCCCGACGTGATCCAGCGGGCCCTGTCGTCGGTGTCGGCCGAACCGGGCTACCCGACCACGCACGGCACCCCCGAGCTGCGCGAGGCCGTCGTCGGGTCGATGGCCCGCCGCTACGGCGTCACCGGCCTGGACCCGGCCGCCGTGCTGCCGACCATCGGCTCGAAGGAGCTGGTGGCCTGGCTGCCGACGCTCCTCGGCGTCGGTCCCGGCGACGTGGTCGCGATCCCCGAGCTGGCCTACCCGACCTACGAGGTGGGGGCCCGGATCGCGGGCGCCGACGTGGTGCGCCTGGCGGACGGCGAGACGCCGCCCGCGGGCGTGAAGCTGGTGTGGCTGAACTCCCCGTCCAACCCGACCGGCCGGGTGCTCGACGCGCCCGCGCTGGCGGACGCGGTCGCCGCCGCCCGCGAGGCGGGCGCGGTGGTCGCCTCGGACGAGTGCTACCTGGCGCTGCACTGGAGCGCCGAGCCCGTCTCGGTGCTGGACGAGCGGGTCAGCGGCGGGTCGCCGAGCGGCCTGCTCGCGGTCCACTCGCTGTCCAAGTCCTCCAGCCTCGCCGGCTACCGGGCGGGCTTCGTCACCGGCGACCCGGAGCTGGTGTCCGGGCTGCTGGAGGCGCGCAAGCACGCGGGCATGATCGTGCCCAGGCCCGTGCAGGCCGCGATCACGGCCGCTCTGGACGACGACGCGCACGTGGCCGACCAGCGCGAGCGGTACGGCAAGCGGCGCGCGCTGCTGCACGCGGCGCTCACCGGAGCCGGGTTCCGCGTCGACCACTCCGAGGCGGGCCTGTACCTGTGGGCCACCAGGGGCGAGGGCGCCTGGGACACCATCGCCTGGCTGGCCGACCGGGGCGTGCTGGCCGCGCCCGGCACGTTCTACGGCCCCGGCGGCTCCGAGCACGTCCGCGTCGCGCTGACCGCGAGCGACGAGCGCGTGGCGACCGCCGTGGAGCGGCTCGCCCGGTAGGTCCCCCGAACACCGCGAGAGCCGGGTCGCAGCGCAGCGGCCCGGCTCTCGCGTTCGCGGACGCGTCCGCGGAGGGATCAGCGGAGGGGGATCAGTCGTTGGCGTGCAGGACCGAGTTCAGCTCCACCCCGGTGCCCCGGCGGGCCCGCACGCGCACCGCGCCGGTCACCGAGTCGCGGATGAACAGCAGGTTCGACACCCCGGACAGCTCACCCGCCTTCACGACCGTGCCGTCGTCGGCGGTGACCTTCGAGGACGCCGTCACGTACAGCCCGGCCTCGACCACGCAGTCGTCGCCCAGCGAGATGCCGATGCCCGCGTTCGCCCCGATCAGCGACCGCTCGCCCACCGAGATGACCTGCTTGCCGCCGCCGGACAGCGTGCCCATGATCGACGCGCCGCCGCCGACGTCGCTGCCGTCGCCGACCACGACCCCGGCCGAGATGCGGCCCTCCACCATGGACGTGCCGAGCGTGCCCGCGTTGAAGTTCACGAAGCCCTCGTGCATGACCGTCGTGCCCGGTGCCAGGTGCGCGCCCAGCCGCACCCGGTCCGCGTCCGCGATCCGCACGCCCGACGGCACCACGTAGTCGACCATGCGCGGGAACTTGTCCACGCCGTACACGGTGACCGCGCCGCGCGAGCGCAGCCGCAGGCGGGTGGCCTCGAAGCCCTCCACCGCGCACGGCCCGTGGTTGGTCCACACCACGTTGGCCAGCAGGCCGAACACGCCGTCCAGGTTCACCCCGTGCGGGGCGACCAGCCGGGACGAGAGCAGGTGCAGCCGCAGCCACACGTCGTAGGTGTCGGCGGGCGCGGAGTCCAGCGAGGCGATGCCCACGCGCACGCCCACGACCTCGACGTCGCGCTCCGCGTCCACGCCGAGCAGCTTCGCCGCGGCCTCGCCCAGCTCGGCCGCGACCTCGACCGGCGACAGCCGGGCGGTGCCCGCCTCGGTCTCGCCGAGCCGGGGCGCGGGGAACCAGGTGTCCAGCACGGTCCCGTCGGAGGTCACGGTCGCCAGTCCGACGCCGTGCGCGCCGGTGGTGGTGTCTTCGGTGCTCACAGCGCCAAACGGTAACGTGCCGGGCGTGGCCGACACCCTTGACCTCACCGCCGATCCCGTCACGCTGACCGCCGCGCTCGTGGACGTGCCGAGCGTCTCGGGCGACGAGCAGCGCATCGCCGACCTGGTCGAGCGGTCCCTGCGCGAGCAGACCGCCCTGGAGGTCGTCCGCTCCGGCAACACCGTCCTGGCCCGCACGAACCTCGGCCGCGAGCGGCGCGTCGTGCTCGCCGGCCACCTGGACACGGTGCCGGTCAACGACAACCTGCCGTCCCGGCTGGAGGACGGCGTGCTGCACGGCCTCGGCTCGGTGGACATGAAGGGCGGCGACGCGGTCATGCTGGCCCTCGCGGGCACGCTCACCGACCCGCGCCACGACCTCACGTTCGTGTTCTACGACTGCGAGGAGGTCGAGGCCAGCCGCAACGGCCTCGGCCGGGTCGAGCGCGAGCTGCCCGAGTGGATGGCGGGCGACCTGGCGATCGTGTGCGAGCCGTCCAACGGCGTCATCGAGGCGGGCTGCCAGGGCACGATCCGGGTGCAGGTGCGGGCCACCGGCAAGCGCGCCCACACCGCGCGCGGCTGGATGGGCGTCAACGCCATCCACCTGCTCGGCGACGCCATCGCCCGGCTGCGCGACCACGAGTCGCGGGTCGTGGAGATCGACGGCTGCACCTACCGTGAGGGGGCGCAGGCCGTGGGCATCACCGGCGGCGTCTCCGGCAACGTCGTGCCGGACGAGTGCGTGCTGACCGTCAACCACCGGTTCGCCCCCGACCGCACCCCGGCCCAGGCCGAGGCGCACCTGCGGGAGCTGTTCGACGGCTACGAGGTCACCGTCACCGACTTCGCCGCGGGCGCCCTGCCCGGCCTGGCCTCGCCCGCCGCGCGCGAGCTGGTCGAGGCGGCGGGCGGCACCCCGGTCGCCAAGCTCGGCTGGACCGACGTGGCCCGCTTCGCCGCGCTCGGCACGCCCGCCGTGAACTTCGGCCCCGGCGACCCGCTGCTCGCCCACACGCAGCAGGAGAACGTCCGGGTGAACGAGATCGGACACTGCTACGAAGTCCTGTCGCGCTTCCTCAGCGCGAGGCCCTGACCGGTCTAGACTCCGGCCAATGAGCGAGAACGGCGTGGACGAGCACCCGAAGGAGAAGCAGCGCGGCCCCGTGGTGCTGCGCCGCGAGCGCAACAAGGAGCTCACCACGACGGACCAGCGCCTGCTCGACTCGCGCGGCCCGAGCGACTGGGTGCACACCGACCCGTGGCGGGTGCTGCGCATCCAGGCCGAGTTCGTGGAGGGCTTCGGCGCGCTCGCGGGCATCCCGAGCGCCGTCACCGTGTTCGGCTCGGCCCGCACCGAGCGCGCCCACCCCGAGTACGAGGTGGGCAGGCAGCTCGGCGGGGCGCTCGCCGAGGCCGGGTTCGCGGTCATCACCGGCGGCGGTCCCGGCGCGATGGAGGCGGTGAACCGGGGCTGCTCCGAGGCGGGCGGCTACTCGGTCGGCCTCGGCATCGAGCTGCCGTTCGAGCAGGGCCTGAACCCGTGGGTCGACCTCGGCGTGAACTTCCGCTACTTCTTCGTCCGCAAGACCATGTTCATCAAGTACTCGCAGGCCTTCATCTGCCTGCCCGGTGGCTTCGGCACCCTGGACGAGCTGTTCGAGGCGCTGACCCTGGTGCAGACCAAGAAGGTCACCAAGTTCCCGGTCGTGCTGTTCGGCCGGTCCTACTGGCAGGGCCTGTACGACTGGGTGCGCGACTCGGTGCTGGACAGCGGGAAGATCGGCGACAAGGACCTGGCGCTGCTGCACCTGACCGACGACGTCGAGGACGCGGTCCGGGTCGTCAAGGAGGCGCACCAGGCGTGGGGGGAGGCGCACTGATGGGCGAGCTGACCGTGACGGTGTACTGCGGGTCGCTCAGCACCGTGCCGCAGAGCTACCTGGACCTGGCGACCGACGTGGGCAAGCGCATCGCGGGCCGGGGCTGGGACCTGGCCTGGGGCGGCGGGAAGCGGTCCATGATGGGCGCGGTGGCGCAGGCCGTGCGCGACGGCGGCAGGCGCACCACCGGCGTGATCCCGCGCTCCCTGGTGGAGCGCGAGTGGGCCGACAGCGACGCGGACGACCTGCTCGTGGTCGAGACCATGCGCGACCGCAAGGCGCTCATGGAGGCGCACGGCGACGCGTTCCTGGCGCTGCCCGGCGGGATCGGCACGCTGGAGGAGCTGTTCGAGGTGTGGACCTCGCGCACGCTGTCGATGCACGCCAAGCCCGTGGTGCTGCTGGACGTCGACGGGCACTACACCGGGCTGGTGCGGTGGCTGGAGGAGCTGCGCGACCGGGGGTTCGTCGCGCCCGCCGCGATGGGGGTGCTGACCATCACCGACGACCTGGACGCCGCGCTGGACGCCTGCGCGAGCTGACGGGCTCCCGACTGGTTTTGCGAGGAGCGCCCCGGTCCTCGCGGCCGGGGCGCTCCTCACCGTTCAGCCCGAGAACGGCACCTCCAGCGCCGACCCGGCGCCGATCGCCACGGCGGCGCCGCGCGTGCCGACGCTGCCGTACCGGCCGTCCACGGTGTCCACCACCAGCGCCAGCCGGTTGCCCGCGCCCACCTGCCACAGCGCGGGTTCCAGCTCCAGGTCGACCACCCGGCTGCCGGGCTGGACCACCACCGGCTTGTGGCTGATCAGCGCGCCGAGGCCGAGCGCGTTCACCTCGTACAGGTAGGCGAACAGCGAGGTCTCGGCCGCCGCCGTCACGCTCAGCCGCACCTTCGGCGTGCCGCCGACGAGCGCGCCCGACCGCAGCACCGGGCCCGTCCACACCGCCGCGCCCGACCGGTCCACCAGCGGCAGCGCCACCCCGGTCGGGATCTTCAGGAACGCCTGGAGCGCGCCGCTCACCAGCACCGTCCCGCTGTCCGCGACGGTGGCCCGCCCCGCGCCGAAACCGGTCTCCGCCAACGGGATCGACTCGCGGGCGGTGGTGACCGCCGCCCACGACGGGTAGGTCCGCCACGCGCCGCCGTTGGTGGGGCGCAACCACACCGGGGCCTCCCGGTCGACGCCGTTGGCGACGCCGCGCAGGTGGTGGTCGAACCAGCGGCCGACCGCGTCCCACACCTCGTTGGGCAGCCCGGCGGCCCCGAACAGCTCGGACGTGGCGTGGTCGCCGGGCGTGAGCAGGAGCCGCTTCGGGCCGGTGAGCTTCGCGAACAGGTCGGTGATCTGGCCCGGCGGGAACAGGCCGTCGTTCCAGGCGTTGCCGATCAGCACGGCCGCGCGGCTGAGCGCCGGGACCCTCGTGGACGGCGAGCGGGGCGGCGAGATCGGCACGACGTCCTCGAACCGGCCCTCCCGGTACGCGGTCTCGGCGTCCCTGAGCACCTGTCCGGGGCGGCCGGTGAGCTTGCCCGCCGTGAGCAGCAGGTCGACGGCCTGGGAGCTGACGGTCTCGTTGGGGTAGAGCGACCGCGCGAGGTCGGACCAGGTGCTCAGGGCGGCCACGGCCTTGACCCTGGGGTCGGCCGCCGCGGCGAGCAGCGACTGGCCGCCGCCGTAGGAGATGCCCGCGACGCCGATCCTGGCCGGGTCGGCGTCCAGGTTCGTGATGCCCCAGTCGATGACGCGGCTGACGTCGGCGACCGTGGCGGTCCCGGCGACGTCGATCTCGCCGCCGGAGTCGTGGAAGCCGCGGCTGGTGTAGCTGATGACCGCGTAGCCGGAGCGGTAGGCCAGCTTGGCGGCGGCGCCGACGTACTCGATGCCGCTGACCGCCCAGCTGGACGGCATCACCAGGAGCGGGTGCGGGCCCGTGCCGGTGGGGGTGACCACGAAGGCGCGCAGCGGGGCGCCGCCCTCGCCGGGGATGGTGCGGTAGGTGATCGAGGCGACCTGGGCCTCGGTGGTGGTCGGCGCGGGCGCCGCGGTGGCGGTGGCGGCTGTGGCGAGCAGGAGCAGGGGGGCGAGCAGCAGGGCGAGTGATCGGCGCACCAGGTCCTCCTTGACCGTGAGCTGGATCACGCAGGGTGCGGTTGAGTCAAGTGGCGGCTACTGACGGGTAGCAAGATCCTGTGAGGCAGCTCACACCGAGTGGGGGCGTGGCACGATGCCCCCATGCGGTTCGGCACACGCGACGTCCCCACAGACCGCGCGCTGGTCATGGCGATCGTCAATCGGACGCGGGACTCCTTCTACGACCGGGGCGCCACCTTCACCGACACCGCCGCGCTGGCCGCCGTCGACCGGGCGGTCGCCGAGGGCGCGGACGTCGTCGACATCGGCGGGGTGCGCGCGGGCGCCAGGGGCGAGCACGTCGACGCCGCCGAGGAGGCGCGCCGGGTCGTCCCGTTCGTCGCCAAGGTCAGGGAGCGGCACCCCGACCTGGTGATCAGCGTCGACACCTGGCGGCACGAGGTCGGCAGGGCGGTCTGCGAGGCGGGCGCCGACCTGATCAACGACACCTGGGCGGGCGCCGACCCGGAGCTGGCCGAGGTGGCCGCCGAGTTCGGCGTCGGCCTCGTCTGCTCGCACACCGGCGGCCTGCCGCCCCGCACCGACCCGCACCGCGTCCGGTACGCCGACGTGGTCGCCTCGGTCGTCGAGGAGCTGGTGGCCAGGGCCGAGCTGGTGACCTCGCTGGGCGTGCCCAGGGCGGGCGTGCTGATCGACCCGACCCACGACTTCGGCAAGAACACCTGGCACGGCCTCGAACTGCTGCGGCGGCTGGACGAGCTGGTCGCCACCGGCTGGCCCGTGCTGATGGCGCTGTCCAACAAGGACTTCATCGGCGAGACCCTGGACGCGGACGTCGGCGACCGGGTCGACGGCACCCTCGCCGCGACCGCGCTGGCCGCGCGCAGCGGCGCGCGGGTGTTCCGCGCCCACGAGGTCCGCCGCACCCGGCAGGTGGTCGACGTGGTCGCGGCCGTCGCGGGCACCAGGCCACCCGCGCGGGCGCTGCGCGCACTGGCCTAGCGGGCGCGCCCGACCGGGTCCTCCCGCTGTGGTCCGGTGAGCGGGAACCATAAACTCCGAACGCATGAAGTCCGACGCGCTGCGCGGTCACCTGGAAGGTCTCCTGCTGGCCACGCTGGACGGCGCGAGGCTCCACGGCTACGCCGTCATCGAGGCCCTCCAGCGGCGCAGCGGCGGCGCGCTCGACCTGCCCACCGGCACCGTCTACCCGGCGCTGCGCAGGCTGGAGGCCGCGGGGCTGGTCGCCAGCGAGTGGAGCACCGTGGGCGGCAGGCAGCGCCGCACCTACCACCTGACCGACCGGGGCGGCCTGGCGCTGGCCGCCGAGCGCGCGGAGTGGCGGCGCTTCGCGGCCACGATCGAGGGCGTGCTGTGCGCGCCGGGGCGGGCGCCCGAGGCCGTCCTCGGGTAGCCGGGGCGCGCGCCGGGTCCGCGTGCCCGAAGTCGTCCGCGGGCGTGACGCGCCGCAGCGGCGCGCGTGCTGCCGGTGGTGTGTGCGGCGACGGTGGTGTGTGCCACGATCGTCGGTGTGACCACAGCGCTCCTCTACCTCGTCGTCATGGCGCTAGTCGCCGCGGTGGTGTTCCTGCTGGCCTCACTGCTGTTCGGGCGCGGGGAGGAGATGGCGCCGCTGCCGCCCGGCGCGTCCCCGACCAGGCTGCCCGCCGACCGGGTGACCCCGGAGGACGTCCGCGCGCTCCGGTTCCAGCTGGTGCTGCGCGGCTACAAGATGTCCGAGGTCGACTGGGCCCTCGGCAGGCTGGCGGGCGAGGTCGAGCGGCTGAGCGAGCGGGTCGCCGAGCTGGAGGGGCTGGTCCCCGAGGGCGCGCTCCGCGAGCGGGACGCCGTCGAGTCCGCCGAGATCGGGCCCGGCGTGGCCAGGCCCGAGAAGCGCGTCGCCCAGCCGGGCGCCGTCGAGGCGGGGGCCGCCAAGGCGGGGACCGCCGGGGTCGGGGTCGCTGAGTCCGGGGTCGCTGAGCCGGGGACCGCTGCCCCCGAGTCCGGGGCCGATGAGCCGGGGACCGCTGCCCCCGAGTCCACCGCGCCCGGCGCCGCCGCTCCGGTGGCCGCCGAGTCCGCCTCGGTCGGCAGTGCCGCGCCCGGTGCCGCCCCCGCAGCCTCCACCACCTCCACCCCCGGCTCCACCGACCCGGCCGAGCCCGCGCGGGAACCCCAGCGTGACCCGGCTTGAGCTGACCGTCCCGGTCGCCGCGCCCGCGCGCGTGACCTGGGCGGCGGTCACCGACTGGGAGCGCCAGGGCGAGTGGATCCTGGCCACCTCCGTCCGCGTCACCTCGGGGCCCGGTCGGGCGGTCGGCGACGAGTTCACCGCCGTCACCGGCATCGGCCGGTTCGGCGTCGTGGACCCCATGCGGATCACCCGGTGGGAGCCGCCGTCGCTGTGCGCGGTCGAGCACCTCGGGCGGGTGGTGCGGGGGACCGGCGAGTTCCGCGTCGCCCCGGCGGGGGAGTCGGCCTCCGAGTTCACCTGGGTCGAGGACGTGGTGCTGCCCGCGATCGCGCGACCGGCCGTGCTCGCGGGGGTCCGGTACTCGCTCGCCCGGTTCGCCAGGTTCGCCGAGCGCTACCGCGTCGACGGGGAGGGGTGAGCGTGGTCCAGCGCTGCGCGTGGGGCGACTCCAGCCCCGACTACGCCGAGTACCACGACACCGAGTGGGGCGTCGAGCTGCACGGCGAGACCGAGCTGTTCGAGCGGATGTGCCTGGAGTCGTTCCAGTCCGGGCTGTCCTGGATCACCATCCTGCGCAAGCGGGAGAACTTCCGGACCGCGTTCGACGGGTTCGACCCGAAGCTCGTCGCCGCCTACGACGGGGACGACGTCACCCGGCTGATGGGTGACGCGGGCATCGTCCGCAACCGGGCCAAGATCCTCGCGGCGATCGGCAACGCGGCGGCGGTGCTCGCGCTGGACGAGCCGCTCGACGGGCTGCTGTGGTCGTTCGCCCCCACCGGGCCGAGGGCGCGCCCCGCGACGGCGGCCGACGTCCCGGCGATCACGCCCGAGTCGACGGCGATGGCGAAGGCGCTCAAGCGCAAGGGCTTCGTGTTCCTCGGCCCGACCACCTGCTACGCGCTGATGCAGGCCACCGGCATGGTCGACGACCACGTCGAGACCTGCTTCCGCGCGCACGAGGCCGACCGGGGTGCGGCTGATCGGGGTCCGGCCGACTAGGGCACTACCGGCTGGGGCGCGGCTGGCCGGGGCGCCGCCGAACCGGTCCCGTCGTCCGGCCCGGTGAGGTGCGCGAGCGCGCCGATGATCCGCAGCTCGATGTCGTCCGGCCAGGGGAACGCGCGGGTGACCGACCGCTGGTGGGCGAGCCCGTGCAGCCCCATCCACAGCGCGACCGCGTCGGCGAACAGGTCGTCGCTGGTGGCCCGTCCCGCCTCCACGCACGCCCCCAGCGCCTCGACCAGCACCTCCAGGGGCGCGTTGCCCAGGGACATCAGCTCGTCGGCGGTGATCGACGTGGTGTCCAGGTCGGGCATCCACAGCCCGCCGAACAGGGTCCGGTACCGGCCTGGGTGGGCGCGGGCGACCTCCAGGTAGGCCAGGCAGATCGCGACCAGCCGCTCGCGCGGGTCGACCTCCCGGTCGCGGGCCTCGCGCAGCTGGACGGCCAGCGCCTCGAACTCCCGCCGCACCACCGCCATCATGATCGACGGCTGGTCGGGGAAGTGCGGGTAGATGGACGGCGCGGCGATGCCGATCCGCCGCGCGACCGACCGCAGCGTGACCAACCGCTCGTCACCCTCCTCGTCCAGGATCGCGGTGGCGGCGTCGACGATCTCCTCCCGCAGCTTGGCCCCCTCGCCCCGGCGGTTCCGCCTGCGGGCGGGCTTGCGCCCGGAAGCCCCGGCCGCGCCGTCCGCAGCCGCGCCGTCCACAGCCGCGCCATCCCCGGCAGGGCTGCCCTCGGCGGGGACGTCCCCGGCAGGGCTGTTCCCTGCCGCGTGCGAGACGTCCGCGCCTGCGTCCCGCGCACCCGCGCCCGGCGCGCCAGCGCCCGCACTCGCGCGCACCCCCGCGTCCCGCGCACTCGCGCGCACCCCCACGTCCCGTGCACCCGCGCGCACCCCCACGTCCCGTGCACCCGCGCGCACCCCCGCGTCACCCGCGCCCACGCCCGTGACCTGGGTTTCCGCTGTCTCCGCCACCCCTGAGCTGCTGTTCTCCACCGTGTAACCATACACCGTGAAGTTTACGGCCGTGAGGGCTTGCGCGCCCTGAACTAACACATGTAGCTTTACGGCTGTAAGCACAACGGTCCCACCAAGAACACCCCCAGGAGAACCCCCATGACCAGCGCCACCGCCACCCGCGCCACCGAGGTCGTCCTCCCCGCCGCGGTCGAGCCGGAGGGCCTCCAGGTCCGCGTCCGCGACCTGCCCGCCCTCACCGACGGCCAGGTGGTCCTGCGCATGGACGCGACCGGCGTCTCGTTCGCCGAGCAGCAGATGCGCCGGGGCAAGTACTACGACCAGCCCGCGTTCCCCTTCGTCCCCGGCTACGACGTGGTCGGCACGGTCGTCGCCACCGGCCCCGGCGCGGACCCCGCCCTCACCGGCAAGCGCTTCGCCGCCGTCACCAAGACCGGCGCGTGGGCCAGCCACCTGGTGCTCGACGCCGCCGACCTGGTCCCCGTCCCGGACGGCCTCGACGCGGCCGAGGTCGAGACCGTGGTGGTCAACGGGATCACCGCCTGGCAGATGCTGCACCGGGTCGCCAAGGCCCGAGCGGGCGCGACGGTCGTCGTCCTCGGCGCGAACGGCGGTGTCGGCAGCACCCTCGTCCAGCTGGCCAAGCACGCGGGCATGACCGTCATCGGCACCGCCTCGCCCCGCCACCACGACACCGTCCGCGCGCTCGGCGCCACCCCGGTCGACTACCGCGACCCCGCCATGCACGACCGCATCCGCGAGCTGGCCCCCGACGGCGTGGACGCCGTGTTCGACCACGTCGGCGGCAAGGCCCTGGCCGAGTCGTGGAAGCTGCTGCGCAAGGGCGGCACGCTCGTCTCCTACGGCACCGCCGCCACCAAGGACGTCGAGGGCAGCTCGCAGCTCCCGGTCCTGGCGCTGTTCGCCCAGCTCGCGATGTGGAACTACTCGCCCAACGGCAAGGGCGCGCACTTCTACAACTTCTGGGCGGGCCTGCGCAACCGCGCGGAGTTCCGCGGCAAGCTCGCCGAGGACCTCACCCAGGTGCTGCGCCTGCTCGCGGACGGCGTCATCACCGCCAAGGTCGCCGCCCGGTTCCCGCTGTCCGAGGCCTCCGCCGCGCTCGCCCTCGCCGAGTCCAGGACCGTGCTGGGCAAGGTCGTCATCGTCCCCGAGGTGTGAGCGTGGCCCGGCCGCGCGGGCGCAGGGGCCAGGGCGCGCTGCTGCGGGACGACATCCTGGCCGCCGCGACCCGCCTGCTCGACCTGGGCGGCGAGCACCGCGTCACCCTGCGGGCCGTGGCCCGCGAGGCGGGCATCACCGCCCCGTCGATCTACCCGCACTTCCCCGACCCGCCCTCGGTCCTGAAGGCCGCGGCGGACGCGGGCCGCGCCGAGCTGGCCGCCCTGCTGACCGCCTCGGCCACCCGCTCGGCGGACCCCCGGCGCAGGCTGCACGACGCGTGCCGCGCCTACCTGGACTTCGCCACCACCCGCCCCGGCTGCTACCGGGTCATGTCCGACCACCCGGACGAGACCGCCCCTGGGGCCCCGACCACCGGCCACCTCGCGGCCCTGATCGCCGAGTGCGCCGCGACCGGCCGCTCCACCAGCACCGACCCGGAGGCCGACGCGGTCGCCCTGTGGCTGGGCCTGCACGGCATCGCCCACCAGCGCGCGGCGCACCGGCTGTTCCCCTGGCCCGCCGACCTGGTGCCCGACCTGGTCACCGCGCTCTCCGGCACCACCCGGCGCGCCGGACCGAACCGCTGAACCCGCTCCACCCACCACTCCCAGGAGGAACCGCCATGTCCACCACCACGATCGCCACCCCCGCCGCCCCGGCCACCGCGCCCCGCGAGGTCGACAACCGCTCCGCGTACGTCGCGTTCGGCCTCGCCTACCTGCTCGGCCACGGCGGCGCGGCCCTGTCCCACGGCGCCGACCCGGTCCTGGCCGTGCCCGGCTGGCTGCCGACCGCGTTCCTCGCGACGGGCCTGGCGGCGGGCTCGGTGCTGAGCACCGTCGCCGCCGTCCGCGCCAAGAAGGGCCTCGGCAAACCCGAGGCCACCACCGCCTCGCTGCTCGGCGCCATCTGGGTCACCGGCTTCGCAGCCCTGTTCCTGCTGATCACCGCGCTGGCCGACCTGACCGGCTCCGCCGACCTGCAGAGCGTCCTGTGGCCGACCGGGTCCGCGCTGGTGGTGGGCCTGATCTACCTGGCCGAGGGCTCGGCCCGGCGCAACGCCCTGCACTACGCCCTCGGCACCTGGCTCGCCCTGGTGGCGGGCGCGGCGATCTTCCTGGGCGGATCGGGCCTGTTCGGGGCGCTGGCCGTGGCCGGTGGCGGCGCCTACCTGATCGCGGCGGTGCTGGAGCGCCGCAGGCTGGTCGGCGCGGGCGCGCTCGCCTGACCCCCCGTGCGCGGGCAGCGGGGACCGGGCACCCGACGCCGATCCGGCGCCGGGCGCCCGGCCGTCCCGCCTACCGCCCGGTGAACCGCGCCTCCCGCTTGCCCACGAACGCCGCGACCCCCTCGCGGTGGTCCTCGGTGGCCCCGGCCTCGGCCTGCGTGCGCGCCTCCACGGCCAGCGACTCGTCGAGCGTCCCCCAGGCCGCCGCGAGCGCCTCCTTGATCTTCGCGTAGGCCACCGTCGGCCCGGCCGCCAGCCGCGCCGCCAGCGCGTGCGCCGACCCGGCCAGCTCCTCGCCGGGCACCACCCGGTTCACCAGCCCGATCCGCAGCGCCTCCTCGGCGCCCACCGGCTCGCCGAGCAGCAGCAGCTCCGCCGCCCGCCCGGCCCCGACCAGCCGGGGCAGCGTCCAGGACGCCCCGGAGTCCGCCGTCAGCCCCACGTTCGCGAACGACATCACGAACCGCGCCTTCTCCGACACCACCCGCAGGTCGCACGCGAACGCCAGCGACGCCCCGGCCCCGGCCGCGATCCCGTTCACCGCCGCCACCACCGGCTTCGGCATCGCCGCGATCGCCGAGACCAGCGGGTTGTAGTGCCGCTCCACGGTCTCCAGCGGCGCGGGGTCGCCGGACTCCAGCAGGGCGACGTGCTCCTTCAGGTCCTGCCCGCCGCAGAACGCCCGGCCCGAACCGGTCAGCACCACGGCCCGCACCGACCCGTCGGCCGCCGCCTCCCGCACGGCCGCCAGCAGCGCCTCCTTCAGCGAGGTGGTCAGCGAGTTGAACGCCTCCGGGCGGTTCAGCACGAGGGTGCGAACGCCGTCGGCGTCGTCGACGAGGAGTTCGGACACGGGGGACCTCCGTCAGCTAGGGGTTTGCTCGGCTCAACCGGACTCCTGCGCCTCGCGCGCGCCCGCAGGGGCCAGGCAGTCGTCCACGAACTCCCGCGCCGCCCCCGCCAGCCGACCGGTGTGCCGGTCGAAGAACGCGGCGGCCTCCGCCCCCGCCCACCCGGCGGGCAGCAGCTCGTCCGGCAGCCCCGGATCGCGGAACAGGAACTTGCGCCACGCGTGCAGGAACCGCTGCGAGGCCGCGAACGCCACCGGCGGCGACCCGCCGTCCACAGCGGACACCACCGGCTCCCACTCGGCCACGAACCGCGCGTAGTCCGCGCCCAGCTCCGCCAGGTCCCACGCCCGCGCCGCCAGCTCGGACGGCTCGCCCTCGTGCTCCCCGAGGAACACCGAGGCCCCCACGCCCTCGGCCGCCAGCACCCCGCGCAGCTCCGGCGACGGCCTCGGCGCGATCCAGGTGACCGGCCCCAGCGACCCGTACCCGAGCAGCTGCAGCGACGGCGCGACCCGCTCCCGCACCTCCCGGTTCGGCGCCTCGTCCAGCACCACCACGTGCCAGCGACCGTCCCAGGTGGACGGCCGGGTGCGGTAGATGCGCGCCGCCGCCTCGTCGAGGCGGGTCTCCGCGCGGGGCGTCATCGCGTAACCGGGGCCGTCGGGCAGCCGCACCGGCTCCAACCAGCCCTGCCTGACCGTGCGCGACACGGCCGTGCGCACCGCGGGGGGCGCGAAGTCCAGCGGTTCCAGCAGGCGGACGAGGGCGGCGATCGTCGCGGCGCCACCGCGCTGCCGCAGGTGGCCGCCGTACACGTCGAACAGCGCGGAACGGGCTCGCACGAGGTCCGAGTCTGTCAGGACGGCCCCACGACACGCCACAGCCCCGGATTTCCTCACGGCCGGGTGACACGCCCGGTGTGACGGAGAAGTCTTTGCGGTACCGCCATCCTGGGCGTGATCAGGGCGTTGTCGGAGGGGGAAACCGCCGTTCCGGACGGGCGGAAAGATCGGTTCGGTTTCACTGTGCAGTCTGCATAGGGGAGAATGGGCGCCGTGTTCCGGCCCAGGTCGGAACGGGGAAGATCTGACGGAGGGAGCACGCTATGGCGGCCATGAAGCCCCGGACCGGCGACGGTCCCCTTGAGGTGACCAAGGAGGGGCGGGGCATCGTGATGCGCGTTCCGCTGGAAGGCGGTGGGCGCCTAGTGGTCGAGATGTCGGCCGACGAGGCGAACGCGCTGGGCGACGCGCTCAAGGCGGCCGCGGGCTGACCTGCCGGGACGAAGCCTCAGCGCCCCGGTTTCCCGAGCGGAACCGGGGCATCGCTTCGTCGTGCTCCGGAACGCAACCCCAGGAAACTCCAGGAGGAACGCCGCCGTGCACGTGCCGCTGCCCACCCCGCTGGTCGCCGTAGAGGTGGCCGACGAACCCCGTCCTGGCGTGCCACCGGTCGTGCTGACCGATGACGAAGCCGGGGAGACCCGCAAGGACGACGAGGGCCGCTGGCGGCTCGGAGTCGGGGGCGGGAAGCCCGCGCACTGGCGGCGCGCGGGCGCGGCGCTGACGCGGGAGCTGGCGGGCAGCGGCGCGCGGTTCGACGTCGAGCTGACCGACGCGGCCGACGCCGAGTCGGTGCGCGCGTTCGTGCTCGGCGCCGTCCTCGGCGGCTACAAGTTCAGCCTGACCAGCGGCGACGCGCCCGAGCGGGTGGAGTCGCTGCGCCTGGTCGCGCCCGACGAGGGCTACACCGACGTGCTGGCCGCCGAGGCGTTCCGGGCGCACCTGCTCGCCTCGGCCACCGCGTTCAACCGCGACCTGGCCAACGCGCCGTCCAACGTGAAGGACCCGGCCTGGGTGGCCGCCGCGGCGGTCGACGCGGCGCGCGGCACCCCCGGCCTGCAGGTGCAGGTCCGGGACGAGAAGTGGCTGGCCAAGCGCGGTTTCGGCGGCGTCCTCGCGGTCGGCGGCGGCTCCACCCGGCCGCCGAGGCTGGTCGAGCTGACCTGGCGCGGCGGCGACGGGCCGCACGTGGTGCTGGTCGGCAAGGGCATCACGTTCGACACCGGCGGCATCTCGGTCAAGCCCGCCGAGGGGATGCACCTGATGCGCACCGACATGTCCGGTGGCGCCGCCGTCATCGCCGCCGTGGTCGCGCTGGCCCGCCGCGGCTCACCGGTCCGGGTGACCGGCCTGGTGCCGCTGGCGGAGAACCACGTGTCCGGCTCGGCCTACCGGCCGGGCGACGTGGTGCGGCAGTACGGCGGGACCACCACCGAGATCGGCAACACCGACGCCGAGGGCAGGCTCGTGCTGGCCGACGCGCTGGCGTACGCGGTGGACGAGCTGGAGCCGGACGTCCTGGTCGACGTGGCGACGCTGACCGGCGCGATGAAGGTCGCGCTGGGGCTGCGCACGGGCGGGCTGTTCAGCAACTCGGACGCGGTCGCGGAGGCGCTGGCGGGCGCGGGCGAGCGCGTCGGCGAGGCGTGGTGGCGGATGCCGCTGCTGGAGGACCACGCGGACGACGTGCGCGGCCAGCTCGCCGACCTCCGCCAGACCCCGCCCGGCCCCGGCGGCATCACGGCGGCGCTGTTCCTGCGCGAGTTCACCGGCGGACTGCCGTGGGCGCACCTGGACATCGCCGGGCCCGCGCGCGCCGAGGAGGCGCACGACGAGGTCGTGCCCGGCGCGACGGGCTTCTCGGCGCGGACTCTGGTGGAGTTCGTGGAGGCGTACAAGGGCTGAGCGGACGCCCGGCGTCGGCGCGGGTCACCACCCGCCCGCGCCGGGCTCCGGCTCGCTGATCGGGGGCTCGCCGACCGGGTGTCAGCCAGCCGACCGGGTGTCAGCCAGCCGGGGAGTCGCTGACCAGGGGCCCGTTGATCGGGGGCTTGGCGACTGAGGGCTTGCCGACCGGGTGCTCGTTGATCGCGTGGTCGCGGAAGACGCGCACGGCGGGCGGCAGCGGGTGGTCGGTGGGCCAGACCAGGGCGATGCGGCGCTCGGCGCGCGGCAGGAGCGGCAGCTCGACCAGGTCGGTGGGGTGGTCGGCGGCGGGCAGCACCGCGACGCCCAGCCCGGCCGACACCAGCCCGCGCACCGTCTCCGTCTCCTGCCCCTCGAAGGCCAGCTCGGGCGTGAACCCGGCCGCCGCGCACAGCTCGTCGGTGATCTGCCGCAACCCGTACCCGCGCTCCAGCCCGACGAAAGCCTCACCCGCCAGGTCCGCCACCCGCACCGCCCGCCGCCGCGCCGCCAACCGGTGCGAGGCGTGCACCACCAGCACCAGCTCCTGCGTCCGCAGCACCCGCCAGGCCAAGCGCCCCACCGCCCCACCGGCCTCGGCGCCCGCCGCGCCACGGGCCGCATCCCCGCCGGCCACGTCGCCCGCCCCACCATCGGCCTCGGTGCCCGCCGCGCCGCGGGTCGCATCCCCGCCAGCCGCACCGCCCGCTGTGCCGCCAGCCGCGGTGCCCGCCGCGCCGCCAGCCGCATCCCCGCCCGCCGCACCACCCGCCGCACCACCCGTCGCCCCGCCCCCCGCCTCCGCCCCCGAAGGCGGCGGCGCGATCAGCGCCAGGTCCACGCCGCCGTCCGCCAGCCGCTCCAGCAGCACCTGCCGCGAGTCCTGCACCAGCCGGAACCGCACCGCCGGGTGCCCGTTCCGGAACCCCCGCACCAGCCCCGGCACCAGCGACCGCCCCAGCAGGTGCAGGAACCCCAGCGCCACCTGCCCCCGCTCCGGGTCCACCTCCTCGGCCGCCGCCCGCCACCCCGCCTCCAGCGCCGCGACCGCCCGCTCCGCCGACTCGGCCAGCAGCCTCCCCGCCCTGGTCAACCGCACCCGCCTGCCGTCGCGCACCACCACCGGCGCCCCCAGCGCCTCCCCGAGCGCGGCCAGCCACCGGCTCACCGTGGGCTGCGGCACACCGGCGTGCTCGGCCGCGCGCGTCAGGTGCTCGTCGGTCGCCAGGAACCGCAGCACAGCGAGCTTCGGCGCCAATTCATCCATCACCGCATGAATTTTCCCCGAACAGCGCATTGGACGCATTGTTTAGCGTCGACACCATGACCAGGCTGACCACGGCCACCGCCGCGACCGGGTTCGCGACCTTCGCCCTGCTGTACGCGCCGCAGCCCGTGCTGCCGCAGCTGGCGGCCGAGTTCGGCCTCGACCCGAGCGGCGCGTCGTTCGCGATCGGCGCGGCCACCGGCGCGCTCGCGCTGGCCGTGGTGCCGCTCGCGACCCTGTCCGAGCGCCTCGGCCGCAGGCGGGTCATCGTCTGGTCGCTGGCCGTCGCCGCCGCCGTCGGCCTCCTGCTGCCCCTGGCCCCGGACTACCCGGTGTTCCTGCTCCTGCGCGTCCTGCAGGGCCTGGCGACCGCCGGGGTCCCCGCCGCCGCGATGGCGTTCCTGGCCGAGGAGGTCGGCGCGCTCGGCGTCGGCGCCGCGATCGGCGCGCTGGTGGCGGGCAACAGCGCGGGCGGCATGGTCGGCAGGCTCGTCGCGGGCGTCGGCGTCGACTGGCTCGGCTGGCGCGCCGCGCTGGCCCTGGTCGGCGCGTTCGGCGTGCTGTGCGCGGTCCTGGTGGCCCTGTTCCTCCCGGACGGCACGACCCGCCGCGCCCCCTCCACCCGCTCGGACGTGCGCGCGGGCCTCGTGTCGGCGGTCTCGGACCCGGTGCTGCTGTGCCTGCACGCGGTGGGCCTGCTGGGCACGGCCGCCTTCATCTCCCTGTTCAACGCGATCCCGTTCCGCCTGGCCGCGCCGCCCCTGTCCCTGCCCGCGCGGTTCGCCGCACTGGTGTTCCTGGCGTACGCGGCGGGCGGCCTGTGCTCGGCGCTCGCGGGCAGGCTGTCCGACCGCGTCGGCCGCGCGGCGGTGGCGGTCGGCGCGCTGGGCGTGGCCGCGACCGGCGCGCTCCTGACCCTGCCGGACGCCCTGCCCGCCGTCGGCGCGGGCCTGCTCCTGTTCACCGGCGGCTTCTTCGCCGCCCACGCCACCGCCAGCGCCTGGGTCGGCGCCCGCGCGCGGGCCAAGGGCCAGGCGTCGGGCGTCTACCTGTCCGCCTACTACCTGGGCAGCAGCGCGGGCGGCGCCCTGGGCGCGACGGCCTACGCCGCGTGGGGCTGGCCCGCTCTGACGGCGGCGATCACCTGCTGGCTGGCGCTGGCCGCCGCGGCGATCGCCCTGGCCCACCTGCTCACCGCCCGCGCCACCGCTCAGAACTCCAGCGGCACCACGACCCCCGGATCCGCCGCGATCTCCACGTCCCCCACCCGCGGCAACCGCTTCCGCCCGGACTCGAGCCCGAACGTCACCGACCGCGCGTCCGCGGGCACCTCCACCACCACCGCGCCGGGGAACACCTGACCGCCCCCGCGCGTCCCCACCACCGGGGCCCGCGTCCCGTCCGGCAACCGCACGTCGAACATCGACGCGGTCAACCCGGCCCCGTCCGAGTCCGGCAGCCCCTCGGCGCGCAGCCGGAACTCCACCAGCGCCCGGTCCGCCCCGGACGCGGTGACCAGCTCGTGCCGCAGGTCCGCGCTCACCGGCCGCTGCCTGCCCATCCGCACGCCCGCCACGGTCAGCGACCCCCGCGCGCCCGCGACCCGCACCCCGAGCCCGACCTCGGCGAACCGGTCGGGCACGGCCTTGCGCCGCAGCGCCGCGGGCGGCTGCCCCAGCGGCTTCCCGGACGGCAGCTCGATCCGCTGCTCCAGCGACCGCGCCCCGACCGTGCTCAGCGCCAGCGCGTGCGCGCCGGAGCCCTCGCCGACCGGCGCGGTGTACACCAGCCACGCCGTCCCCCGCTCCGGCAACCGGTCCAGCGGCACCACCCGCCGCCTGCCCGGCAGCTCCAGCGCCAGCTCCGACGGCTGGGGCCGCCACCCCCGCCAGCTGTCCCGGTCGAACGCCGGATCGGTCTCGTCGTGCCGGTCCACCTCGATCCGCAGCACCCGCAGCCCCACCCCGTGCTCGGCGCGCAGCTCCCCGGCCCCGGTGGACCACGACGCGGGCTCGGCGCGCCCGGTGACCCGGACCTCCAGCTGGTCGTCCCGCACCACCGCCCCGTCGACGGCCTCGACCGCGCCGCCGTCCTCCAGCACGGCCAGGTAGTCCGGCCCGGCCGCCTCCACCCGGACCTCGTCCGGGACGCTGGTGAGCCCGTCGGCCCGGACGAGGTTCCCGACCGGGACGCTGCGGTTCCCCGCACCGGGCACCTGCGGCGGCTGCACCTCCAGCCGCACCCCCGAGTCGGACTCGGCGACCCGCTTCATCGGGATCGGCACCCAGTCCACCCCGCCCGAGGTGCCCGGCACCTGCACGGGCCCGCACCACAGCCTCGGGTCGACGTCGGCCTTGCCCGGCCCGGTCCTGGCGAACCAGCAGCTCACCCCGCCGCCGACCCGCGCCACGTAGCCCAGGTTCAGCGCGTAGCTCATCTCCGACTCGCCCGCGGCCTGGAGCGCGGCGGCGTCGAGCACCAGCTTCCCGCCGAGGGTCGGCGGGGCCTGCGCGCCGCGCGCGCTCGCCGTCGAGCAACCCCCGACGGCGAACAGCGCCACCACCGCCACCACTCCGGCGAACCGCACAACCGCACCCCCAACCGGTCGGGGGTGTGCCGCCGCGGTTCGGCGACAAACACCCACCGCCCTTTAAAGGCCTTGGGGGAGGTATTCAGGTTGCACAAATTCACCTGTGTCGTGAATCACAAACAGGTTTAACTCGGCGGAGCAACTTTTCTAGCACGTGTTTTCCAGCGCCGCGCGGTACACGTCCACCGTCTGCTCGGCGACCGTTCCCCAGGAGAACTCCCGCACCGCGCGCTCCCGCCCCGCCGCGCCGAACGCCGCCGCCCGCGCCGGATCGGCCAGCAGCGCGTTCACCGCGTCCGCCAGCCCGGCCCGGAACCCGGCCTCGTCCGAGGCGTCGTAGTGCACCAGCAGCCCGGTCTCGCCGTCCCGCACCACCTCGGGGATGCCGCCCACGTCCGAGGCCACCACGGCGGTCCCGCAGGCCATCGCCTCCAGGTTCACGATCCCCAGCGGCTCGTACACCGACGGGCACACGAACACCGCCGCCCGGCTCAGGATCTGCTTCACCTGGTCCGCGGGCAGCATCCCCTGCAACCACACCACCCCCGGCCGCGCCGCCGACAGCTCGGCGACCGCGACCCGCGTCTCCTCGGCGATCTCCGGGGTGTCCGGCGCGCCCGCGCACAGCACGACCTGCGCCTCCGGCGAGATCCGGTGCGCCGCGGCCACCAGGTGCCCGACGCCCTTCTGCCTGGTGATCCGCCCCACGAACGCCACGATCGGCCGGTCCGGGTCGATCCCGTTGGCCACCAGGGCGTCCACGCCGTCGACCGGCCGGTACTCCTCGGTGTCGATCCCGTTGCGCACCACGTGCACCCGCGCCGGGTCGAGCGCCGGGTAGCAGTCCAGCACGTCGGCCCGCATCCCCTCGCTCACCGCGATGACCGCGTCCGCCGCCTCGTACGCGGTCCGCTCCACCCACGACGACACCCGGTACCCGCCGCCGAGCTGCTCGGCCTTCCACGGCCTGCGCGGCTCCAGCGAGTGCGCCGTCACCACGTGCGGCACCCCGTGCAGCAGCTTCGCCAGGTGCCCGGCCAGGTTCGCGTACCAGGTGTGGGAGTGCGCCAGGTCGACCCCGCCCAGCGCCGCCGCCATGCCGAGGTCGGCCGACAGCACCCCCAGCGCGGCGTTCGCCCGCGCCAGCTCCAGGGCCGGGTTGTGCGCGGTCGCGTCGGGCCTCGGCCCGCCGAACGCGTGCACGTCCACCTCGACCAGTTCGCGCAACCTCGGCACCAGGAAACCGACGTGCACCCCAGCCCCGCCGTAGACCTCCGGCGGGTACTCCCGAGTCAGCAGTCCAATTCGCACACCGGTCACGGTAGTCGGCCCCATTGGGGCGGCCGGGTGAACAGGCGGCCAACCGCGTTGTTCACCGCACTTGGCCATTGGTGGGGCGGCTTCCCGACGGTTAGGGTCATCACCGTGAAGGGCCAACCGCACGTCCTGGGAATTGTCCTCGCCGGTGGTGAGGGAAAGCGGCTGTGGCCGTTGACCGCTGACCGGGCCAAGCCCGCGGTGCCCTTCGGAGGCAACTACCGGTTGGTGGACTTCGTCCTGTCGAACCTCGTGAACGCGGGCTTCGTCCAGCTCTGCGTGCTCACGCAGTACAAGTCGCACTCGCTGGACCGGCACATCTCCACGACGTGGCGGCTGTCCAACGTGCTGGGGCAGTACGTGACGCCGGTGCCCGCGCAGCAGCGCCTCGGCCCGCGCTGGTACACCGGCTCGGCCGACGCGATCTACCAGTCGCTCAACCTCGTGCACGACGAGAAGCCCGACCACATCGCGGTCTTCGGCGCGGACAACGTCTACCGGATGGACCCCGGTCAGATGCTCCAGCAGCACGTCGACAGCGGCGCGGGCGTCACCGTCGCCGGGATGCGGGTGCCGCGCGCCGAGGCCAAGGCGTTCGGCTGCATCGACTCCGACGAGTTCGGCAAGATCACCCAGTTCCTGGAGAAGCCCTCCGAGCCGCCGCACGTGCCCGGCGACCCCGAGGTCACCTTCGCGTCCATGGGCAACTACATCTTCACCACCGAGGCCCTGCTCGACGCCCTGCGCGACGACGCCGCCGACGCCGACTCGGACCACGACATGGGCGGCAACATCATCCCCGCCCTGGTGAACCAGGGCCGCGCGCACGTCTACGACTTCGCGGACAACAGCGTCCCCGGCGAGAGCGAGCGCGACCGGGGCTACTGGCGCGACGTGGGGACCATCGACGCCTACTACGAGGCGCACATGGACCTGGTGTCGGTGCACCCGGTGTTCAACCTCTACAACCAGTCCTGGCCGATCCGCACCGCGACGCCCCCGCTGCCGCCCGCCAAGTTCATCGCGGGCGGGAGCGCCGAGGACTCGATGGTGGGGCCGGGCTCGATCATCTCGGGCACCGTGCACGGGTCGGTGATCAGCTCGGACGTGGTGGTCGAGACCGGGTCGGTGGTGCAGGGCAGCGTGCTGCTGCCCGGCGTGCGGATCGGGCGCGGCGCGGTGGTGCGGCGGGCGATCCTGGACAAGAACGTCGTCGTGCCGGACGGCGCGCTCATCGGCGTCCACCCGGCGACGGACCGGTCGCGGTACACGGTCAGCGCGGGCGGCGTGACCGTGCTCGGCAAGGGCGTGACGGCGCACCTGGACTGAAGGGGGCGGGCGAGGGGCCGCCACGGCTGGGTCAGGTCGGCGGGGGGCGGCCGTCGGCCGGCGCCCGCGTCGGTGGGGACCCGTTGGAGAAGCCCCCTCGCCCGCGCCCGCGCGCGGTCATCCGAGCGCGGACGGCGATGATCTTAGGGGGCGTGGTCGCCCGGCCGCGGCCGTTTCGGCGAACCCGGCGACCGGCTGATCGCTCACGGCGAACAGGGCGGGGATCGTTCGACGATCCCCGCCTTTCGCCCGCTCGGACGTGGTGGAGGCGACAGAGGTCGAGGTGTCGATTCCCCCTCGCGGGGGTACGCCGGCCCCGAGCCGGGTGTTTCTCAGGCTGCTCTCAGCCCGTTCTCACGAGAGTTATAAGCGGGACCGGCACGCTGGTGCCAACACCGGACACCGAGCCGTCCCCACAGCTCAGCGACCACCCGCCGGCGACCACCCACAGCACCCGATCACCACCGAACCACCGACGCAGCCAAGCAGGACTCACGGGAACACGCGGGCCACCACCGCCGTTGGACCGTGCACAGGGCAGCCCGCCCACTGGAGGTGCCACACCGCCCGATGCGAACCCAGCCGATCAACGCCGCCGCAACCGCGCCCACCGCCACCATCGACGAGGTCGAGTGGACCCCGCCCACGTGGGACGAGGTCGTGCGCGAGCACGCCGACCGGGTGTACCGGCTGGCCTACCGACTGACGGGCAACCAGCACGACGCCGAGGACCTCACCCAGGAGACCTTCATCCGGGTGTTCCGCTCCCTGGCGTCGTACAAGCCGGGCACGTTCGAGGGCTGGCTGCACCGCATCACCACGAACCTGTTCCTGGACATGGCCCGCCGCCGCTCGCGGCTGCGCATGGAGGGCCTGCCCGAGGACACCGACCGGCTCGCGGGCGACGACCCCAGCCCCGAGCAGGTCTACACCGAGACCCACCTCGACCCCGACCTGCAGGCCGCGCTGGACGAGCTGCCCCCGGAGTTCCGGGCCGCCGTGGTGCTCTGCGACGTGGAAGGGCTGTCGTACGAGGAGATCGGCGCCACCCTCGGGGTGAAGCTGGGTACGGTGAGGAGCAGGATTCACCGGGGTCGCCAGGCCCTCCGGGTCGCGCTCGAGCGGCGCCGGGCACAGCAGCGGGAGGACGCGTGACCGATCTGCGAGGTTGGGGACTGCCCGAGCAGCACCTGCTGCCCGACGCCGTCGTCGCCTTCGTCGACGGCGAGCTGTCGGCCTCGGCCCACAGCCGGGCCTCCGCGCACCTGGCGGCGTGCCCGTTCTGCGCCGCCGAGGCGTACTCGCAGCAGCAGGCCAGGTCCGCCGTGCGATCGGCGACCACCCCGTGCGCGCCCGCGGGCCTGCTGGCCAGGCTGGGCGCGATCCCGCAGGAGGTCGACCTCCCCAGCGCCCCCGACGGCCTCGCCGTCACCGAGGACGGCCAGCTCGTCACCGTCCAGCGCCCCCAGCGCGCCACCGGCCACCAGCCCACCGCGTTCGGCTCCGGCCCCGCGCTCGGCCAGTCCCGCCCTTTCGGGACGGGCGCCCGCATCGGCTCAGGCGGGCGCTTCGGCAGCAGGGCCAGGCAGGGCGCGGGCGTGGTGGTGTCGGGCCTGATGCTCGGCGCGCTGGCGCTCGTCGTCCCCGGCGGTGACGACAGCGCCCCCCAGCCCGCGCAGGGCACCGTCCCCGTGCCGACCCCGGCCGTCGCGCCCGCGATGACGACGGTCCCGCCGCTGCCCGTCGACGACGGTGCGGATCCCCTCCGGGCGGTCTCCCACCAGCGGTTCACCCGCTGAACGGCAACTTCACCGCAGACCGGGCACGATGGCCCCGCAACGCACGCACGGCAACGTTCGGGGAGCGATGAGCGAGCTGGAGCAGGGCAACGGCCAACGGCCCCCGACGCCCGTGTCCGGTGTAGACGACGGCGGCCACCGCAGGCTCGCGCCGCGCCCGCTGGAGCGCCCGCCCGTCGACCCGACCCTCAGCACCGCCTTCGGCCGCCCGCACGGCGTCGACGGCGCGTTCGCGGGCCGCGCCCAGGCCCCGCAGCAGCCCGTCACCCTCGCCCCGCCCACGCCCGAGGCGCTGAGCAGCGCGTTCGGCCGCCCGCCCGGCGAGGGCGGCACCCGCCTGCAGCGCCCGCCGAACCTGGACGCCTCCGGTGAGCCCGAGGTCGAGCCGGTCTTCTGGGAGGGCGAGCCCGCGGGCGACGCCTGGCGCGATCCGGGCGCGAGCGCCGTCATCGGCCCGCCCGCCGTCGGCGAGGACCCGGCCAAGCCCGCCGACGCCCCGGCGACCCCCGGCCCGCAGCTGAGCGTGCCCGAGCTGCTGTTCGGCAGGCGCGTCAAGCCCACCGCCCTCGCGCTGCTGCTCGTCGTCGTGCTCGCCGTGGGCAGCGCGGGCGGGCTCGTCGGCTGGGCGCTCGGCCGCACGGGCAACCCGCTCACCGACGGCAGCGTCACCCTCGCCGAGGTCAAGACGGCCAAGGAGCGCCCGGTCGGCTCGGTCGCGGACGTGGCCAGCCGGGTCACGCCCGGCGTGGTGTCGATCGAGTTCAAGGGCGCCAGCATCGCGGGCGTCGGCTCCGGCGTCGTCATCGACGGCGCGGGCTACGTCCTCACCAACGACCACGTGGTCGCCCCGGCCGTGCAGGACAGCTCCGCGAAGCTGACCGTCGTGTTCACCGACGGCAAGCGCGCCACCGCCCGCGTGGTCGGCCGCGACTCCAAGACCGACCTGGCCGTGATCAAGGTCGAGGTGACCAACCCGACCGTCATCCAGTTCGGGAACTCGGACGACCTGCAGGTCGGCGACACGGTGCTGGCGATCGGCTCGCCGCTGTCGCTGTCCAACACGGTCACCGAGGGCATCGTCAGCGCACTCAACCGCCCGGTCACCGCGGCGGGCGAGAACGGCGGCCCGGCCGTCACCTACGACGCGATCCAGACCGACGCGGCGATCAACCCCGGCAACTCCGGCGGCGCCCTGGTCGACTCCTCCGGCGCGCTGGTCGGCATCAACTCCTCCATCCGCACCGAGACCGGCGGCTCGGTCGGCCTCGGCTTCGCGATCTCCGGCAACTACGCCCGCCGGGTCTCCCAGGAGCTGATCCGCGAGGGCCAGGTCAAGCACGCCGACATGAACGTCAACGTGAACTCGGTGTCCGCCGAGACCGCCGAGGGCGCGCGGGTGCAGAACGTGCCCGCCGACGGCGCGGCGGCGGCGGCGGGGATCGTGGAGAACGACGTCATCACCAAGGTCGGCGACCGGCTGGTGCGCAACGCGGCCGAGTTCACCGTGGCGGTGCGCGAGCACGAGATCGGCGAGACGGTGCCGGTGGTGCTGGCCAGGCAGGGCCGCGAGCTGACCCTCCAGGTCACCCTCCGCTCCGACTGACCGGGTTCCCGCGGCGCTCCGGCGGCCCAGCGCGATGGGGCCGACGGAGCACGCGGTTCCCCGCGCCGGTGCGGCTACGCTGGGAGCGGTCGGTCTGCGGAAGGGCGCGAGGTGTTCGAGAACGTCGGATTCAGCGAGCTGCTGGTGCTGGTGCTGGCCGGCCTGTTCATCCTGGGCCCGGAGCGGCTGCCGGACGCCGCCGCCTGGCTGGGGCGGACCATCCGCCAGGTCAAGGAGTACGCGACCGGCGCGCGCGAGCAGCTCAAGAACGAGATGGGCCCGGAGTTCGAGCAGATCCGCAAGCCGCTGGAGGACCTGCGGGAGCTGCGGAACTTCAACCCCCGGCAGGCCATCACCAAGCACCTGTGGGACGACCAGCCCGACGAGAAGCCGAACGGCCACCCGTCGACCGGCTACCCGCCCGTCCCGACCGAGCAGGCCCCGCCGCCGCAGCGGCCCCTCGCGCACAACGAGCGCCCGCCGTACGACCCGGACGCGACCTGAGCGACGCGCCGCCCCGCGAGGCCTGAGCGCCCCGCTGGACCCCTGACGCCCCGTGGTCGACGAGAGCCGCCCTCCCCTCGGGGAGAGCGGCTCTCGGGCGTTCCAGGGGGCTTCCCGGCCCCAGGTCGGGTCCTCGGGGCTAGCGCCCGGCGGGGGAGACGCTGAGCAGCCTGCCCGCCAGCCCGCGCGAGCGCGTCGACAGCTTCCCGGCCACCTCGGTCAGCACCTGCCCGGCCGCCGAGCCCGGCTCCGCCAGGACGATCGGCGTGCCCGCGTCGCCCTGCTCGCGCAGCCTCGGGTCCAGCGGCACCTGGCCGAGCAGCGGCACGTCCGCGCCCACCGCCTTGGTCAGCGAGTCGGCCACGGCCTGCCCGCCGCCGGAGCCGAACACGTCGACCCTGGTGCCGTCCGGCAGCTCCAGCCACGACATGTTCTCGATGACGCCCGCGATCCGCTGCCGCGTCTGCAGCGCGATCGACCCGGCCCGCTCGGCGACCTCGGCGGCGGCCTGCTGCGGGGTCGTCACGACCAGGATCTCGGCGTTCGGCACCAGCTGGGCCACCGAGATCGCGATGTCGCCGGTGCCCGGCGGCAGGTCGAGCAGCAGCACGTCCAGGTCGCCCCAGAACACGTCCGCGAGGAACTGCTGGAGCGCCCGGTGCAGCATCGGGCCGCGCCAGACCACCGGGGTGTTGCCGGGGGTGAACATGCCGATGGAGATCAGCTTCACGCCGTGCGACTGCGGCGGCATGATCATCTTCTCGACCTGGGTGGGCCGGTCCTCGGTGCCGAGCATCCTCGGGATCGAGTGCCCGTAGATGTCCGCGTCGACCACGCCGACCGACAACCCGCGCGCGGCCATCGCCACCGCGAGGTTGACCGTGACCGAGGACTTGCCGACCCCGCCCTTGCCGGAGGCCACGCAGTACACCCTGGTCATCGAACCGGGCTGGGCGAACGGGATCACCGGCTCGTCCACCCCGCCGCGCAGGGTCTTGCGCAGCTCGGTGCGCTGCGCGTCGCTCATCACGTCCAGCTCGACCGCCACCGAGGTCACGCCGGGCAGCGCCGACACCGCGGACGTCACGTCGGCGGTGATCCTGTCGCGCATCGGGCAGCCGGACACGGTCAGGTAGACGGCGACGTCGACCTTCCCGTCCGGGGAGACCGACACGTCCTTGACCATGCCCAGCTCGGTGATGGGCCGCCGGATCTCGGGGTCCTGCACACCGGCCAGCGCCTTCTGGACGTCGGCGGTGCTGGGCACGGGCTGTGTGGTGGTCAAGATCGCCTCACGGGGGTGGACTGCGGTTCGGGACCAGCCATGCTACGGGCGGGCCTGGTCCTTCTAAGTTACCGCCTGGTCGGGGCGCGGCTCGGGGCGAGAGCGATCGGCCGCGTGCTTTCCGTAACATCGGCTCCCGTGTCCGACACCGGCCCGACCAGACGCGCGCCGACCCGCGACGAGCTGGTGGTGTGGCGCTCGTTCCTCAGGGCCCACGCCAGGCTCACCCGCACCCTGGAGGCCGAGCTGGTCCTGGACCAGCGGCTCACCCTCGCCTCGTACGACGTGCTGGTGCAGCTCGCCGAGCGCCCGGACCGCCGGATGCGGATGACCGAGCTGGCCGACGCCGTGCTGCTGTCCCGCTCCGGCGTGACCCGGCTGGTGGACCGGCTGGAGCGGTCCGGCCTGGTGCTGCGCGAGCGGGTCGACGGGGACGGGCGCGGTGTGGTCGCGGTGCTCACCGAGACCGGGCTGGACCGGCTGCGCGGCGCGTCCGGGACGCACCTGCGCGGGGTGGCCAGGCACTTCGCGGACGCGCTCGACGGCGAGGACCTGGCGGACTTCCAGCGGATCTGCGAGAAGCTCGCGGACGGCTGAGCGCGGACGGCTGAGCGCTACGACCGGACGTCGTCCAACCTCGGGCCGTCCAGCCTGCCGCCGCCCTCGCGGCCCCCGCTCCCGCCCTCGCGGCCCCCGCCCGGCTCCCGCTCGTCGCCGTCCCGCTCCTCGCGCTGCTTCTTCGACTTCCCGCTCTTCTTCCCGCCCTCGCGGAACACCCGGTCCAGCTCGCCGCGCAGGAAGTCCCGCGTCGCGACCTCGCCCACCGCGATCCGCAGCGCCGCCAGCTCCCGCGCCAGGTACTCGGTGTCCGCCTTGGTCTGCTCGGCCCGCCGCCGGTCCTCCTCCAGCGACACCCGGTCCCGGTCGTCCTGCCGGTTCTGCGCCAGCAGGATCAGCGGCGCGGCGTACGCGGCCTGGGTGGAGAACGCCAGGTTCAGCAGGATGAACGGGTACGGGTCCCAGCGCAGCGACACCGCGAGCAGGTTCACCGCGATCCACGCGACCACGATGATGGTCTGCCAGAACAGGAACGTGCCCGTCCCGAGGAACCTGGCCAGCCGCTCGGACAGCCTGCCGAACGCGTCCGGGTCCACCGACAGCCGGAACCGGCCCGCCGAGCGCGGCTGGTCCAGCCGCCGCCGTCCCTGTGGCTCAGGCATGGGTCAGCCCCGTCTCCCGCCAGTTGTCCGGCAGCAGGTGGTCCAGGACGTCGTCCACGGTCACCGCGCCCAGCAGGTGGTCCGCCTCGTCCACGACCGGCCCGCACACCAGGTTGTACGCCGCGAAGTACCGCGTCACCTCGCCCAGCTTCGCGCCCGGCGGCAGCGTCGGCAGGTCCGTGTCGAGCACCCCGGCCACCAGGTCGGACGGGGGTTCGCGCAGCAGCCGCTGGATGTGCGCGCAGCCCAGGTAGCGGCCGGTGGGGGTCGCGGTCGGCGGCCTGCACACGAACACCATGCTGGCCAGCGCGGGCGTCAGGTCGGCGTTGCGCACGTGGGCCAGCGCCTCGGCCACGGTCGCGTCCGGGGCCAGCACGACCGGCTCCGGCGTCATCAGGCCGCCCGCCGTGTCGAAGCTGTACTCCAGCAGCCGCTTCACCGGGGCCGACTCCTCCGGCTCCATCAGCTCCAGCAGCCGCTCCTTGTCCCGCTCGGGCAGCTCCGCGAGCAGGTCGGCCGCGTCGTCCGGGTTCATCGCCTCCAGCACGTCGGCGGCCCGCTCGTCGTCCAGGTGCGCCAGCAGGTCCTTCTGGTCGTCCTCGGGCAGCTCCTCGATGACGTCGGCGAGCCGCTCGTCGTCCAGCGCCTCGGCGACCTCGTAGCGGCGCTTGAGCGGCAGGTCGTGCAGCGCGCTCGCCACGTCCGCCGCGCGCATCGTCTCGAAGATCGCCACCAGGTGCTGGGCGCCCTGAGGCTGGCCCGCGACCTCGCTCACCGACAGCCCGACGACCTCGTCCCAGCGCAGCACCTGCACCTTGCCCCTGCGGGCGAGCCTGCCGGTGCGCTCGCGCACGGCGACCCTGGTCATCCGCCAGTCGCGGGTGCGGGCCGGTTCCATCGCGGCGTCCACCAGCACGGCCGCGGTCCCGCCGACGGTGACGCGGGCGTCGATCAGCTCGCCGACCACCAGCACCTCGTTGGCGCGCTGGTGGAACTGGCGCAGGCTCACCGACCCGGTCGCCAGCGTGATCGCGTTCGGCTCGATCGAGGTGACCCGCAGCATCGGCACGAAGATCCGACGCCGGGTCACCAGCTCCACCACCAGCCCCAGCACGCGCGGGGGTTGTCGGTCCACCCGCAGGCCCACGACCAGGTCGCGGGCCTTGCCGATGGACTCCCCGTCCGGCCCGAACACGGGCAGTCCGGCCAGCTGGGCCGCGAAGACCCGGTTCACTCCGACCACGGGGACAAGGCTAGTGGGGCGCGGCGGTCAGCGCGGGCTGAGCGCGCGGGTGATCGTCTCGCAGGCTCCGGGGGAGACGTCGAAGCCCTGCGCGTGGAACCACGGCCACGCGCTCGCCGCCCGGTAGAACGCCCAGTCGCGCGCCAGTTCCGGGTCCATCCCGGCCGCGTCGACCACGGCGGCCAGCCGCTCGCGCACGCCGCGCTCCCCGTCCACCTCGGCGATCCGGTTCCACAGCAGGGCGACCGCGCCGACCTCCACGTCGCAGGACAGCGGCTTCGGGTCGATCACCAGCCACGGCTCGCGGTCGGCGGCCAGCACGTTCTCGTAGTGCCCGTCCTCGTTCACCAGCAGGTGCGCGGCGTTCGCGGTCAGCTCGCGGCCCAGCTCGGTGGCGGCCTCGGCGATCCGCGCGGGCGCCGGGGAGCCGACCGCGGCGTTCTCGGCGACCACGTCGACCGGCTCGGCGCGCCGGAACCCGGTGGCGTCGGGGAGGGCGAGCCTGCGCATCAGGCCCGCGGCGACCGCGACGGCCTCGGCGATCGGGACGTCCAGCAGCGAGCGGCGGGCGTGCAGGCGCTCCAGCAGCAGCGCGCCGGTGTCCGCGTCGTGCTCCAGCAGCCGCACCGCGCCGTCGCCGTCCCAGGCGCGCAGCGCGAGCGGCTCGCCCCTGGTCTCGTCGTCCTGCCAGACCAGCTTGAGCGCGGCGGGGGAGCCGTCGGCGCGGCGCACCGGCAGCACGACGGCGGTCATGCCGGACAGCAGGTCGCCGTCCGGGGTCAGCTCCCAGGCCGCGCACGCGCGGGTGGCGAGGCGCGGCAGGGCGGCGATCCAGTCCAGGGCGCCGTCCAGCCCCTGGCCGAACCCGGCGGGCACCTCGATCACGCGAACTCCAACCGGTGCACCGACTCCCACGCGGGGGTCGCGTTGAGCCGGGCGGCGCGCAGGGCGAGCGCGGTGTCCTCGTCCGGGGTGAGCAGGCGGGCGGTGGCGGTCGCGGTCAGCAGGTGCGAGCGGGTGCTGGGGGAGCGGACGGTGACGGTGCACGCGACGCCGTCGGCCAGCCCGTCGACGCGCTGCTCGGCGCCGCCGGTGACGACCAGCGCCGCGCCGTCGCGCCACAGCGCCCACACCAGCTTCGCCGGATGCCCCTCGGGGGCCACCCAGATGGCCGCGGCCTTGCGCAGCGCGTTGTCCAGCACCTGCCCGATCTCCACCCGCCCAGCCTGCCACAGCCGCTGTGAGCCGGCCCTCAGCCCGATGGCGGCCGGTTCGGCCCCGTGCCAGTCTGCGGTTCGCCCGCTCCCCGCCCCAGGAGGTCCCGCCGTGGCCGACCGCACGACCCGCTCCCGCCGCTCCTGCCTCGCCGTGCCGGGGTCGAGCCAGAAGATGATCGACAAGGCGCGCGGCCTGCCCGCCGACGAGGTCTTCCTGGACCTGGAGGACGCGTGCGCGCCGCTGGCCAAGCCGGACGCGCGCAGGCGGGTCGTGGAGGCGCTGAACGAGGGCGGGTGGGGGACGCGCACGCGCGTGGTGCGGGTCAACGACTGGACCACCGAGTGGACCTACCGGGACGTGGTGGAGGTGGTCGAGGGCGCCGGGGCGAACCTGGACTGCCTGCTGCTGCCCAAGGTGCAGGGCGCGGAGCAGGTCGCGGCGCTGGACCTGCTGCTGACCCAGGTGGAGCGGGCGGCGGGGCACGAGGTCGGCCGGATCGGGATCGAGGCGCAGATCGAGAACGCGCTGGGGCTGGTGAACGTGAACGCGATCGCGACCGCCTCGCCCAGGGTGGAGGCGCTCGTCTTCGGCCCCGCGGACTTCATGGCGTCGATCAACATGAAGACCCTGGTGGTCGGCGAGCAGCCGCCGGGGTACGACGTGGGCGACGCGTACCACCACATCCTGATGCAGATCCTGATGGCGGCGCGGGCGCACGGGAAGCAGGCGATCGACGGGCCGTACCTGCAGATCCGCGACGTGGACGGGTTCCGGCGGGTGGCCGGGCGGTCGGCGGCGCTGGGGTTCGACGGGAAGTGGGTGCTGCACCCTGGGCAGATCGAGGCGTCGAACGAGGTCTACAGCCCGCGGCAGGAGGACTACGACCACGCGGAGAACATCCTGGACGCGTACGAGCACCACACGTCGGCGGCGGGCGGCGCGCGGGGCGCGGCGATGCTGGGCGACGAGATGATCGACGAGGCGTCGCGGAAGATGGCGCTGGTGATCTCGGGCAAGGGGCGCGCGGCGGGGATGAGCCGGACGGACGTGTGGACGCCCGAGGGGTGAGCGCGGGTCCCCGTCCTGCTCCTGCCGCTCTTCGAGCTGCTCCAGCGGGATGACCGCCCGTGGTGGCGACCGTCACCCCCGCGTCCACCCCGCGCCACCGGGCGGCCCCGCCGGAGGGCCCGCGCCGCCCCGCCGGAAAGGGAGAAACCGGGCGCTCTCAACGGTTTCCGCCGCCCCCGACCGCCCCGGCCCGGACAGTTCCCGATGTCGGCCAGGTCACCCGCGCTTCAGCGTCCCGCGAACCCGTTTCGCGCCGTTCGCCCGGTCTTGGCAGGATGGGGAGATCAGCAGCGCGAAGAGGTGGTCACCGTGACGAGCTCGTTCTCCGGCCAGGGGCAGAACCGGCCCGGAATGCCGCCCCGCCTGCCCACGCCGCCCAGCGGCTGGCCGATCGGCTCCTACGCCACCTACGAGGAGGCGCAGCGCGCGGTCGACTTCCTGGCCGACGACGACTTCCCGGTGCAGGAGGTCACGATCGTCGGCGTCGACCTGATGATGGTCGAGCGGGTCACCGGCAAGCTCACCTGGGGCCGCGTGCTCGGCACCGGCGCCGCGTCGGGCGCGTGGTTCGGCGTGTTCGTCGGCGTGCTGCTGAGCCTGTTCAGCCCCACCACCGGCGCGTGGGCGGGACCGATCCTGGTCGGCGTCGTCACCGGCGTCGCCTTCGGCATGATCTTCGCTGCGGTGGGCTACGGCTCCTCGCGCGGCAGGCGCGACTTCCAGTCCGCCAGCCAGCTCGTCGCGGGCCGATACGACGTGCTCTGCCAGCCCCGCTCCGCCGAGCGCGGTCGCGACCTGCTCGCCAAGCTCGCCATGCGCCCCGCAGGCTCCGGCGAGGGCGGGCTGTAGCGCCCGAGCGCCGAAGCCGCCCCTGGAACGACACCGCGAAAGCCGCCGGGTCCTCCGTGAACCCGGCGGCTTTCGCGCGTGGCCACGCCCTTCCCCCATCGCGGTTCCGCGAGCACCACCCGCACCCGCCGCCGTTCTCCGCAGAGCAGCGGTCCACCCGGCCCCCGTTCGGCCCCACCACCGGGCCGACCGCCCGCGCACCCGTCCGGCGGCTCAAACCTTTACCGGCGACGTGGTTTGCCGAACCCCTCGAACGGGTAACGGCCGTTCAGGTCTCTTGCGCTGTTGCAGGTGGTTGCGGCACCTGATCACCGGGCCTAGGTTCGTCCCACCGATCGCCCCCGCGAGGGGGCCGGTGGGGGCACGAAGGGGTGCCGGGCACTGCGGTCTGGCTCCTCCACGTTGTCAGGAAGGAGGCATGACCGATATGGGGATGAGGGGCGCGACACCGCGTCGTCGGCTTGCCGCCGCGGGGGGAGTCGCCGCGCTGGCGGCCTCCGTGCTGGCGGGGTGCGGGTCGGACGGCGGAGGGCTCGTCGTCAACGTGTACAAGTACCCGCAGGAGAGCTTCCAGCAGATCGTCGACCGCTGCAACGCGGACGCGAACGGGTACGAGATCGTCTACCACAAGCTGCCCCGCGAGGCCGACGGCCAGCGCGAGCAGCTGGTGCGCAGGCTCGCCGCGGGCGACACCGGCATGGACGTGCTCGGCCTGGACGTCACCTGGACCGCCGAGCTCGCCGAGGCGGGCTGGATCAGGGAGTTCACCGGGCAGGCCAAGAGCGCCGTCGAGGACGGCACGCTGGAGACGCCGCTGGAGACCGCCCGCTACCAGGGCAAGCTCTACGCCGCGCCGGACAACACCAACGTCCAGCTGCTCTGGTACCGGGACGACCTGGTGCCCACCCCGCCCACCACGTGGGCCGAGATGGTGGAGATGGGGGCCAAGCTCAAGGCCGAGGGCAAGCCCGGTCTCGTGCAGGCCACCGGCAAGCAGTACGAGGGCCTCGTCGTCCTCTACAACACGCTGGTCAACTCCGCGGGCGGCACGATCGTCGACGAGTCCGGCACCAAGGCCGTCGTGGACGACAACGCGGTGAAGGCGCTGGAGGTCCTCAAGGAGTTCGCCACTTCCGAGGTGGTCGACCCGTCGTTCTCCAACGCGGCCGAGGACCAGGCGCGCCTGGCCATGGAGGAGGGCAAGGCGGCCTTCCAGCTGAACTGGCCGTTCGTCTACGCCGCCGCGCAGAAGCGCCCGGAGCTGGCCCCGCACTTCAAGTGGGCCCCGTACCCGGCGATCGACGAGGGCACCCCGTCCAAGGTGACCGTCGGCGGCATCAACTACGCCGTCAGCTCCTACAGCGAGCACCCGGACGAGTCGTTCGACGCGATCACCTGCCTGCGCAACGCGGAGAACCAGAAGTTCGCCGCCATCAACGACGGCGTCCCGCCGACCATCGAGTCGATCTACTCCGACCCGGAGATGGAAAAGCCGTACCCGATGAAGGAAGCCATCCTGGAGACGCTCAAGACCGCGAGCATCCGGCCGAGCACCCCGGCGTACCAGAACGTCTCCACGGTCATCTCCACGATCCTGTCGCCGCCCGCGAGCATCGACCCGAAGGCCACCGCCGAGCGGCTCAAGTCCGAGCTGCAGGACGCGCTCGACTCGAAGGGGGTCCTGCCGTGAGCCAGACCGCCGATGCGCCCACCTCGGACAGAGCCGCCAAGGCCCCGCTGGACAAGAGGGCCAAGGCCGCGCTGAGCGAGGGCAAGCGCGCCGAGCGCCGACTCGGGCTGCTGCTGTGCCTGCCCGCGATCCTCATCATGGCCCTGGTCGCGGGCTACCCGATCCTCTACTCCTTCTGGCTGTCCCTGCAGCGCTACGACCTGAAGTTCCCGGACCGCCAGGAGTTCGTCTGGTTCGAGAACTACGCCACCGTGCTCTCCAGCCCGTACTGGTGGGACGCGCTGTGGATCACCCTGATCATCACGTTCGTGTCCGTCGTGCTGGAGTTCGTGCTCGGCATGGCGCTCGCGCTGATCATGCACCGCACCCTGGTGGGCAAGGGCATCGTCCGCACCGCCTCGCTCATCCCGTACGGCATCGTCACCGTCGTGGCCGCGTTCTCCTGGCGCTACGCCTGGACGCCGGGCACCGGCTACCTCGCGGAGCTCGCGGGCGGCGACCCGGTGCTGACCGAGAAGGTCCCGGCCATCATGGTCGTGATCCTGGCCGAGGTCTGGAAGACCACGCCGTTCATGGCGCTGCTGCTCATGGCGGGCCTGGCGCTGGTCCCCGAGGACCTGCTCAAGGCCGCCGCCGTCGACGGCGCGAGCCCGTGGCAGCGGTTCGTCAAGGTCATCATCCCGGTGATGAAGCCGGCCATCCTGGTGGCGCTGCTGTTCCGCACCCTGGACGCGTTCCGCATCTTCGACAACCTGTTCGTGCTGACGGCGGGCTCGCAGGGCACGTCGTCGGTGTCGATGGTCAGCTACAACAACCTCATCAAGGGCCTGAACCTCGGCATCGGCTCCACCATGTCCGTGCTGATCTTCGTGGCGGTGGCGATCATCGCGTTCATCTTCGTCAAGCTGTTCGGCACCGCTGCCCCCGGTAGCGACAACACGGGGAGGCGCTGATGGCCGGGACCGGAGGAGCCGTCACCACCGGCCGCAAGGCCCGCTGGGCGGTGCTCAACACCGTCGTCGTCGCCTACGCGCTGATCCCCGTGCTGTGGATCGTGTCGCTGTCGTTCAAGACGCCCGCGACCCTGGCGGACGGGAACTTCATCCCGCGCGAGTGGACCCTGGAGAACTACCAGGCGATCTTCACCACGAGCGAGTTCGTCCGGGCGCTGGTGAACTCGATCGGCATCGCCCTGATCGCCACCGCGATCGCCGTCGTGTTCGGCACCATGGCCGCCTACGCCATCGCCAGGCTCGACTTCCCCGGCAAGCGCGCGCTCGTCGGCGTGTCCCTGCTGGTGTCGATGTTCCCGCAGATCTCCCTGGTGTCGCCGCTGTTCGAGATCGAGCGCACCCTCGGGCTGTTCGACACCTGGCCCGGCCTGATCCTGCCGTACACCACGTTCGCGCTGCCGCTGGCGATCTACACCCTCTCCGCGTTCTTCCGGGAGATCCCGTGGGAGCTGGAGAAGGCGGCGAAGATGGACGGCGCCACCCCCGGCCAGGCGTTCCGGCGGGTCATCGCGCCGCTCGCCGCGCCGGGCGTGTTCACCACGGCCATCCTGGTGTTCATCTTCTGCTGGAACGACTTCCTGTTCGCCATCTCGCTGACCTCCACCGAGTCCTCGCGGACGGTGCCGGTCGCGCTGTCGTTCTTCACCGGCAGCTCCCAGTTCGAGGACCCGACCGGTTCCATCGCCGCCGCGGCGGTGGTCATCACGGTCCCGATCATCGTGTTCGTGCTGTTCTTCCAGCGTCGCATCGTGGCCGGGCTGACCTCCGGCGCCGTCAAGGGGTGAGTGGGCGTGGCAGAGATCGTTCTCGACAAGGTGAGCAAGCAGTACCCCGACGGCGCGGTGGCCGTGCGGGACGTGGACCTGGAGATCGGTGACGGCGAGTTCGTCATCCTCGTCGGCCCGTCCGGCTGCGGGAAGTCCACCACCCTCAACATGATCGCGGGCCTGGAGGACATCACCTCCGGCGAGCTGCGGATCGGCGGCGAGCGCGTCAACGAGCGCGCGCCCAAGGACCGCGACATCGCCATGGTGTTCCAGTCGTACGCGCTCTACCCGCACATGACCGTGCGGGAGAACATGGCGTTCCCGCTGCGGCTGGCCAAGGTCGACGACGCCACGGTCCAGCGCAAGGTCAAGGAGGCTGCGGACATCCTCGACCTCGGCCAGCACCTGGACCGCAAGCCGGCGAACCTGTCCGGCGGCCAGCGCCAGCGGGTCGCGATGGGGCGCGCGATCGTGCGCAGCCCCAAGGCGTTCCTCATGGACGAGCCGCTGTCGAACCTCGACGCCAAGCTGCGCGTGCAGATGCGCACCTCGGTGTCGCGGCTGCAGAAGCGGCTCGGCACGACCATGGTCTACGTGACCCACGACCAGACCGAGGCGATGACCCTGGGCGACCGGGTCGTGGTCATGCGCGGCGGGCACGTGCAGCAGGTCGGCGCGCCCCAGCACCTCTACGACCACCCGGCCAACCTGTTCGTCGCGGGCTTCATCGGCTCGCCGTCGATGAACTTCGTGCCCGCCGGGATCGAGGGCGACCAGCTGCGCACCGCGCTCGGCGACATCCCGCTCTCCGCGCGGGTCAAGTCGCTGCTGGCGCGCGAGGACGCGCCCCGCGAGGTCATCCTCGGCCTGCGGCCCGAGCACTTCGAGGACGCCAGGCTCGTGGACGAGTCGGTGCGCGGGTCGGGCGTCACGTTCACCAGCAACGTGGACGTGCTGGAGTCGATGGGGTCGGACAAGTACGCGTACTTCGGCGTCGACGGCGAGCAGGCCACCTCCGCCGAGCTGGAGGAGCTGGCCGCCGACGCGGGCTCGGTCGACGTGCCCGGCTCCGGGGTGTCCCTGGTGACCAGGCTGTCGGCGGCGTCCACCGCGGTGGAGGGCGAGCCGGCCGAGGTGTGGTTCGACGCGGACAAGGTGCAGCTGTTCGACCCGTCCAGCGGGCGCAACCTCACCTACGCGGGCGAGTGACGCGGGCGGGTGAACCGGTGAGCGATCCGGCGCGGTGATCGGCTGATCGGTCGCGGACCGCCCTGCGGCGGTCCGCCTACCGCACGGCTCAGGAAAGGGGACGCCCGGCGACGCGGGGCGTCCCCTTTCGCGTGAACCGGGGGGTGCGGGCCGACCAGCCGGGACCATAGGCCGCGCTGAACTCCATAAGCCATTCAGCGCAGCCCGAACGCAATTCGCCGCAACCCGGCCCGCACCGCTCAGCGGCCTCCCCAAGCTGGTCGAAGCAGGGAAGAGCACGGGAGAACCGCTGCGAGGCTTCTGGTTAGGGGAGTGGTGCGCGCTATGGGTGCTCTGGCCGGGAAAGCGGTCGTCGTCACGGGGGCGGGACGGGGACTGGGTGAGGCCTACGCCGAGCAGGCGGCCAGGGCGGGCGCTTCGGTGGTGGTCAACGACGTGGACGCGGACACGGCCGAGCGGGTCGCGGAGCGCATCCGGGACTCGGGCGGGACCGCGGTGGCCAGCGGGCACTCGGTCGCCGACCCCGCGCAGGCCGAGAAGATCATCCGCACCTGCGCCGACGAGTTCGGGCGGATCGACGGGCTGGTCAACAACGCCGGGGTGAACTACGAGTCCAAGCCCTGGGAGGACGACCCGGAGCAGATCCGGCGCACCGTCGAGGTGAACCTGCTCGGGGTCATCTACACCGGCGTCGCGGCGATGCGGGCCATGCGCGAGCAGGGCGGCGGCGGGTCCATCGTGAACATCGGGTCCGGCGCCTACCTGGGGCAGCGCAAGCTCGGCACGTACTCGGCGACCAAGGGCGCGGTGGCCTCCCTCAGCTCGTCGTGGGCGCTCGACCTGGAGCCGGACGGGATCAGGGTCAACTCGGTCTGCCCGGTGGCGCACACGCGGATGGTGGTGGCCTCGCCGCGCGCCAGGAGCGTGGTCACGACCGACCGGGTGCCCGCGAAGGTCGCGCCGCTGGTGGTGTTCCTGCTCGGGGACGCGGCGCGCGGCATCACCGGCCAGGTGGTCCGGTGCAACGGCAAGCACCTGCACCTGGTGGGGCACCCGCAGTTCAAGCAGCCGATCCTGGAGAGCGACGCGTGGGACGACGCGGCGGTGGAGCGGGCGTTCACCGAGCTGTTCCAGGCGCACCTGGAGCCGTACGGGCTGGAGAAGCGGATGCCTCCGCTCACCCGCGAGCTGATCGCGCCCGCGCACACCCGCTAGGGCTCCCGGACCGCCGGTCGTTCCTGCCACGATCGGGGCATGGGCAAACCCAGAGCCACGGACTGGCGGCTGGTGGTGCGCACGCGGGTCGAGCGCGTGCGCGCCGACCTCGCCGCGCTCGGACCGGTCGACCCGCTGGACCAGGAGAGCGCCCGGTGGCGCGAGGTCGCCGAGCGGGAGGCCGCGGTCGTGGACGAGGTGCTGGAGGGCGACCTCGGCCGGTGGCGGACGATCGCGGCGTGGTGGTCCGGGTGGCGCATCGAGCGGGGCTGGCGGGCGCTGCACGAGGCGGAGATCGCCGTGGCGGCGGCCTCGCCGGGGTTCCTCGGGCGGTTGCCGGGGCTGGTGGCGCGGGTCGCCGAGCAGCTGGACGAGACCGATCCCCGGCGGCGGGCCCTGGAGGAGCTGCGGCCGGGGGAGTTCCCGGTCGGGGTCGAGCGGGCGGTCGTGGTGGACGCGCTCCGGGCCGCGTTCGACCGGTCGGACTTCGCGCACGCCGGGTCGCGGGCGCTGCGGAACAAGCTGATCGCGGCCTCGGCGGTGCTGCTCCTGGTGAACACCGCGCTGGGGGTCGTCGGGCTGCTCAGCCCCGGCTACCTGCCGCTGTGCGTGCGGCCCGAGCAGCTGGCCGCCGTGTGCCCCACGGGCGCGGCGGCCGGCGGTGCCGACGTGTGGCTCGTGCAGGCGCTCGGGGGCTTCGGGGCGGTGCTGGCGGCCGTGGTGCTGCTGCTGCGGCGCAGGCCCAGCCTGACGCCCTACGTGACCGTCGGGTACCAGGCGACGATCAAGGTGCTGCTCGGGGCGTCGCTGGCGGTGGTGGGGGTGCTGGCGCTCGGGGCCGGGGTGACCACCGGGCTGATCGGGGTGTCCTCGCAGTCGGCGCTGCTGCTGTGGGCGGTGATCCTCGGCTACTCGCAGCAGGTCGCGACGCGGCTGCTGGACAGCTACGCGGACCGGGTGCTGGAGCAGGCCCGGCCGCTGCCGGGGCACGGCGGCGAGGGCTGAGGGGACAATCGCCGTCGGAGGTCCCGAGGGCCTCCGACGACGATGGACTTCCCGACCGATGAGGAGGGGCGGCCGGTGCGCGCGCTCACCACCCTGGCCCTGGCCGTGCTGCGCTTGCTCGACGAGCGGGACCAGCACCCGTACGAGGTGCGGCAGCGGATGAAGGACGAGGGGCTCGACCGGATCGTCAAGGTCACCCACGGGGCGCTCTACCACGCGTTCGAGGGGCTGGCGAAGAGCGGCCTGATCCGGCCGGTCGAGACGGTGCGCGACAGCGGGCGGCCCGAGCGGACGGTCTACGCGATCACCGAGGAGGGGCGGCGGGTCGCGCGGGAGCGGCTGCGGGAGCTGCTGGGGGCGCCCGTCCCCGAGTACCCGGTCTACTGCGCCGCCCTGGCGTTCCTGAGCCTGCTGCCGCCCGAGGAGGTCGTGGCGCGGCTGGAGCGGCGGGTGGTGCTCCTGGAGTCCGAGCTGGCCGGGGTCGAGGCCGGGTACGCGGCGCTCGTGGAGCAGGGCGTCGCGGGCGTCGGGGTGGTCGAGGTCCGCCACGTCCGGGCGCACGTGCGGACGGACCTTGAGCTCACCCGCGAGCTGGTGGAGGACGTCCGGTCGGGACGGGTGACCTGGACCGCGGACGCCGAGGGCTGACGGCGGGCCGAGGGGCGCCCCGCGCCTCGCCCGCCCGGCGTCCCCGGCCCGCGCTCCCCGCCCCGACCTCTCCAGGGGTGAAGACCCCGCGTGTTCCGGTGCCCCGCGCCGGGGTTCCGGGTTAGCGTCTGCCCGTGCTCGCCGAACTCTTCCGCCAGTCGGCCAGGGACTGCGCGGGAGCCAGTCCGCTCACCTCCACCCTCCTCGCCGCCGCCTCCGCCGACCTCGACTCCGGTGGCCCCACCAGGCGGGTCATGGCCAACGCCGAGCGGGCGCGCGCCGGGGACGTGCCCGCGCTGCGCTTCGCCGCCGCCGTGCACCGCGTCGTGCTGGAGGGCCGCGCGCCCGCGCTCGCCGCGCACTACCCGACCGTCGGCGGCTCCCCGGAGCTCGGGGCGCTCTGGGCGGACGCGCGCGGGGTCGTCGAGGAGCACGCGGACGAGCTGCGGGCCCTCGTCGACACCACGACGGTGCAGACCAACGAACCCGGCCGCAGCGGACCGCTGTTCGGCGGGCTGCACACCGCCACCGCCCTGGCCGCTGCCGCCGCCGGTCGGCGCACGCCGTTCCCGGTGCGGCTGCTGGAGGTCGGGGCCAGCGGCGGCCTCAACCTGCGCCCGCACCGGATCGCCTACCTGCACGGCGACCGGGTGCTCGGCGACCCCGGCAGCCCGCTCCGGCTCGACACCGGCTGGAGCGGCGAGCCCGACGGCGACCTCGACCGCCCGCTCCGCCTCGTGGGCCGCGGCGGCTGCGACCCCAACCCGGTCGACGTGTCCACTGTGGACGGCCGTCAGCACCTGCTCTCGTTCGTGTGGCCCGATCAGCGCGAGCGCTGGACCCGGCTCGGGGCCGCGCTGGACCTGGCCGCCGTCGACCCGGTCCCGGTCCGGCGGGCCCCGGCGTCCGAGTGGCTGGGCGAGCAGCTCGCCCGGCCGGAGCGGGACGTGCTGACGGTGGTGTGGCACTCGGTGGTGTGGCAGTACGCGTCCGCCGCCGAGCGCGCCGCCGGACGCGCGGTGCTCGCGTCCGCCGCGGAGCGGGCCACCGCGGCGGCTCCCCTGGCGCTGCTGGTGTTCGAGCCGCGGCGCGGCCACGACCCCGCCCTGCCCCACGAGTTCCAGCTGCTGCTCAAGCTCTGGCCCGCGGGCCGCTCCCTGCGGCTCGGGGCGGGCGGGCCCCACGGGACGCCCTTCACCTGGGAGAGCGCGCCCTGGGTGTGACGGTCGGGGTCAGGGCTGGCCGGCGATGATCACCGTCACGCTGGCCAGCCAGCACAGCAGGAGGGTGAGGACCCAGAACAGCGGGTTGGTCAGGAGCCTGGTCATGGTGGGGTTCCCGTCGGTCGGGGCGTGCGGGGGGAGGCGACTACAGCCAGCGGTTCCGGCGGAATATCCGGTACAGCGCCAGGCATCCCATCAGGATCACCGCGATCACCAGGGGGTAGCCGAACCGCCAGTGCAGCTCGGGCATGTAGTCGAAGTTCATGCCGTACACACCGACCACCATCGTCGGGACGGAGATGATCGCCGCCCACGAGGTGATCTTGCGCATGTCGCCGTTCTGCTGGAGCGTGATGGTCGCCAGCACGGCGTTGACGAGCGTGGTGAGCAGCTCGTCGAAGTTCATGACCCGCTCGGACACCTCGGTGAGGTGGTCGTCCACGTCGCGGAAGTAGGACCGCACCTGCTCGGGGATCAGCGGCGTGTAGCCCTCGGCCAGCCTGCGCAGCGGCACCGCCAGCGGCATCACCGCGCGCCGCAGCTCCAGCACCTCGCGCTTCATCAGGTAGATCTGGTCGGAGCTGACCCCGCCGCGCGGCGCGAACACCAGCGCTTCCATCTGGTCGATGTCGCTCTCGATCTTCGACGTCACGTCCAGGTAGTTGTCCACCACGTGGTCGGCGATCGAGTGCAGCACGGCGGCCGGGCCGATGCGCAGCTTGTCCGGGTCGCTCTCCAGCTGCTTGCGCACCACGGCGAGCCCGGAGTGGTTGCCGTGCCGCACGGTGATCACGAAGTCGCGGCCCAGGAACACCATGATCTCGCCGCTCTCGACGATCTCGTTCGCGGTGCTCGGCGACTCGTTCTGCACGTACCGGACGGTCTTGAACACCATGAACAGCATGTCGTCGTACCGGTCCAGCTTCGGCCGCTGGTGCGCGTGCACCGCGTCCTCGACGGCCAGCTCGTGCAGCCCGAACGTCTCGGCCACGCCCTGGATCTGCTCCTCGTCCGGCTCGTGCAGGCCGATCCAGACGAACCCCTCGCGGCGCTTGCGCACCTCCTCGACCGCGTCGGTGTGCGTCCAGCGTCCGGGCAGCCTGCTGCCGTCGACGTACACGCCGCAGTCCACGACGTACGCCGACAGCGGCACGGGCAGCGGGGCGCGGGCCGACTCGGTGCGGCGGGCGCGAACGGCGGAACGGCCTCTGAAACCGCTCAAACCGCCGAAAGAGGGCAGGCTGGGCACGGTGTACCTCCGGAGGGTGCGGGCGCGTCGAAGGTGGAGCTGTGGAACGACGACGGCACGTCCCCGACCGGGAGCAAGGGCCTAGCTGCGGGAAGCAGACCCTCCGATGAGGACGCGCGAGGTACTCGCAGGATGGGGATCGTTGCTCATCGCGACTCCTCACCTCCTCAGGTAGCGGTCCGGGCTCATCCCACGCATGGAGAGCCGCACGAACCGCTCCAGATCCTACTCCCGTCCGGTTCACGCTGTCGTGCAGCCCGGCCGGGAGGCCCGTCACACCGTTCGGGACGTCTGTCACACCGGGTGCGACTCCGGGGCCGCGCGGCTCCCGCGGCGGGGTGCGCGGCGCCGTGACCAGCGGGTGAGCCGCTCCGCGCGGTGCGGGACCGCCGGGTCTGGCCCCGAGCCCGGCGGGGTACAACAGGGGCGGGGGCCGCGCCCCCACCCCGGAGGCGACGACGCCCCAGCGCTCCCCGTCCGGGGGGCCGAGGGCCGTTCGCGCCGAGGCGGCAGGCCCGAGCGAAGGAGCGAAGTGACCTCACTGGAACTGGTGCGGGAACGGCTGGCGTCGTTCGCGGAGCGCGGGGCGGCCGACGTCTCCCCGCTGTACGCGCACCTGGCCGCGCGCGCCGCGACCGACGACGCGGTGGCCGGTCTGCTGACCGCCGCGCCGGAGCGCTTCGCGCGCCCCACCCTGCTGCTGGCCGCCGCGCACCGGCTCGCGCAGGCCGAGCCCGTGCACCCGCTGTCCCGCTACTACCCGACGCTCGGCGGCACCCACGGTCCCGACGAGGGGACCTGGCCGCTGTTCCGGGACTTCGTGCTGGAGCGGGCGGACCGGGTGCGCGAGCTGATCTCGACCCGGAGCACCCAGGGCAACGAGGTCGGCAGGGCCGCGCTGCTCTACCCGGCGCTCGCCCGCGTCAAGGGCCCGGTGGGGCTGGTGGAGGTCGGCTGCTCGGCCGGGCTGCTGCTGGGCATCGACCGCTACTCGTACCGCTACCAGAGCGAGCAGGCCGGGCAGGTCGCCGTCGGACCGGCCAAGGCGACGGTGGGCGTGCACTGCGTGCTGGAGCTGGCCCCCGGAGCGACGATGCCCAAGCTGCCGAAGTCGGTGAAGGTCGGCGCCAGGATCGGCCTGGACCGCGCGCCCGCCGACCTGGAGGACGAGGAGACCTACGCCTGGCTGGAGGCCTGCGTCTGGGCGGACCAGCCGGAGCGCCTGCGCCTGCTGGGCGTCGCGGCGGCGGCCCAGCGCAAGGCGAAGCCGGAGTTCGTGACCGGCGACGCGGTGGCGGACCTCGCCAAGGCGGTGGCCCTCGTGCCGGAGGACCAGCCGCTGGTGGTGCTGACGAGCATGGTGCTGCCGTACGTGCCCGTGGCCGGCTTCGTGGACGCCCTGCGCGCCCTGGGGCGCCCGCTGACGTGGGTGAGCCTGGAGTCGTACGGAACGGGGCTGGAGCACCTGCTGCCGGGCCGCGCGGAGCTGGAGGACGGGCACGTGGTCGGGCTGGTGCGGGTGGAGGACGGCGAGGTGCGCTCGGCCGAGGCGCTGGCGCTCGCCGCCCCGAGGGGGCAGCGGCTGACCTGGCTGGTGTGACGGGGCGGAGGCGGGGGAGCGGCTTGCCCAGGGGTGCCGGGTCCGCAGGGGTTCGCAGGGGACGCCGGGCCTGCCGGGGTTCGCAGGGGGCGCCGGGCCTGCCGGGGCTCGCCCAGGGGGGCGCCGGGCCCCCTGGGGTTCGCTCAGGAGGCATCAGGCCTGCCAGGGCTCGCCCAAGGGGCGCTTGGCCCGCTGAGGCTCGCCTCGAGGGCACTTGGCCCGCTGGCGCACCCAGATGGGCACCCGGTCTGTCGGGGCCGTCCCGAGAGACGAGCCGCTCCCCGCCCGAGGCCGCCCGACGCGCGGGCCGGGGCGCACCTCCGCCTGTGGCGCTCGGCTGGCGGGCAGGGGCACTCCACCCGAGGGCGCCCGGCCTACGGACCGGGGCGCCCGCTCAGGGACGCGCCTCAAGGGGGGCGCCTCAGAAGCCGGCCCGACGGAACTGGCCCCAGGAGCCGACCCGACGGCACCGGCCCGACGGCACCGGCCCGACGACGGAACCGGCCCTAGGAGCGGGCGCTTCCGGAGTGGGCGCTTCCGGAGTGGGCCGCTTCCTGGGCGGGCCACTTCCTGGGCGGGCCACTTCCTGGGTTGGCCGCCTCCGGGGCGGGCCCGACGGATGATCAAGATCACATCATCGCCCTCCGCCCGCTCATCTCACCCCATCTCGGTGCGCTCGCCCTATTCAGCGCTCACTGAGACCGCGCAGGTGAAGCCCTGGTCACCCACCGCATCCACAACGTCACCCGCAGGTCAACCCCTCAGCCACCCACTCCACCCGACCGGTTCGCGCCTCACGGGAACCTCACGCGTCCGGGTGGTACAAAGATCGTCCCCAGGGCTCCGGCCCGGCCTCCCCCGCGTCCCGTGCGCCTGACGTGGATCACCGGTGTGGCGAAGATCGCAACTACCGGTGAACAGGTGTGCCCGAAGCGTCGCCAGGGCATTCGATCTCCGGATAGGCGCAGGCAGGGGCCTTGTCCTCGGCTCTCGCGCGCCTCCGCGGCGGCGAGGCGCCCGAGCCCCGTGCTGCCCAAAGATCGTCACTCTGCGTATCTATTTTGCGGACATTCGGACGATCAAGCGCGGACGATCGCCCCCGGCAGGTCCGAACGGATGACGCGCCGTCGCAACCCGTCCCTCACCTGGGGGATCGGCGCTGCGCAGCAGGTGGCAGCCTGCGGTCGGTCGCCGTCCCGGCTGCTCTGGAGCGGCGCATCGCGTCGCGTGCGCCCAGCGTTACGGCTACTCTCCGTCATGGCACCGGTTCGGCGGTGCACCGCGCTGACCCATGTGCGGTACAAAGCTCCCAACGTGCTGCCTGGTGCGGTACAACGGGTCTCACTGGCGCCAAACGGGTGCGGTAGCGAACGGGGTTGATCATCGTGAACCTGAAGAAGATCCTCACCTTCGCCGGAGTCGGCTTGCTCTTGTTCTTCCTCATCGCGGAGCCGACCCAGGCGGCCCAGACGGTGACGAACATCCTGAACACGCTCCGGGAAGCGGCTGAGGCGCTCATCACCTTCGTGAAGCAGCTCTTCTGATCCAACCCGGCTCACCGGCTCCACCCCCACCGGCGCGGAGGGTCACAGCATGTTCGCACCACGAGACCCCGACGAGTACCTGCTGTCGACGGAGCGAAGGGTCATCAGGGTCCGCAGGCACTGGTCAGTGCTCCTGGGAGACCTCCTGGAGGCCTTCGCCCTGCTCGCGGGCTGCATGATCATTTCTTCACTGCTGCCCCAGAGCCTCGGCTTCGTCCAGAACATCCTCTGGTACGCGTCGCTCATCGTGGTGCTCAGGCTGGCCTACCTCGTGATCGAGTGGTGGGTGGAGCGCATCGTCGTCACGGACAAGCGGTTCATGCTGACCTCGGGCGTGTTCGACACCAAGGTCGCCATGATGCCGATCTCCAAGGTCACCGACCTCACCTACGAGCGCACCTTCGTCGGACGCATGTTCGGCTTCGGCACGCTCATCGTGGAGTCGGCGGGTCAGATCCAGGCGCTCAACCGCCTGGAGTTCCTGCCCAACCCGGAAGAGGTGTACGACGCCATCTCCGAGCTGACCTTCGGCGACAAGAAGGCGCAGGCCGAGCGCTTCTCCATGATCAAGGCTCAGCGGGCGGCCCGAGGTAAGAAGATGGTCCCCTAGTAGTTCAGACTGGGCGGGTGCGCATCGACCTGCACACCCACTCGACCGAGTCGGACGGCACCGACACACCCGCTGGACTGGTGGCCGCCGCGGCTGACGCAGGCCTGCACGCGATCGCGATCACCGATCACGACACCGCGGCGGGCTGGGCGGAGGCCGCGGCGGCACTGCCCGCCGGGATGCGCCTGGTGCGCGGCGCCGAGCTCTCCTGCGCCTCCGACGACGGCCGGGGCAGGGTGATCACCGTCCACCTGCTCGCCTACCTCTACGACCCCACCTCGCAGGCCCTCGTCGAGGAGCAGCAGCGGCTGCGCCTCGAGCGCAGGCAGCGCCTGCGGCTGATGGCCGAGCTCATGCGCGAGGACGGCTTCCCCGTCGACCCCGACGAGATGATGGCGTCCATGCCCGCCGACGCCCCCGCGGGCCGACCCCACCTCGCCATGGCCCTGATCAGGGGCGGCGTGGTCACCAGCGTGGACGAGGCGTTCGCCCGCTACCTCACCTCGGGCCGCTACTACGTCCCCCGCACCGACACCCCCGTCGCCCGCGCGATCCAGATGATCGAGGACGCGGGCGGCGTGACCGTCCTGGCCCACCCCTTCGCGGTCTCGCGCGGCCCGGTCATCAGCGAGGAGGTCCTGGCCTCCCTGGCCGACCAGGGCCTGGCGGGCGTGGAGGTCGACCACCCCGACCACGACCCCGCGACCCGCACCCGCGTTCGCGGCCTGGCCCGCGAACTGGGCCTGCTCACCACCGGTTCCAGCGACTACCACGGCACCAACAAGACCACCCGGATCGGCGCGGAGACGACGGCCCCGGAGGTCCTGGACGAACTGGCCGACCGCGCGACCGGCTGCAAGGTCCTCACCGGCTAGCGGGCGGGCAGCGCACAGCCCGCCCAGGGGTGGTGCGCGCTGTCGGTGGTCCTCGGTAGCGTTGCCCCCGTGCAGGAGCAGCTAGGTCTGGACTTCGGCGCGCCTCCGCGCAAGCTGGTCCGGGTCACCCCCGCCAAGCTCGCCACGTGGGCCGACTGCCCGCGCCGGTTCCGCATGGCCTACGTCGACCGCCCGAGCCCGGCCCGCGGCGGCCCGTGGGCGCACAGCGCCATGGGCGCGGCCGTGCACAACGCGCTCAAAGCCCTGTTCGACCTGCCCCCGGCCCAGCGCTCACCCGACCGGGCGGTGGCGCTGCTCACCCGCGCCTGGAAGTCCGACGGCTTCCGGGACGCCGAGCAGTCCTGGCGCTACCGGGACCGCGCCGCGGGCTGGGTGCGCGACTACGTCGAGGACCTGGACACCACGATCGACCCGATCGGCGTCGAGCGCTGGGTGTCCGCCCCCACCGGCACGATCGTCGCCGAGGGCCGGGTGGACCGGATCGACCTGCGCGGCGACGAGCTGGTGATCGTCGACTACAAGACCGGCAAGCACGCCCTCTCCGCCGACGACGCCCGAGGCTCCCAGGCCCTCGCCCTCTACGCCGTCGCCGCCCGCCGCACCCTGCGCAAGCCGTGCGCCAGGGTCGAGCTCCACCACCTGCCGACCGGCTCGGTAGCCGTGTGGGAGCACACCGAGGAGAGCATCGGCAGGCACGTGGCGCGCGCCGAGGAGGCCGCGGACGACATCGTGCTGGCCGAGAGCACCCTGGCCGCGGGCGCGGACCACGACGAGGTCTACCCGCCCAGAACGGGCAGGCAGTGCTCCTGGTGCGACTTCAGGCGCCACTGCCCCGAGGGCCAGGAGGCCGCGCCGACGATCGACCCGTGGGCGCTGCTCGCCCCCTGACCACCCCACCGCCCCGCTGGTGGAACGACGAGCGTGCAACCGACGATGGGGAAACCATGGCGATGAGTGACGCGGCGACGGTCGAGTTCCCCGCGCAATCCGCACGCCCCCACACCCCGCAGCGCCCAGACCCGGCGCCGCTGCGACTGTGGCGAGGCTTCAGCGGCTCCCTGGCAGCAGGCCTGGTCCTGCTCCTGGCGGTAGAGCTATTCGTACAACTCTGGGCCTCAGGCCACTCGGTCCCAGGCCCAGGAACCGCAGTGGTAACCGGCCACGCAATCGCAGCCGCCCTGGCGATAACCGCCCAACTGGCAGCAGACCGCACCAAGTCCTGGACCTCAGCCGCCCTGGCGACAACCGTGGTCCTGGTGACCGCCGTATCCCTCTGGTTCCTCTGGTGGGCCTGACAACACCACAGAAACCAGGACGCCCCACTCCCGCGCCCACTACTCCACGCCGCAGGTTGACCACTTCGCGGGTTAACCGCCTCGCGGGCTGACCGCCTCGCGGGCTAACCACTTCGCGGGCTAACCACTTCGCGGGCTAACCGCCTCGCGGGCTGCAGGGCGAGCGAAGCGAGCCCGCAGCCACCCCATCCCGCGTCCCTCTTCTCCGTTTGGCCTGGCGAAGCCCGAGCGCAGGTGTCAAGACGCCGCCGCACCGCCCGGCAGACCACTCGAGTCATACGGCGTCTTGACGCCTGTGCTTGCCTGAAAGGAGGCCAAACGGAGAAGAGGGACCCCGCCCACCGCAGTGGTAAACCGGACCACCAACAAAAGCGCCACCGGCCGGCAGAGCCCGTGTCCCCTCTTTTTTGGAGGTCTGCCCCGCCGGCGAGGCGTGCTTGTGGCCCTTCAGCTCTTGCTCTTCAACCCCAACCCCTACCCCAACCAAGACCGCCAGGTGGGCAACAACGTCCCCAACAACTCCTCCGGCGCCTCGGTATTGGGCGAATGCCCAACTCCGCCCAACACCGCGAAATCCGCATCCAACCGCTCAGCCATGTCCCTCTGAGCCGTGGGAGACCAGGCGTCGTCCAACGCCCCGCACACCACCAACCCAGGCACCCCGCCCACCCGCATCACCCTGGCCAACTTCGCCACCAGATCCGGTTCGACCCGCAGCCCCTCGCCCATCCCGAGCATCGCGGCAGTCCCGGACCGCAAGAACCGCGTCCGCCAGAACTCCACCAACTCCGCCGTCGCACCCCCGCGCGCCGGGTCAGCCAACCTCCGCGCCTCCACCACCGCGTAAGCCGCCTCAAGCCCCCGCTCGCGCACGATCCGCTCACCAGCGTCCAACGCCGTCCGCCGAGCCCCCTGCGGCAACTCCGACGGCCCGGACGACAACAACGTCACCCCGCTCACCGGAGCCCCCGCGAGCACCGCCCCCCGAGCCACCAGCCCGCCGAACGAGTGCCCCAGCAACAGCACCCGCCGCCCCTCGGCGACGAGCTTCCCCACCAGCTCCGCGACCACCGCCCCCAGCGCCTGCGGCCGGTGCTCCCGCTCCACCTCGGACCCCGGCGACTCGTACTGCCCAGGCAAATCCACCGCCACCACCTCGAACCCGGCGTCGGCGATCGGGTCCAGCAACGGCGCGAAGTCCTCCTTGCTGCCCGTGAACCCTGGCAGCAGCAACGCCGTCGCCCCCAGATCAACCCCCACCGCAGGCGCCCTCAGCGCGGCCAGGTGCCCGTGCCGCGACGGCAGGTCCACGCGAAGTGCCCGATGCGGGGTGAGCTGCGCTTTCTCCACCCCTAGAGTCTGCCTCAAGACAGCCCTACCGCAGCGCGACCAGCTCGCCCCCGCGCTGCTCCAGCACCACGGGCCCGTTGGTCGCCATCACCACGTCACCGCCGTACCCACCCCGGTTGACCGGAATGGCCCCGATCTCCTCACCGGTCACCTGGTCCAGCACGACCAGCCCGTCCGCCACCGGGAGCAGCGCCTTCCCGGCCAACGTGGTCCCGGCCCCCACCGTCCCCTCCCTGGTCCACCGCGGCGTCAAGTCCTCCAACGACAACGCGATCGTCCGCGACCCCGTGTGCCAGTACACGTTCGCCGTGCTGTGGTAGGTCGCAGCCACCCGCCCCGGCGGGTCCCCGGCCAGCTCGGCCGCGCTCACCTCAACGGGGATCTCCGAGATCAACCCGCCGGTCTGCGAGTCGAACAGCACCAGCTTCCCCGGCACCGCCACCGCCACCCGGTTCGCCGTCACCGCGATCACCCGCGCGTTCGTCGCCCCCACGCTCACCGTCGTGATCACGCCGGGCTCGTCCGACTTCTCCGGGTTCGGCTTCAACACCGTCACCCGGTCACCCGACTCCAGGTCCGGGCACCGCTCCAGCACCGCGACCTTGCCGCCCGTCACCGCGAACGACCCGTACGTGCAGTTGGTCCTGGGCTGCTTGTTCGGGTTCACGATCGCCCTCAGCCGCCCGTACTCCATCGACCGCACCAGGTCGTCCCGCCGGTACACCTCGAAGTACCGCTCCCCGGTGACCACCACGTGCGAACCCTCGTTCAACAGCCTGGTCCCCAGCTCGGCGTCACCGTCCCGCTGCGGCCCGCGAGCGCCGGAGGCCGCGTCCAGCGACGTGACCTCCGAGCAGTTCGTCCCCTTCGTGTGCACGGCGAACGGCCGGTTCCACGCCGTGCCCACCGTGCACAGCGGCAGGTCCCTGCCGTACCGCCACCGCACGTCGCCGGTCAGCGGGTCCCGGCCGACGACCTCGCCGCCCTCGCCGGTCACCACGACCCCGTTCGCCACCACCGGCCCCGGCGTGGCCGGGCTGACCGCCCGCCACACCTCGGACAGCGACGGCGGCAGCGCCGTCGCCTCCGGCAGCGCGGGCAGCTCGCTCGGCCCGGTCTGCGACGTCGTCGCGCGCACGTCGCTGGTCAACCACACCAGCAGCCCGCCGAGCAGCGCCCCCACCACGACCAGCGCCACCGCCGCGTAGTCGCGGCGGGTGCGCCACGGCCGGGCGGACGGCGGCGGCACCGGCTCGTCCGCCACCCAGCCCGCAAGACCATCGCGCCCCTCGGGGCCTGCGCCCTCCCCGAGATCAGCGCGCTCCCCGAGACGGGACCGCTCCCCAGGACCGAACCGGTTCCCGGAATCGGATCGTTCCCCGGAATCGGACCGTTCCCCAGGACCGGGCCGCTCCCCAGGACCGGGGTGCTCCACCCCGCCCGGCGCCCGGAGCACGTCCTCCTCCGGCGCCCCCGGCACGACGCGCCCGTCCGACTCCGCCTGTTCCGGCTGGACCACTGCCCGGCTCCCGAGTGCTCGGCTTGATCGCTGTCGTGCCTCAGTCTGCCGAGGGAGCCGTCTCGGTGGTAGCACCGGCCTCCCCGGAAGGACGACGACGCCTGCGCCTGCGCGGCTTGGCGTCACCGGGCGCCTCCGCCTTCGACTCCTGCGCCTGCCCGGAACCCGACCCGGACTCACCGCCGCCGACCTGCGCGGACGTCGACGCCGACACGGACTCGCCGCCCGCGCCGTCGCCCGCCGCCTCGCCCGAGGCCACGCCGCCCCGGCTGCGGCGCCTGCGCCTCGGCCTGGTCGACTTCTCCTCGCCGGACTCACCGGCCTGCCCGGCCTGCCCGCCCTGCTGCGGGGCGCTCGACGCGGCCTCGCCCTCGCCGGAACCGGCGCGCCCGGTGCGACCGGAGCGGCGACGGCCCTTCGCGGGCTTCTTGTCGCCCTTCAGGTTCTCCTCGGGCTCCGCGTCCAGGCCCGCGCGGGTGCGCAGCCCCAGCGGCAGCCTGCCGGTCGACCCGGCAGGGATGCCCAGCTCGGCGAACAGGTGGTCCGAGGTCGAGTAGGTCTCCACCGGCTCGCGCTTGCCCAGGTTCAGCGCGTCGCTGATCATCTGCCAGCGCGGGATCTCGTCCCAGTCCACCAGGGTCACCGCGACGCCCGTGCGGCCCGCGCGGCCGGTGCGGCCGATGCGGTGCACGTAGGTCTTCTCGTCCTCGGGGCACTGGTAGTTGACCACGTGCGTGACGCCCTCGACGTCGATGCCGCGCGCGGCCACGTCCGTCGCGACCAGCACGTCGATCTTGCCGGAGCGGAACGCCCGCAGCGCCTGCTCGCGCGCGCCCTGGCCCAGGTCGCCGTGCACGGCGGCCACCGCGAACCCGCGCTCGGCCATGTCGTCGGCGACCTTCTGCGCGGTCCGCTTGGTCCGCGTGAAGATCATCGACAGGCCCCGGTCGCGCGCCTGGAGCACGCGGGCCAGCAGCTCCACCTTGTCCAGCGCGTGCGCCCGGTAGATGAACTGCTCGGTGCGCTCGTGCACCGCGCCCGCGTCGTTCTCCTCGGCGCGCACGTGCGTCGGCTGGTTCAGGAACGTCCTGGCCAGCGTGATGATCGGCCCCGGCATGGTCGCCGAGAACAGCATGGTCTGCCGCTCGTCGGGAACCATCCGCAGCACCCGCTCGATGTCGGGCAGGAAGCCCAGGTCGAGCATCTCGTCGGCCTCGTCCAGCACCAGGCTGCGGACCTTGCCCAGCACCAGGTGGCGCTGCTCGGCCAGGTCCAGCAGGCGGCCGGGCGTGCCGACCACCACGTCCACGCCCTTGCGCAGCGCCGCGATCTGCGGCTCGTACGGCCTGCCGCCGTAGATCGCCAGCACCCGGACGTCCATGTGCTTGGACGCGTCGGTCAGGTCGTGCGTCACCTGGAGGCACAGCTCGCGGGTGGGCACGACCACCAGGGCCTGCGGGGTCCCGTCGCCGGGCGTGGTCACCCGCTGGAGCAGCGGGATGCCGAAGCCCAGCGTCTTGCCGGTGCCCGTGCGGGCCTGGCCGATCACGTCCTCGCCCGCCAGCGCCAGCGGCAGCGTCAGCTCCTGGATGGCGAAGGCGCGCTCGATGCCCGCCTCGCCCAGCGCGCGGACTATCTCCTCGCGCACGCCCAGCTCGGTGAACGTCGGCGCCTCGGGCTGCACCGGCGCGTTCGCCTCCAGCGGGCGTGAGTCGTCGGTCTCGGGCAGGCCCGCCTCGCTGTGCTCCAGCTCAACCGGGTCCACGTGCGTGTCCTCGTTCGTCGCGGTCAGGATGATCGCCTCTCTCGTACCAGCGCGCACGGCCTGTACGGGCCGCTCGACCGCGCCTGCCGCTCAGCGGTCCGCTCGGGGACCGGGCGTGGCGCGGGAGGGCCTGCGAGGTTTGTGCGCGCACCCTCACCAGGCGGCACGGTGCCGCCGTGATCCACCCGTCTGCAGCGCACCACGCCCCGGAGTCCGGGGGACCCCGCTCGGGAACCCCGCTTCGGGACCCCCATCTCGGGGCGCGGCGGCGTCGTGCGCCGGGCGTCAAGGGGAAACTGTACCCGGTGACCAGTCCGTTCGTGCTGGAAAGCCGAGCGGTCCGCGCGTGCGTCGCGCCTCATCGGGCCGACTAGGCTCGCTCGCATGAGCGACGCTGTGGCCGCTGGGGCGGTCGGGTCTGACCAGTTCGCGGAGGGGGTCGTCGACCTGCTCGGCGCGCTGGCGTACGGGGAGCTGTCGGCGTTCGAGCGGCTCGCCGAGGACGCGAAGGCCGCGCCGACGCTGACCGGACGCGCCGCGCTGGCCCAGATGGCGGCGGCCGAGATGGGGCACTTCGCGCTCCTGGAGCGGTACCTCGCCGAGCGGAATCACTCGGTCGAGGAGGCAATGGGCCCGTTCGTGAAGGGTTTCGACGGGTTCCACGCGTCCACCGCGCCCCGGACCTGGCTGGAGTCGCTGGTCAAGGTGTACGTCGGCGACGGGCTCGCGGCCGACTTCTACCGCGAGGTCGCCGAGTGGCTGGACGACTCGGCGAAGCCGCTGGTGCTCGCCGTGCTGGCCGACACGGGCCACTCGGCGTTCGCCGAGCGCGAAGTCCGGGCGGCCTGCGAGAGCGACCCGGCGCTGCGCGACCGGCTCACCCTGTGGGGGCGCAGGCTCCTCGGCGAGGCGTTGACGCAGGCCCAGTACGTGGTGGCCGAGCGGGACGGGCTCGCCGAGCTGATCGTGCGCGGATCGGGTGACCTCGCGGGCATCGCGGCCCTGTTCCGCAGGCTCCAGCACAGCCACACGAAGCGCATGGCGGCGCTCGGACTCGGCTAGGGTTGCGAGCGGTTAGCCAACAACTCGCGCACGGAGGTCAGCGTGGAGGTCAGGGTCGGCGTCGTGGACAGCCCCAGGGAACTCGTGGTGTCGAGCGCACTCACCCCCGAAGAGGTGGAGTCCCAGGTCGGCGACGCGCTGAAGGCGGGCAGTGGTCTGCTGACGCTGGTCGACCAGAAGGGCACCCGGTTCGTCGTGCCCGCCACGCGCGTCGCGTACGTGGAGATCGGCCCGGCGGACGGCCGGAAGGTCGGCTTCGCGGCGAGCTGAGCCAGGCCGCCGGTCCACGACCGGCTGAGCCGCACGAGCTTCACCCGAGGGGGTGGCACCGGACCGGTGCCACCCCCTCGGCGCGTCCGGGTGAGGGCGGGGGGCTCCGGACCGGGGTGGGGAAGGCGCGGGCGGGGCTTCGGCGCTCGCGGGTCGGCGGTTCGGGAATCCTGCGGGCCGAGCGCACGGGCCGCCTCAGGCCGTGGGGAACGGGGGCGCGCCGGTGCCCGCGACGCGGTAGCGGCCCCACGGGTCGGGGTCGCCGAGCGAGCCGGTCGCCGAACCCGCCGGGGTGCGCAGGTCGGCGGTGCGGGCGCCCGCCTCCACCAGGCCGGTCACCCGCGGGTCCGCCGCGATCCGGCCGTACCAGTGGTAGCGGCCGTCGATCGGCTGGAAGAACCCGCGCAGGTCCACCTCGACCGGGACCTCGTGCCCGCCGAGGAGCAGCACCGCCGGACCGGAGTAGCCCTCGTGGTCCTCGAACTGCCCTTCGGGCTGCCCGTCGGGCGCCGGCTCGGGCCCCGCGCCCGCGCCCGTCACGGCTGCTCACCGACCAGCCGCAGTCCCGCCTGCGCCTGTCCCGCCTGCGCCGCTCCCCCCTGCGCCGCTCCCGCCCGCCCCGACCCCACCGGCGCCTGCCCCGCTCCCGCCCGCCCCGCCTGCCCGCTCGCCCCGCTCACCCGCGCCTCGATCGGCTCGTCCGGGTCCAGCACGACCCCGGCCGACCGCAGCAGCCCGTCCAGGGCGTGCCAGATGATCGTGCTCAGGTAGTCGCCCAGGCTGGCCCGCGACATCGACTGGCGGTCCAGCCACCAGTCGCCTGCGTTCTGCACCATGCCGACCAGCGCGTGCGCCCACGGCTCCGCGCCGCCCGAGTCCATCCCGTTCGCCCGGAGGAAGTCGCCGAACAGCCTGGTCAGCGCGGTGGCGATCATCGCCTTGTCCTCGCCGACCACGTCCTGCTCGACCGGTCGCTCGGCGAACGCCGCCCGCACCACGAACCGGTACAGGTGCGGGTGCTCCTCGATCACCGACAGGTACGCGTCGACGATCCGGGTGATCCGGGCCCGCAGCGACCCGTCGCCCTCGATCGCGGGCCCGAGGCGGTCCATCAGCAGCTCGGTCGCCCGCCTGCCCACGGCCAGGTACAGGTCGGCCTTGTCGGCGAAGTGCCGGTACAGGACGGGCTTGCTCACCCCGGCCTCGCCCGCGATCTCGTCCATGCCCACGTCGGCCCCGTGCCTGGCCACCGCCCGGATCGTGGCCTCCACGAACTCGGCCCTGCGCGCCTCGCGGTGGCCCTTCCAGCGCTCCCGCCGCGCGTCCGTCCCGCCCTTGACAGTCCGCACCATGCGGCGCACGCTACCAGAGGTAACCGTTACTTCAGGTAACACATATTTTGGGGAGGGCGCAGTGGCGAGGCAGCTCAAGGCCACCGACCGGGAGAAGACCGCGGAACGCCTGCTCAACTCCTCGGCGGCCAGGTCCTACGACCCCGAGGTGGACGTCGACTGGTCCGCTCCGCTCGTCGACGGCCTGCTCTACCTGCCCGAGCACCGGACCTCGCTCTACGGCACCGAGCTGTGGGCCGGGCTCAGCCGCGAGCAGCGCGTCGAGCTGGGGCGGCACGAGGTGGCCAGCGTCGCCAGCGTGGGCCTGTGGTTCGAGGTGCTGCTGATGCAGCTGCTGCTCAAGGACGTCTACTCCGGCGACCCGACCAGCAGGCACGTCCAGTACGCCCTCACCGAGATCGGCGACGAGACCCGGCACTCCACGATGTTCGCGCGCATGGTCGAGCGGATCGGCTGCCCCGCGTACGGGCCGGGCAGGCGGGTGCACCGGCTCGGCAGGCTGCTGCCGGTGATCGGCCGCGGGCCCGCCGTCTACGCGGCGATCCTGGTCGCCGAGGAGGTCCTCGACCGGTTGCAGCGGGAGATGACCGCCGACGAGGGCGTGCAGCCGCTGGTGCGCATGGTCAGCCGCATCCACGTGCTGGAGGAGGCCCGCCACGTGCGCTTCGCCCGCGAGGAGGTGGTGCGCGGGGTGCGCGGGCTGAGCCGGGCCGAGCTGCCCTACCAGCGCTGGCTGCTGGCGGTGGTGGCCATGCACATCACCCGCTCGCTGATCCACCCCGAGGTGTACCGGGCGGTCGGGCTCGACCCGGTCGAGGCCGCGCGCGCGGCGGCGGGCAACCCGCAGTGGCGCGAGACGATCCGGTGGGCGGGGGAGCGGGTGGTGGCGTTCCTGGACGAGGTCGGCCTCGTCGGGGCTCCGGGCGGGCACGCCTGGCGGCGCTCGTTCTTGGTGGGGTGAGGTGGTGCACGAGGGCGGTGGCTCCCACACCGACCCGGCCCGGCCCGGTCCGATCCGCGTCGCGCTCGCGACGCGGCGGTGGTCCGGCTGAGGTCTGGTGCCTGCCGCCCCGTGCGGCAGGAGCGACCCGGTTCTCGCCGCGGTGCGGCGGGCTCAGTGCTGCAAGGGGAACCCGCCGCCGATGCCCTTCCACGCCAGGTTGGAGATCAGCGTCACCGCGTCCTCCTTGGGGATCGCCCGGTCCCCGGCCAGCCACGACCGCGCCGTGACCTGGCTCAGCCCGACCAGGCCGGTGGCCAGCAGGCGCGCCCGGTGCTCGTCGAGGCCCGCGTCCGAGGTGATCGTCTCGGTGATCGCGTCCACGCTGTCCGCCGTCGCCCGCTCGACCGCCGACGCCACCGCGGGCTCGCCCCGCAGGTCCGACTCGAACACCATCCGGAACGCCTGGCCCTGGTCGTCCACGAAGTCGTAGAACGCGGCCACCGCCGCGCGCACCCGCTGCTTGTTGTCCGTGGTCGACTCGATCGCCCCGCGCACCCGCGCGACGAGCCCGTCCACGTGCGACTCCAGCAGCGCCATGTACAGCTCCAGCTTGCCGGGGAAGTGCTGGTACAGGACCGGCTTGCTCACCCCGGCGCGCTCGGCGATCTCGTCCATCGCCGCCGCGTGGTACCCGTTCGACACGAACACGTCCTGCGCCGCGGCCAGCAACTGGGCGCGTCGCGCGGTCCGCGGCAAGCGCATGCCGCGCCCGGCGGAGCCACCGTTCTGCCCGACCGTCTGGGCCGTCTCCGTCATCAGCGTGTCCTCCTGGCGCACCGAGCCGTGCGCCGATCCTCGTCGTGCCCGCGGGCGGGCTGGAACCGTTCGGCCACCCGTCAACCTTACTCGCTGGTAGGAGCCTCGCCCGTGACCTTCCCCCGCGCGGCCCGTTTCACGCTTCCCCGGCGCAGGCATCCTGGAGGGGTGACCCAGCCGCAGGAGGCGACCCGAACCGCCCTCACCCGCGTCCCCCTGTCCACCGCGGCGCTGCCGCCGCTCGACACCGCCATCCCGCCGTGGCCGGGCGAGCAGGTCCAGGTCGACGGGCACCGGCTGCACGTGCGGACCACCCCCGGCCCCGAGGGCGCCGACACCGCCGTCTACGTGCACGGCCTCGGCGGGTCCTCGACCAACTGGACCGACCTGTCCGGGCAGCTCGCGGGCCATGTCGAGGGCCGCTCGGTGGACCTGCCCGGCTTCGGGCGCTCCGAGCCGGTCGACGGGTACACCTACAGCATCGCGGCGCACGCGCGGGCGGTCACCCGCTACCTGGAGTCCCTCGGCAGGCCCGTTCACCTGTTCGGCAACTCCATGGGCGGCACGATCTCGCTCGTGATCGCCGCCACCCGCCCCGAACTGGTGAAGTCGCTGGTGCTCGTCTCGCCCGCCATGCCGGACCTGCGCCTGTCGACCAGCCGGATGGCCGACCCGCTCATCGCGCTGGCCTACCTGCCGCTCGTCGGGCGCACCGCGCGCAAGCGGTTGGCGCAGGTCAGCCACGAGGAGCGGGCCCGGCAGACGGTGCGGCTGTGCTTCAGCGACCCGTCGATCGTGCCGGACAACCGGATCGCCGAGAGCGGGCGCGAGGTCGCCGAGCGGGCCACCCAGGCCTGGGCGTCCGCCGCGCTCGGGCGCAGCACCACCGAGCTGGTGCGCTCGTGGCTGCTGCGCGGGCCCAGCTCGCTGTGGCTGCTGCCGCCCGAGGTCACCGCGCCGACGCTGGTCGTGTGGGGCGCCGACGACCGCCTGGTGAGCGTGCGCAAGGCCCCCAGGCTCACCAGGTCGCTGCCGCGCGGGCGGATGCTCGTGCTGCCGCGCACCGGGCACGTGGCGCAGATGGAGCGCCCCGTGCTGGTCGCGCGCGCGGTCGCCGGGATGTGGGAGGCGGGGGACCGCTGGTGAGCGCCGGACCCGCCCTCCACGGTCGTGGTGGGAGCGACCGCGAGCGCCCGCTTGTGGCACCCTGTGCCCCGTGAACCGGACGTCAGGGCAGCGGCGCGGACCGGCTCCCTCCCCAGCTCCCGCCCGGTCGGCGCTCACCGAGGACCGCTACCGCAGGGGCGCGCGCCGCACGGCGGGCGAGCCGCTCGCGGCGTCGTGGGAACCGGACGGCGCGAAGCCGCGCGAGCGCAAGCGGAGCATCAAGAACCTCATCGGCAACTACGGCTGGCGGATCTACGCCGTGCCGGTCCTGGTCGTGCTCACCGCGCTGGTCGTGCTCGACACGGCCGCGCAGGACGACCAGGGCGGCGGCGTCGCCCAGCAGGGCGGCGGGCTCGGCCAGGACCGCTCCGAGCAGGCCGAGGACCACCCGAAGGTCGACGAGACGCCGCCCGCCAACACCGCGCTGGTCGACATCCCGACCGCCGTGCTGCCCGAGGGCCCCTCCTACACGGAGCAGGGCGCGGGCACCTGGGAGGTCGTCCAGGGGCGCACGGAGAAGGTGGGCGACGGGCCGCTGCGCAAGTACGCGATCGAGATCGAGGTCGGGATCAACCCGATCGACCACGGCGGCGACGTCACCACGTTCGCCAGGACCGTCGACGCCTACCTCGCCGACCAGCGCAGCTGGGTGGGCACCGGCAACGTGTCCATGCAGCGGGTCGACGACGGCTCCGAGGACTTCCGGATCAGCCTCACCAGCGTGCAGACCACGCACGGGCTGTGCGGCAACCAGATCCAGTACGAGTCCTCCTGCTACAACCCGGACCGGGAGAAGGTCGTCATCAACGTCTCCCGGTGGGTGCGCGGGGCGAAGGCGTTCAGCAACGACATCGCCAACTACCGCCAGTACGCCATCAACCACGAGGTCGGACACGCGCTCGGCAAGGGGCACGAGGCGTGCAAGGACGACGGTCGGCCCGCGCCGGTGATGATGCAGCAGACGTTCGGGGTGGCCAACGACTACGTGGCCAAGCTGAACGAGGTGGACGCCAGCAACCGGGGCGCCGTGCCCGCCGACGGCAAGACCTGCACGCCGAACGCGTTCCCGGTCGCGCCGCAGTAGCCGCCCGCGCCCCAGCTCCCCGCCCACCTGGTGGGACGGTTTTCCACTCGGGAAGACGGTGGGGGAGGCTTGGTGTTGTCCAGTGGTGTCAGGACGTGTACGGCGTTTTGACGTGTCCGTCGAGGAGGAGCAGCATGGCGCTTCCGCCGCTCGTGGAGCCCGCAGCGGAGCTGACCAAGGAAGAAGTGGCGCGGTACAGCCGCCACCTGATCATCCCCGACGTGGGCGTCGACGGTCAGAAGCGGCTGAAGAACGCGAAGGTCCTCGTGGTCGGCGCGGGCGGTCTCGGCAGCCCCGCGCTGCTGTACCTGGCCGCGGCCGGGGTCGGCACGCTCGGCGTCGTGGACTTCGACGTCGTGGACGAGTCGAACCTCCAGCGCCAGGTCATCCACGGCCAGTCCGACATCGGCAAGCCCAAGGCCGAGTCCGCGCGCGAGTCCGTCGCGGAGATCAACCCGTTCGTCAAGGTCGTGCTGCACCAGGCGCAGCTCACCTCGGAGAACGCGCTGGAGGTCTTCCGGGACTACGACCTGATCCTGGACGGCACGGACAACTTCGCCACCAGGTACCTGGTCAACGACGCCGCCGTGCTGCTGGGCAAGCCGTACGTGTGGGGCTCGATCTTCCGGTTCGAGGGCCAGGTGAGCGTCTTCTGGGAGGACGCCCCGAACGGCCAGGGCCTGAACTACCGCGACCTCTACCCCGAGCCGCCGCCGCCCGGCATGGTGCCGTCGTGCGCCGAGGGCGGGGTGCTGGGCGTGCTGTGCGCGTCCATCGGCTCGATCATGGTGACCGAGGCGATCAAGCTGCTGACCGGCATCGGCGACCCGCTGCTGGGCAGGCTGATGGTGTACGACGCCCTGGAGATGTCGTACCGGACGATCCGCATCCGCAAGGACCCGGAGAGCCCGAAGATCACCGAGCTGATCGACTACGAGGCGTTCTGCGGGGTCGTCTCGGACGAGGCGCAGCAGGCCGCGGCGGGGCGCACCATCACGCCGCTGGAGCTCAAGCAGAAGCAGGACGCCGGGGACGACTTCGTGCTGATCGACGTGCGGGAGCCGCACGAGTACGAGATCGTCCGCATCCCCGGCTCGGTGCTGATCCCCAAGGACCGCATCCTGTCCGGCGAGGCGCTGGCCGAGCTGCCGCAGGACAAGCCGATCGTGCTGCACTGCAAGTCGGGCGCGCGCTCGGCCGAGGCGCTGGCGGCGCTGCACCGGGCCGGGTTCGCGGACGCCGTGCACGTGGGCGGCGGCGTGCTGGCCTGGGCGCGGCAGATCGACCAGAGCCTGCCGACGTACTGAGCCCGCTGGCGCACTGAGCCCGGCCGACGTGCTGGGCCCGCCGATCGCGCGGTGGCGGCCCGCCGAGGGCCGCGACCGGTGACGTCGACCTCCCGCCCCGGACCTGGACCAGGTCCGGGGCGGAGTCGTGTCCGGGGGCGGGGTCGTGTCAGGGGCCGTGCTGCTCGGGTTTGGCTGCCAACTGTTAACTGTCAACAGCAAGCAGTGCAAGTCAGGGGTTCGGGCGCGTGCCCGGCACCGCTTCGGTCGCAGCCCTGGTGCCGCCGTCCCGCGGGTGGTATGCGCCCCGCCGGACCGCCGCCCACCTGCGCAGACCGCCCCCGTGCGGGTTGTCCGAGACCTCCTGCGTTCGACCGCTCGGGATGGGCGTTCACCCCTGTGCGCGGCGATCGTCGCCGTGCGTAGGCGGTTTGACCGGCTGGAACCGCACTGGTGCGGCTTGTGACGAGACGTGCCACACCAACACGAGCCTGGCCGGGATCCACCACACGGAGCGCTGTTGCAGGTAGCGTGCGGTCCCGTGACGCCGACCCCGGAGCCTCCCCCGTCGCACGTGCGCGCCGCGTTCGGCGCGCGGGACGTCGAACCGGAGTTGATCGACGGCGGCCCCGCGTGGCGGTGCGGCGAGGCGGCCATCCGGCCCGCGGGCAAGCCCGCCGAGGCCACCTGGGTCGCCAAGACCCTGGACGCGCTCGACGTCGAGGGCCTGCGGGTGGCCAGACCGCTGCGGTCCACCGACGGTCGCTACGTCGTCGGAGGCTGGGCCGCGACCAAGTACCTGTCCGGCCGGGCCGAGCCGCGGCACGACGACGTGGTCGAGGTGGCCGTGCGGCTCCACGAAGCCACGGCGGGCATGACCAAGCCCCGCTTCCTCGACGCCAGGACCGACCTGTTCGCCGTCGCCGACCGGTGCGCGTGGGACGACGAGCGCACCGCGCTGCGGCCCGAGCTGGGCGGCAGGCTGTTCGAGCTGATGACCTCCTACCGCAAGCCGATCACGGCGAAGCCGCAGGTCGTGCACGGTGACCTGTTCGGGAACGTGCTGTTCGCGGGCGACGCCCCGCCCGCCATCATCGACTTCGCCGCCTACTGGCGACCCGCCCCCTACGGCGCGGCCGTCGTGGTCGTGGACGCGCTCTCCTGGGGCGGCGCCGACCGGGGCCTCGTCCAGCGCTGGTCGCACCTGGAGGAGTGGCCGCAGGTCCTGCTGCGCGCGCTCCTGTTCCGCCTGGCAGTGCACGCCCTGCACCCCCAGTCCAGCGCCCGTTCGCTGGTCGGGCTGGAGCGGGCGGCGGGCACCGTGGTCGAGCTCCTCTGAGCCGAACGGCCGGTGCGGGAACCCCCGCCAGGGGTGACCTCACCGCGCGGGCCGGGCCGCTGCGCAGGCAAGTTCGCTTCCCCGAAACACAGCACTGTGCCGAGTTAACAGCCGGTTCCTACCGTCGTCCGGGTGACCGACACCCACTGCCCGTACTGCGCGCTCCAGTGCGCGATGACGATCGTCGACGGCGAGGTGTCGCCCCGCGAGTTCCCGACCAACCGGGGCGGGCTCTGCCAGAAGGGCTGGACGTCCGCCGCGCTGCTCACCTCGCCCGCCCGGCTGACCACCCCGCTGGTGCGCGACCGGACGCCCGAGGGGGCGCGCGGCGAGCTGAGACCGGCCTCCTGGGACGAGGCGCTCGACCTCGTCGCGGCCCGCCTCGCCGCGCTGCGCCGCGACCACGGGCCCGACTCGGTGGGCGTGTTCGGCGGCGGCGGGCTCACCAACGAGAAGTCGTACCTGCTGGGCAAGTTCGCCCGCGTCGCCCTCGGCACCTCCCAGATCGACTACAACGGCCGGTTCTGCATGTCCAGCGCGGCGGCGGCCGGGACGCGCGCGTTCGGGCTCGACCGGGGGATGCCGTTCCCGGTCACCGACCTGGACGACTCGAACGCCGTCCTGCTGGCGGGCGGCAACCCGGCCGAGACCATGCCGCCGTTCGTCCAGCACCTGCGCGGCGCGGCGCTCGTCGTCGTGGACCCCCGGCGCACCGCCACCGCCGAGCTCGCGGCCGTCCACCTCGCCCCGGCGCCCGGCACCGACCTGGCACTCGCGCTCGGCCTGCTGCACGTCGCCGTCGCGGACGGGCACCTGGACAAGACCTACGTCGCCGAGCGCACCACCGGGTTCGACGACGCCTGGCGGATCGCCGCGACCTGGTGGCCGGAGCGCGTCGAGCGGGTCACCGGGGTGCCGGTCGCCGACCAGCGCGCGGCGGTGCGGCTGCTCGCCGAGGCCGACCGCGCCCACGTGCTCACCGGGCGCGGCACCGAGCAGCACGCCAGCGGCGCGGACGCGGTGTCGGCGTGGATCAACCTCGCCCTCGCGCTCGGCCTGCCCGGCACGCCCGGCTCCGGGTACGGCTGCCTCACCGGCCAGGGCAACGGGCAGGGCGGGCGCGAGCACGGCCAGAAGGCCGACCAGCTGCCCGGCTACCGCAAGATCACCGACCCGGCGGCCCGCGAGCACGTCCAGCGGGTCTGGGGCGTCGACGGGCTCCCAGGGCCCGGCAGGTCCGCCTACGAGCTGCTCGACGCGCTCGGCGGGCCGGACGGGCCGAAGGCGCTGCTGGTGTTCGGCAGCAACGTCGTGGTGTCCGCGCCCCGCGCCGGGCACGTCGCCGACCGGCTCGCCGCGCTCGACCTGCTCGTGGTGGCCGACCTGGTGCTGTCCGAGACGGCGGCGGTCGCGGACGTGGTGCTGCCGGTCACCCAGTGGGCCGAGGAGAGCGGCACCATGACGAACCTGGAGGGGCGGGTCCTGCTGCGGCAGCGGGCCGTGCGGGCCCCGGACGGGGTGCGCAGCGACCTGGAGGTGCTGCGCGGGCTCGCCGAGCGGCTCGGGCAGCCGGGGGAGCGGTTCCCGGTGGAGCCCGAGGTGGTGTTCGAGGAGCTGCGGCGCGCCTCCGCCGGGGGGCTCGCCGACTACTCCGGGGTGACCTACTCCCGGCTCGCGGCGGGCGAGGCGCTGCACTGGCCGGTCGTGCCGGACAGCACGCCCCGCGTGTTCCTGGACCGGTTCGCGCACCCGGACGGGCTGGCCAGGTTCGCCGCCGTCGACCACCGGGGGCCCGCCGAGCCGCCGGACGCCGACTACCCGCTGCAGGCCACCACCGGGCGGGTGCTCCAGCACTACCAGTCCGGGGCGCAGACCCGGCTCGTGGCCGAGCTGGTCGCGGCCGAGCCGGAGGCGTACGTGGAGGTGCACCCGGACACCGCCGGGCGGGCCGGGCTCGCGCACGGCGGGATGGCGGCGGTGGTGTCGCGGCGGGGGCGCACGGTCGCGCGGGTGCGGTGCGTGGCGTCGATGCGGGTGGACCTGGTGTTCCTGCCGTTCCACTTCCCCGGCGACGGGCGCGCGAACCTGCTGACCAACCCGGCGCTCGACCCGGTCAGCCGGATGCCCGAGTTCAAGGTGTGCGCGGTCCGGTTGGAGCGGGTGTGACGGGGCGGCGGTTGGCGTGCGGGGTCTGGTCCGCGGCGCGCTTTCGGTTGGTCGGTGGTTTCGGGTCCGGTGTGGCGCCGGGTGTCTTCGTGCTGCGGTGGGGTGGGTTCCCACCCGCTGGCGCGGGTGGGGGGTCGGGAACGTGAGGCGTGTCGTCGTCGTGGGCCATGGCATGGCGGGCGCCAGGTTCGCCGAGGAGGTGCTGCGGCGCGACCCCGGCGGGGAGCGGGTCGGGCTCACCCTGCTCGGCGCCGAGCGCCACCCCGCGTACAACCGGGTGCTGCTCTCCAGCGTCGTCGCGGGCGCGCTGCCGCCGGAGTCGGTGCGGCTGCACGCCCCCGACTGGGCCGAGCGGTCCGCCGTGGACCTGAGGCTGGGCGCGTCGGTCGGCAAGGTCGACCGGGTGCGGCGGGTCGTGCAGGTGGACGACGGCGAGGTGCCCTACGACGCGCTCGTGCTCGCCACCGGGGCCCGGCCGTGGCTGCCACCGGTCGCGGGGCTGACCGGGGTGGACGGGGTGCTCGCGCCCGGCGCGGTCGCGTTCCGGACCCTGGACGACTGCGCCGCCATCACCTCGGCGGCCAGGCCCGGCGCGCCCGTGGTGGTGCTCGGCGGCGGGCTGCTCGGGCTGGAGGCCGCGCGCGGGCTGGTGGCGCGCGGGTGCCTGGTGACCGTCGTGCACCCCCGGTCGCACCTGATGGAGCGGCAGCTCGACGCGGGCGCCGGGCGGGTGCTCGCCAGGGCCCTGGGCGGGCTGGGCGTGGAGCTGCGGCTGGGCGCGGTCGCCGAGCGGTACGAGCCCGGCGAGGGGCTGCTGCTGGCGGACGGGACGCGGCTGGCCGCCGACCTGCTCGTGGTGGCGGCGGGCGTGCGGCCCTCGGTGGAGCTGGCCGCGCAGGCCGGGATCGCCGTGGACCGGGGCGTGCTGGTGGACGACGCGCTGCGCACCGACGACCCGAGGGTGCACGCCATCGGCGACTGCGCCCAGCACGAGGGCGCCCCGACCGGGCTGGTGCAGCCCGCGTGGGAGCAGGCCGTCGTGCTCGCCGACCGGCTCACCGGGACCGACCCGGCCGCCCGCTACCGGGGTGGCGGGGCGGTGACCCGGCTCAAGGCGCGGGACGTCGACCTGGTGGCGCTGGGCGAGGCCCACGTGGGCGTGGACGACGAGCGGGCCGAGGTGCTGGCGCTGGAGGACCCGGCGCGCGGGCGGTACGCGAAGCTCGTGCTGCGCGACGACCGGGTCGCCGGGGCGATCCTGCTGGGCGTGCCGGACGCGGCGGCGGCGGTGACCCAGCTGTACGACCGGGGGCTGCCCGCGCCGTCGGACCGGCTGGGGCTGCTGCTGGGGCGCGCGCTGCCCGCCGGGGCGGTCGCGGAGGCGAGTCCGGCGGACCTGCCCGCCGGGGCGGTGGTGTGCCGGTGCAACACGGTCAGCAAGGGGCAGCTGGTGAGCGCCTGGCGGGCCGGTGCGCGCTCGGTGCCGGGGTTGGTGGAGGCGACCCGCGCCAGCACGGGGTGCGGCGGGTGCCGGGACGCGGTGTGCGGGATCGCGGACTGGTTGGCGGCTGCCGAGTGAGCGCGACGGCTCTCGACCGCGCAGGCGGTCGCCCCGGTGACCCCCGCGTCCCGCCCCCGAAGCTCCCCACCTCCCGGACCCCCGACCGGCGGTCGCCCCCGGTGACCCCCGCGTCCTCCCCTCACAGCTCCCCGCCACCCGGTGTGCGGGGGAATTGCCCGACACGACACGCGATCGCACGCCGGGGTAACCGCGGCTCCTTAGGTTGCCCCACAAGCGATCGGTGGTTCTGGAGGTCTCGATGAGCACGGTGCACGAGGATCGGGGCGCGGTCGCGCGGAGCAGGCGCGGCGGGCGGTGGATCGACCGGTGGGAGCCCGAGGACCCGGAGTTCTGGGCGCGCGAGGGCAGGCGGGTCGCGCGCAAGAACCTGGTGTTCTCCGTCCTCGCGGAGAACCTCGGCTTCACGGTGTGGAGCCTCATGAGCATCGTCGTGGTCAGCCTCGGCCAGGTCGGGTTCGCCTTCACGGTGGGGCAGACCTTCTGGCTGCTGATCGTGCCCAACCTGGTGGGCGCGGTGCTGCGGGTGCCTTACACGTTCGCGGTGCCCCGCTTCGGCGGTCGGGCGTGGACGGCGTTCAGCGCGGGGATGCTGCTGATCCCGTGCGCGATGCTGGCCCACGCGGTCAGCACTCCGGGGACGCCGTACTGGTTCTTCCTGCTCACCGCCGCCACGACCGGCTTCGGCGGTGGGAACTTCTCCTCGTCGATGGCCAACATCTCGTTCTTCTACCCGGAGGGCAAGAAGGGCCTGGCGCTCGGCCTGAACGCGGCGGGCGGCAACCTCGGCGTGGCGATGGTGCAGCTGGTCGTGCCGATCGTGATCACCTGGGGCACCGGGATCAACCTCGCGCACGCGGCGCTGGTGTGGATGCCGTTCGTGGTCGTGTCCACGGCCTGCGCGTGGCTGTTCATGGACAGCCTCACCGAGGCCAGGCCGGACGGCACCTCCTACCGGCTGGCGATGACCAACCGGCACACCTGGGTCATGTCGCTGCTCTACATCGGCACGTTCGGCTCGTTCATCGGCTTCTCGTTCGCCTTCCCGTCCCTGATCAAGCTCAGCTTCGCCGAGCAGAAGGGGTTCGTGGCGCTGGCGTTCCTCGGCGCGCTCATCGGCTCGGTGACCCGGCCGTTCGGCGGCTGGCTCGCGGACCGGCTCGGTGGCGCGCGGGTCACCGTCGGCGTGTTCGTCGGGCTCGCGCTGGGGTGCGCGGGCGTGCTGGTGAGCGTGGAGGCGCGCAGCTTCCCGCTGTTCTTCGGCTCGTTCATCGTGCTGTTCGTGCTGACGGGCCTGGGCAACGGCTCGACCTACCGGATGATCCCGGCGATCTTCGCGACGCAGGTCGCGGACGCCGCGTCCGCCAAGCGGCAGGCCGCCGCCGTGGTGGGCATCGCGGGCGCGGTCGGGGCGTTCGGCGGGGTGCTGGTCAACCTGGTGTTCAAGTTCTCCCTGGAGGGCGGCAAGACCCTCGCGCCCGCGCTGACGGCGTTCCTGGGGTTCTACGCGCTGTGCGTGGTCACCACGTGGTGGTTCTACCTCCGGCGCGTCTCGTTCGGGCGGGCGCCCAGCCTCGCGCACGCCGGGATCTGACGGCGGGGGTCGCGGCGCGGGGGACCGGCGCCCGACGCCGGGACCCCGCGCGCGCCGAATTGATCAAAAGCGTGTGAGCACGGCCACAAAAAGGCGCTCGAAAGGGTGAGCGGCGGTGTGGTCCCGCGATCTCGCGGGACCGCCAACCGCGCAGGTGGAACGCTGAATTCCGGGGTTTTCCGGAATTCGCGGGTTGTTGGAAAACGAACGTTCGTACGGCAGAAACGCCCGACCGCGTGGTGAGGGCGGCGCGCCGCCCACCGGAAGCGCGGACCCCGCGCACAAGCCCCTGACGTGCGGTGTGAGCGTGCTTTAACGCTCGCGAAACTCGCCCGTCTTTCCAGCGATACCGTTCCCGGTGAGCATTTCTCCGGGTCGGAGGAGGTTGGTTTCGATGACGCGGACGCTTCTGGTCGTCGGTCACGGCATGGTCGGTCACCGCCTGGTCCAGGCGGTGCGGGAAAGGGACGTCGACGGGGCCTGGCGCGTGGTGGTCCTGGCCGAGGAGCCCAGGGCCGCGTACGACCGGGTCGCGCTCTCCAGCTACGTCGACACCTGGGACGCGAGCGGCCTCGCGCTGGAGCCGCACGACGACGCGGTCGAGCTGCGCCTCGGCGAGTCGGCCACCGGGATCGACCGCGCCGCCAAGCGCGTGCGCACCTCCACCGGGGCCGAGCTGGCCTACGACGCGCTCGTGCTGGCCACCGGGTCCAGCCCGTTCGTGCCCCCGGTCCCCGGCCGGGACCTGCCCGGCTGCCACGTCTACCGCACCATCGACGACCTGGACGCGATCCGGGCGACCGTCGACGCGGCGCGCCACCGGGGAGCGGGGCAGCGGGGCATGGGCCGCCGCGCGGGCATGGTGCTCGGCGGCGGGCTGCTCGGCCTGGAGGCCGCGAACGCCCTGCGCGGCATGGGGATCTCCCCGCACGTGGTCGAGCTGGGCCCGCGCCTGATGCCGCTGCAGATCGACGAGGGCGGCGGCGCGCTGCTGGGGCGCATGGTGGAGAAGCTCGGCCTGACCGTCCACACGGGAGTCTCGGCCACCGCCGTCACCCGCGACGGCGACCGGCTCGCCGCCACCCTGTCCGACGGCCGCGAGCTGGACCTGGACGTCGTGGTGTTCTCGGCGGGCATCCGGCCCCGCGACGAGCTGGCCCGCGCGGCCGGGCTCGACGTCGGACCGCGCGGCGGCGTCGTCGTGGACGGCGGCTGCCGCACCTCCGACCCGGACGTCTACGCCGTCGGCGAGTGCGCGCTCGTCGGCGGCGCGGTGTACGGGCTGGTCGCCCCCGGCTACGCCATGGCCGAGGTCGTCGCCGATCGCCTCCTCGGCGGCGCGGCCGAGTTCCCCGGCGCGGACACCTCCACCAAGCTCAAGCTCCTCGGCGTCGACGTCGCCTCGTTCGGCGACGCGCACGCCACCTCGCCCGGCGCGCTGGAGGTCGTGGTCAACGACGCCGTCGCCGGGACCTACGCCAAGGTCGTCGTCTCCGACGACGCCAGGACCCTCCTCGGCGGCGTGCTCGTCGGCGACGCCTCCAGGTACTCGGCGCTGCGCCCGCTCGTCGGCCGCCCGGTGCCCGGCGACCCGGTGTCCCTCATCGGCGCGGCGGCGGTCGAGCCGGCGCTGCCCGCCGACGCGCAGGTGTGCTCCTGCCACGCGGTCACCAAGCAGCAGGTCACCGACGCGATCACCAGCGGGCAGGCCGCGGACGTGCCGGGCATCAAGGCGTGCACCAAGGCGGGCACCGGGTGCGGCTCGTGCGTGCCGATGCTGAAGAAGCTGCTGGCGGAGTGCGGGGTCGAGCAGTCCCGCGCGCTGTGCGAGCACTTCCCGCAGTCCCGCGCCGAGCTGTTCGAGATCGTCCGCTCGACCGGGATCGGGACGTTCAGCGAGCTGGTCGCCAGGCACGGCAGCGGGCGCGGGTGCGACCTGTGCAAGCCCGCGGTGGCGTCGATCCTGGCGTCGCTGGAGAACGGGCACATCCTGGGCGGCGAGCAGGTCACCCTCCAGGACACCAACGACCGCTTCCTGGCGAACATCCAGCGCAACGGCACCTACTCGGTGGTGCCGCGCATCCCCGGCGGCGAGATCACGCCGGAGAAGCTGATCGTGATCGGCGAGGTGGCCCGCGACTACGGGCTCTACACGAAGATCACCGGCGGGCAGCGGATCGACCTGTTCGGGGCGACCGTGGACCAGTTGCCGCTCATCTGGCGGCGGCTGGTGGACGCCGGGTTCGAGTCCGGGCACGCCTACGGCAAGTCGCTGCGCACGGTGAAGTCCTGCGTCGGGTCGACGTGGTGCCGCTTCGGCGTGCAGGACTCGGTGGGGCTCGCCATCGAGCTGGAGCTGCGCTACCGGGGGCTGCGGTCGCCGCACAAGTTCAAGTCGGCGGTGTCCGGGTGCGCGCGCGAGTGCGCGGAGGCGCGCGGCAAGGACTTCGGGGTCATCGCGACGGAGAACGGCTGGAACCTGTACGTCGGCGGCAACGGCGGGTTCACGCCCCGGCACGCCGACCTGCTGGTGTCCGACGTGGACACGGAGACGCTGGTCAGGATCATCGACCGGTTCCTGATGTTCTACATCCGCACGGCCGACAAGCTGCAGCGCACCGCGCCGTGGATCGAGTCCATGGAGGGCGGGCTCGACCACCTGCGCGACGTGGTCGTGCACGACAGCCTCGGCATCTGCGCGGACCTGGAAGCGGCGATGGCCAAGCACGTCGACTCCTACGCCGACGAGTGGCGGGGAGTGCTGGACGACCCGGAGAAGCTGGCGCGGTTCACGTCGTTCGTGAACGCGCCGGGAGCGCCGGACCCGACGATCTCCTTCCGCGAGGAGCGGGGCCAGCGCGTGCCGGTCGTGCTCGGAATCCCGGAGGTGGCCCGATGACAGGAGTGTGCCCCATGACTCCAGTGTGCGAGTTGAGCGCGTTGCAGCCCGAGCGCGGCGTCGCCGCCCTGCTGCCCGACGGGACGCAGGTGGCGCTGTTCCTCACCAGCGACGGGGGGTTGCACGCGCTGGGCAACGTGGACCCGTTCAGCGGGGCGGCGGTGCTGTCGCGGGGGATCGTCGGGGACCGGGGCGGGGTCCCGGTGGTGATCTCGCCGCTGTACAAGCAGGCTTTCGAGCTGAGCACCGGGAGGTGCCTGGACGATCCGGCGGTCGTGGTCGAGTCGTACCCGGTGAGCGTGGTGGAGGGTGTCGTGCGGGTGGGAGCGCCGTGACCGGGGGTGTGGCGGGCGGGGCTGCCGCGGGTGGGGGCGCCGCGGGCGGGGGCGCTGCGGGCGGGGGCGCCGCGGGCGGGGGTGCGGCTGCGGGTGGCGCCGCCGGGCCGCTCGCGGGGTTCACGGTGGGGGTCACCGCGGCCCGGCGGGCCGAGGAGCTGGTGGCGCTGCTGGAGCGGAAGGGCGCGGCGGTGCTGCACGGGCCTGCGATCCGGATCGTCCCGCTGCACGACGACGCGAAGCTGCTGGAGGCCACGGAGCTGGTGCTCGCCCGGCAGGTCGACGCGGTCGTGGCCACCACCGGGATCGGGTTCCGGGGGTGGGTCGAGGCCGCGGAGGGGTGGGGGCTCGGGGCGCGGTTGTTGACGGCGCTCGGGGACGGGTTGCTGCTGGCGCGGGGGCCGAAGGCGCGGGGGGCCGTGCGGGCCGCCGGGCTGGTGGAGGACTGGTCGCCGTCGAGCGAGTCCAACGCCGAGCTGTTGGAGCACCTGCTGGGGCTGGGGGTGGCGGGGAAGCGGATCGCGGTGCAGCTGCACGGGATTCCGCTGCCGGAGTTCACCGGGGCGCTGCGGGAGGCCGGGGCCGAGGTGGTGGAGGTCCCGGTCTACCGGTGGACGGGGCCTGCCGATCCAGGGCCGTTGGAGAGGTTGCTGGAAGGGGTGCTGTCGGGGCAGGTGGACGCGATGACGTTCACGTCGGCGCCCGCGGCGGCCTCGGTGCTGGAGACGGCTCGGCAGATGGGGCGGTACGAGGAGGTCGTCGGGGCGCTGCGGCGGGTGCTGGTGGTGTGCGTGGGGGCGATCGCGGCCGGGCCGCTGGTGGCGGTGGGGGTTCCGGTGGTGCAGCCGGGGCGGGCCCGGATGGGGGCGTTGGCCAGGGAAGTGGTGGTGGAGCTCCCGGCTCGGGCGGTTCGGGTTCCGGTGGAGGGGCGGGAGATCGAGCTGCGGGGGCAGGGGGTGCTGGTGGACGGGGAGCTGCGGCCGGTCGCGCCCGCGCCCATGGCGGTGCTGCGGGCGTTGGTGCAGGCGCGGGGGCGGGTGGTGTCGCGGAAGGAGTTGTTGGCGGCGTTGCCCGGGGGTGGGGAGGAGCACGCGGTGGAGACGGCGGTGGGGCGGTTGCGGACCGCGCTCGGGGATCCGGGGGTGGTGGCGACCGTGGTGAAGCGGGGGTACCGGTTGGCGGTGGAGCCCTCGCGGTTCGAGTGCGGTGGGGTGGCGGTGTGAGCGCGGGGGGCACGTTGGTGCTGGTGGCGCACGGGACTCGGCATCCGGGTGGGGGTGTGGTCGTCGAGGAGATCGCGCGGTTGGTCCGGGAGCGGGGTGGGGTTGACGTCCGGGTTGCTTACGCGGACGTGCGGCAGCCTGACGTGACCGCGGTGTTGCGGGAGGTTCGGGGGGCGGCGGTGGTGGTGCCTGCGTTCTTGGCGGCTGGGTACCACGTGCGGGTTGATGTGCCTGCGCAGGTCGTGGCGTCGGGGCACCGGGATGTGGTGATCACCGAGCCGATCGGGGCTGCGGTGGTTCCGGCGGTGGTGGAGCGGTTGCGGGAAGCCGGGTGGAGGGAGGGGGACCCGGTGGTGCTCGGGGCGGCTGGGTCTTCGGACGCTCGGGCGTTGGGGGAGGTTCGGAAGGTCGCGGAGGTGCTGGGCCAGCGGGTTGGGGGGCCGGTTCGGGTTGGGTATGCGGCTACTGCTTCGCCTCGGATTGGGGAGGTGGTGGCTGAGGTTCGGGCTGCGGGTGTGGGTGCGGGTGTGGGTGGGGCTGGGGCTGGGTGGGGTGGGCGGGTTGCGGTGGCGTCGTGGTTGTTGGCGCCTGGGGTTTTTCACCGGGGGATGCGGGAGTGCGGGGCCGAGATCGTGTCTGAGCCGATCGGTGCGCATGATCGGGTGGTTGAGGCGGTTTTGCTGCGGTATTACGAGGGGCGTTGTTCGCGGTGGGCGGCTTGAGCGGTTGGGCTGGGGTTTGGGGATTTAAGAGCTGAAGATCAAGAGCTGAAGGGCTCGCCTCGCCGGCGGGGCAGACCTCCAAAAAAGAGGGGGACGGGCTCTGCCGGCCGGTGACCGTTGGTCCTGTGGTCCGGTTTACCCCTGCGGTGGTCCGGGTCCCTCTTTCCCGTTTGGCCTCCTTTCAGGCAAGCACGCTCGTCAAGACGCCGTACGACTCGGGCGGTCTTCCGGGCAGTGCGGCGGCATCTTGACGAGCGTGCTCGGGCTTCGCCAGGCCAAACGGGAAAGAGGGACGCGGGAGTGGGGCTGCGTGGGCTCGCTTCGCTCGCCCCGCAGCCCGCGAGGCGGTTGGCTTACGGGCTGCGGGTTCGGCTACGGGCCGGTCTTGGGGATCGTGGTGGGGAGTGGTGTGGGGCTGCGGCGGGTTAGCAGGTAGGCGTAGAGGGCGCCTGCCAGGCCGCTCAGGCAGACCAGCGTTCCGCTCAGGCGGCCTGCCAGGGGGATGGCGTTGTCGGGCACGGTGCTCGCCGACTGGAGCAGGGTGTCCGCTGTCGTGTTCGCCTTCACGAGCACGCGCACGATCTCGTTCTCGCTGTGGCCGCAGCCGTCCAGCTTGGCCTCGTGGCGGGTGCCGTTTAGGTCGTACGCGACCTGGTCGAAGGCCTCCGGGCCGCTGCAGGGGGCCGGGGTTGTCACGGTTGCCTCGGTCAGGGCGCCCTCGGCTGTGGATTCCGGCCAGGACAGGGCGACCACCACCGCTACCGCGGCGAGGCCGACGACGAGGAGCGCGAGCGCCCACCGGACGGGGTTGAGCCGAAGCGCCACGGGTGGATGTTGGCAGACGGCGTGTCGGGTTGTCGTGGGGGCTCGGGTGTGCGTTCGGCGGTCGAGCTGAGGGTGGGCTGAAGGTCGGCGGACGTTCCGGGGCTATCGGTCGCAGAATGGACCCGTGCCAACTGCTGCCAGGGTGCTGGTGATCGAGGACGCGGAGGCTATCGGGGCCGCGGTGGGCTCGGCCCTGCGCGAGCAGGGCTACCAGGTGCGGGTCCGGCCCGACGGGCGTGACCTGGAAGGGGAGTTGACGCGGTTCCGGCCCGACCTCGTCGTGCTGGACGTGATGCTGCCTGGGCGCGACGGGTTCGCGCTGCTGGAGGTGATCCGGCGGGGCAGCGGGGCCGGTGTGGTGATGCTCACGGCTCGGGACGGGGTGCAGGACCGGCTGCGCGGGCTGGACCGCGGGGCCGACGACTACGTGACCAAGCCGTTCGTGCTCGCCGAGGTGGTGGCGCGGGTGAGCGCGGTGCTGCGGAGGTTGGGGCGCACGCCGTCGACGGTGCAGATCGGGGACCTGGTCGTCGACGCGGACTCGGCCGTGGTCGTGCGGGGGAACGCGCAGGTCGAGCTGACGGCGACCGAGCTGCGGCTGCTGCGGTACCTGGCGGCGCAGCGGGGGCGGGTGGTCGGCAAGACGCAGATCCTCACGGCGGTGTGGGGGTACGAGGACTACGACCCGAACCTGGTGGAAGTGCACGTCAGCGCGTTGCGCCGGAAGCTGGAGGAGCACGGGCCCCGGCTGCTGCACACGGTCCGGGGACTGGGGTACGTGCTGCGCGCGGAGGACTCGTGAGCCTGCGCACGGTGTCGCTGCGGCGCCGGGTCACGGTGTCGTCGGCGGCCGTGCTGGCGGTGGTGGTGCTCGGGCTGGTGCTGCTGGTGGACTCGCAGTTCGAGGCGCAGTCGCGGCGGGACATGGACGCGGTGCTCCAGGACAAGGCGCGCGCGGCGCAGCAGTTCGTGAAGCAGCGGGTGCGGGGCGCGGAGCTGGTGAACCGGCTGGAGAACCGCGGCGTGCGGGTGCTGGTGGAGCTGCCCAGCGGGCTGAAGTTCGGGCAGGAGCCCAGCGGGGACGTGCGGCGGGAGGTGACCCGGAACCTCGCGGACGGGTCCACGGTGACGCTGTACGCGGACACGAGCGTGCTGTCGGCGGCGCAGTCGCGGCTGCGGAGCGTGCTGGTGACGGGTGGGCTGGCGGCCATCGGCGGGGCGGTGGTGGCGCTGGTGTGGGTCGTGCGCCGGGCGCTGGCGCCGCTGGACGCGATGACGACGCTCGCCCGCTCGATCGCGGCCGGGCGGCGCGGGCACCGGCTCAACCCGTCGCGGGTGGAGAACGAGCTGGGGCGCACGGCGGCGGCCTTCGACGACATGCTCGACTCGCTGGAGGGGTCGGAGCAGCGGACCAAGCGGTTCGTGGCGGACGCGGCGCACGAGCTGCGCACCCCGATCGCCGGGGTGCAGGCGGTGGCCGAGGCGCTGGTGCAGAGCTCGTCGGCGGAGGAGCGGGAGCAGTTCAACCTGCTGCTGGTGCGGGAGGCGCGGCGGGCCGGGCGGCTGGTGGACGACCTGCTGCAGCTGGCGCGGATAGACGCGGGGCTGGAGCTGCAGGTGGGGCCGGTGGACCTGCTGGGGCTGGCCGAGGCGGAGGTGGCGCGCAGCCGGTTGCTGGTGCCGGACCTGGACGTCGAGGCCGAGGGCGAGCGGGTCGTGGTGGTGGCGGACGCGGAGCGGTTGGCGCAGGTGCTGGTGAACCTGGTGGACAACGCGCGGCAGGCCACCGGGCCGGAGGGCGTGGTGCGGCTGCGGGTGTGGCGGGCCGGGGACCGGGCCTGGCTGACCGTGTCGGACAACGGGCCTGGCGTGCCGCTGCTGGAGCGGGAGCGGATCTTCGACCGGCTGGTGCGGCTCGACGAGTCGCGCGACCGGCGGCGGGGCGGGTCGGGGTTGGGGTTGTCGATCGCGCGCGGCGTGGTGCGGGCGCATGGCGGTGAGTTGACCTGCCTGGCACCGCAGATGGGGCGGCCAGGGGCGACGTTCCGGGTGGTCCTGCCGATCGGGGTCGAGGCGGGGGAGGGGCGCGAGGACGGGGACGAACCGTCCGCCGAGGCGGGCGCGGGTGGTCCTGCGGTGGTGGCGGGGCCCGCAGGGCCGGAGCGCTTGGACGAGGACCGGGCTTAACACCCGGTCAGGACTCGTGGGCGTCTTCCCCGGCTGCGGCGCGCTCGGCGTTCTCACGGCGGGCCCGGACCTCGTCCCTGGCGGCCTGCTTGGCCGCCATCTCGGCCACCATGCCGTCGTCGGCGTACATGGAGCCGAAAACCAGGACGTACATGGCCACGTAGAAGATCACGTCGTCGTTCACCGCGAACGCGGTGGCGCGCATGGTCGGGATCACCAGACCGAGCACCACGAGAGCGACCAGTCCGGCCGCGATGATCACGTGGTGGCCCTTCGGCGGGCGCGGGGCGTCGGTGGCTAATTCCCGGCCCTGCTGCGGTTCCTCGCTCATGCCGACCGGATTACCCGGTGGGAGCGAAAGAGATTCACGTCAGCCGGGGCCGGAGCCGGGGCCGCCCGCGTGGGGCGGCCCCGGTCGGTGGGGATCAGCGCCGGACCAGCTCGTCCTCCTCCGGCGGCGTCACCTTCTTCACGTACAGCAGCTTGTCGCCCGCCTCCACCGCGTCCGCCTCGGCCGCGTCGATGCGGTACAGCTTCCCGCCCCGCACCACGCCCAGCACGATGTCCGACAGGTGCCGGGGCGAGCCGCCGACCTCCTCCGGCTCGACGTCGCGCTCCGCGATCGCCAACCCCGAGTCCGGGGTCAGCAGGTCCTCGACCATGTCGACCACGGTCGGCGTCGCGGTGGCCATGCCGAGCAGTCGCCCGGCCGTCTCGCTGGAGACCACCACCGAGTCCGCGCCGGACTGGCGCAGCAGGTGCTCGTTCTCCCGCTCCCGCACCGCCGCCACGACCTGCGCGCCGTCGCGGGCCAGCTCGCGGGCGGTCAGGGTGACCAGCACGGCGGTGTCGTCGCGGTTCGCCGCGACCACCACCGCCCGCGCCCTGGGCACCCCGGCGACCTTCAGCACGTCGTTGCTGGTCCCCGAGCCGAGCACGGTCACCAGGCCGATGGCGGAGGCCGCGTCGAGCGCCGACTGGGCGGTGTCCACCACGACGATCGAGCCGGGGTCCGCCCCGTCGCCGAGCAGGGCGCTCACGGCGGAGCGGCCCTTCGTCCCGTACCCGATGACGACCACGTGGTCGCGCACCTTGGTCCTCCACTTCTGAATGCGCAAGGCCTGGCGGGAGCGCTCGGTGAGCACTTCCAGGGTCGTGCCGACCAGGACGATCAGGAACAGCACCCGCAGCGGGGTGATGACGAGCACGTTGATGAGCCTGGCCGACGAGCTGGCCGGGGTGATGTCGCCGTAGCCGGTCGTGGACAGCGAGACGGTCGCGTAGTAGACCGCGTCGAGCAGCGACAGGCCGTCGCCGTTGACGTCGCGGTAGCCGTCCCGGTCCAGGTAGACGATCAGCACGGCGGCGATCAGCGCGGCCAGCGCGCCGATCACCCGCTTCATGATCGCCTGGACCGGGCTCTGCACCGTGTCGGGCATCTTGACCACGCCGACGAGGGAGTGGCCGGGGCGCTCGCTCAGCGGCTCCCCCATGAGGTGCTTCATCACGCCGGCGGCTCCCCGCTCGCGAGCCGCTCGGGCAGGGTGCGCCACAGCACGGCCAGCGCCTCGGCCCCGGAAAGCAGCAGCGGCACGACGACGCGCTCGTCGGGGGCGTGGATGTTGTCGTCGGGCAGCGCCACGCCGAAGTAGACGACCGGCACGCGCAGCGTCTCGTGCAGCACGGCGGCGGGGCCGGAGCCGCCCGTGCGGCTGAACCGGACCGGCTTGCCGAGCGCGCCTTCGAGGGCGTCGCGGACCGCGCCGACCGCCGGGTGCGCGACGTCCACCGCGTACGGCGGGACCCCGTCGCCCCGGCTGACGATCTCGGCGCTCAGGCCCTCGGGGGTGTGGGCGTCGACGAACTCGCGCAGCGCCTCCGCGACGTGCTCGGGGCGCTGGCCGGGCACCAGCCGGAACGACAGCTTCACGCGGGCGTCGGCGGGCACGACGGTCTTCAGGCCCGGCCCGGTGTAGCCCGCGACCAGGCCGTTGACCTCGGCGGTGGGGCGCACCCAGACGCGTTCGAGGGTGGACCAGCCGCTCTCGCCGGACAGGCCCCGCGCCCGGCCGGAGTTGGTCAGCCACACCTGTTCGTCGAACGGGAGCGAGGCGTAGTCGGCGCGCTCGACGTCCGTGGGCAGCACGACGTGGTCGTAGAAGCCGGGGAGCTGGACGCGGCCGTCCTCGTCGTGCAGGGCGGCGACGAGCCTGGCGAGCGCGGTGGCCGGGTTCGGGATGCTGCCGCCCGCCCGTCCGGAGTGGACGTCGGTGGCGCCGCCGGTGACCACGACCTCGGCGCCGTAGACGCCGCGCTGGCCGGTGCACACGGTCGGGGCCTCGCGCGAGTACAGCGGGGTGTCGGTGAAGACGACCAGGTCGCAGTCCAGCTCGGGGCCGTGGTCGGCGAGGGTGCGGGCGATGTGCGGGGAGCCGCCCTCCTCCTCGCCCTCGACGAACAGCTTGAGCGTGACCGCCGGGGTGGTGCGGCCGGTCGCAGCCAGGTGGGCGCGCACGCCCAGCAGGTGCATGGCGACCTGGCCCTTGTCGTCGCTGGCCCCGCGACCGAACAGCTCCTCCCCGACCAGGGTTGGCTCGAACGGGGGACGGGTCCACCGCTCGACCGGGTCGACCGGTTGCACGTCGTGGTGGCCGTAGACCAGCACGACGGGGGCGTCCGGGTCGGCGGACGGCCAGTGGGCGTAGACGGCGGGCTGGGCGGGCCCCTCGTCCCAGACGCGCACGTCCGGCCAGCCGTCGGCGCGCAGCGCCTCGGCCAGCCAGGCGGCCGACCTGGCGACGTCGCCGTGGTGGGCCGGGTCGACCCCGATGGAGGGGATGGCGAGCCAGTCCCGCAGACCGGCGAGGAACTCGTCGGCCCGCGCGGTCGTCGCCGCGCGCTCGGGGGGCTCGGGATGTTCGGAATTTTCCGGATCACCGCTCACGGTGCGGGAGGATAACCCTGGTGGCGCGGAGCCGGGGCACGCGTGACAGGGTGGGGGTCATGCACCACCCCGCTCGTTCCCGGTCGGTCCGGGCGCAGGCACTGGCCGCCCTGCTGGGCGTGGCCGGGCTCGCGCACTTCGCGCGGCCTGCGGCGTTCGACTCGATCGTGCCGCGCTCGCTGCCCGGCAGCCCCCGGACCTGGACGAACGCCTCCGGCGTCGCCGAGCTCGCGCTGGCCGCCGCCGTCGCCGCGCCGCGCACCAGGCGCGTGGGCGCGCTGCTCGCCGCGGGGTTCTTCGTCGCGGTCTTCCCGGCGAATGTGAAAATGGCTTACGACTACCGACGGGACTCCGCCCGCGCGAGGACACTCGCCTGGGGCCGCCTCCCGCTCCAAGTGCCGTTGGTGCTGTGGGCGTTGAGAGTGCGCAGGGACGCCCGCTGATCCGCGCCAGGCGACCGCTCGGCGACCGGGCCGGCTGTTGCTCCTGCCGCTCACATCGCGACTAGACCTAGGATGCACTAGTGCAACCGCTACTGCACCGTGCCGCCACGGCACTCGGGTGGCGCGGGATCGTGGTCCCGGACGTCGCCGTACTCGGCCAGCGGGTGTCAGCCGTCGTGCGGCTCCGCGCCGACGTGCACCGGTGGCGGAGCGCGAACGACTGGCCGCCGCACGCCGACCCGTCCTGGTTCCGCTCCTGGTTCGAGCCCTCCGTCCACGACCGCCTCCCCGTCTCCGCCGTCGAGCTGGTCGGGGTGCTCGTCGGGGAGTGCAGCGCCGACCAGGCGCTCCAGGCCTGCGGGACGCTGATGACCCTCGCGCCCTGCGCGGTCGTGCTGCCCACCGCCCAGCGCGACGAGGCGTGGCCGCTGATCGAGCTGGACTACTACGGGATCGGGGTGGTCGCGGTCGACGAGGAGGACGAGGGCGCCCCGGCCGAGCTGGTCGTGCCGCCGGAGGACCGGTCGGCGGAGTTCGGGCCGTCGCTGTTCGGGCGGTGGCTGCTGGAAGTGCTGTACGAACGGGTGCTCAAGGAGGTCCCCGACCACGCTCGGGTCAGCTCCTGAGGGCCCGGCTCACTCCTTCGGGCGGAGATCGGGCACCGTCCGGATGAGGGCGCGCAGCCCCTCGGCGTCGAGCAGGTCGGCGGGGCGGAGCGTGCGGTCGTCGCGGACGTAGTGGAAGGCGGCCCTGACCAGCTCCACCGGGCTGCCCGACAGCGACGCCCAGGCCAGCCGGTACGCCGCGAGCTGCACGGACAGCGACGGCACCCGGTCGGCCTCGGGCACCCGGCCGGTCTTCCAGTCCACGACGGTCCACCCGCCGTCGGGGTCGGCGAACACGGCGTCCATCCGCCCGCGCACCGCGAGCCCGTCCACCTCGGCCTCGAAGGGCACCTCGACGGCGTGCGGCGTGCGGTCGGCCCAGGCGCTGGCCAGGAACGCCTCCTGCAGCCGCCCCAGCTCCCCGTCCGGCACGGCGTCCTCGTCGGCGGCGCCGGGCAGCTCGTCCAGCTCCAGCAGCCGGACCGCCCCGAACCGCCGCTCCAGCCAGGTGTGGAACGCGGTGCCCCGGCGGGCGAGGGGGTTCGGCGGGAACGGCAGCGGGCGGCGCAGGCGGCGGGCCAGCTGGTCGGGGTCGGTGGCCAGCTCGACGAGCTGGCTGACCGACAGGTGCTCGGGCAGCAGGACGCGCTCGCGCCGGTCCATGGCGGCGGCCCGCTCGGCGAGCAGCACGTCGACGTCCCGCGCCCAGCCCTCGGGATCGGCGGCGTCGGGATCGCTGGTCTGGGGGTCGGTGGGGACGGGGGCGCCGATCTCGGGATCGGTGGGGATGGAGGCGCTGACTCTGGGATCGGTGGGGATGGAGGCGCTGACTCTGGGATCAGTGGGGACGGGGGTGCTGACTCTGGGATCGGCGGGGGCGGGATCGCTGCTCTCGGGATCGGCGGGGGCGGGATCGGTGGTCTCCGGGGTGGCGGGGACGGGGGCGGTGGGGGTGGAGGGCTCCTCGGGGAGGTCTGCCTCTTCGGGGGACACCGAATCACCCTCGGGAGCGAACCCCGACGGGGTAGCGGTGTCGGTGGCGAGGGTGGTCGTTTCGGCATCGGGCAGCACGGCGGAGACCCCGCCGCCCGCGCTCAGCCGGGCAGCCGAGATCGCCCCTGCGCCCGGACCGGGCGCGGGGGTGGCTGCTCCGGGGGCGGCGGTCTCCGGCTCGGTGGTCTCCGGGGCACTGCCCTCGGGGGCCGCCGCCTCGGGCGCGTCGACCACTTCGGTGGCGCCTGCGGTGTCCGCCTTCCCCGCCTCCGGGGCGTCCAGGGGGGCGCCGTCGTCCCAGGGCTCGTCCGGGGTCGTCCACTCGCCCCAGTCGCCGTCCGGTTCCTCCGGTGGCGGTGGGGGTTCCTCCTCGTCCGAGGGCAGCCACTCGTCGTCCGGGGGCACCCACTCCTCGCCCGCCTCACCCGCGTCGGCCGTCCCGGTCTCGGGTTCGGCCGCGGCGGGCTCGTCGGTCCCGCCGGGCGGCTCGTGCTCCGCGGCCTCGCGCAGCCGGTCCAGCGCGGCGACGACCATGGCCGCGCCCTCGGACACCGCGTCGCGGCGCGAGCCCAGCGGGTCGGCGGGCCACTGGGCCGTCTTCGCCTGCGCCGCCAGGGGGTTCTCGTCCTCCAGGCCCGGCGCGGGGGCCCAGGTGACCACGTCGGCGGGTGGGTGCTCCGCGCCCGCCACGACCTCGCGCAGCTCGGTCAGGAACGCCGACGGGCCCTTCGGGCTCGCACCCGTCTCGCCCCACCAGTGGCCCGACACCAGCAGGCTGTGCTCGGACCTGGTCAGCGCCACGTACAGCAGCCGCCGCTCCTCGACCAGCCGCCGCTCCTCGAACTCGTCCGCGTGCCGGTCGAGCGCCTCCTCGACCTCCTTGCGGTTCGCCCCGCCCGGCACCCGCAGCTCCGGCAGGTCCTGGGCGTCGCCGCGCAGCGCGGCGGGCAGCTCGGTCACCGACTTCAGCCACGACGCCGACTTCCGCCGACCGGGGAAGACGTCCTTCACCACGTGCGGCACGGCGACGATCCGCCACTCCAGGCCCTTGGCCGAGTGCATCGTCACCAGCTGCACCCGGTTGTCCACCACCTCGACCTCGCCGGGCGCCAGGCCGTCCTCGGCGTGCTCGGCGGTGCGCAGGTAGTCCAGCAGCGCGGGCAGGGTCGCCGCCGGGCTGGCCGCCGCGAAGTCCGACACCACGTCCGCGAACGCGTCCAGGTGCGCCCGCCCCACCCCGCCCGGCCGGGCGACCGCCTCGATGTCCAGCAGCAGGGTCCGCTCGACGTCGGCGACCAGCTCCGGCAGCGGCTGGGTCAACCGCCTGCGCAGCGCGGCCAGCTCCGCGCCCAGCCGCCGGATGCGGCGGTAGCCCTCGGCCGAGTAAGCGGACGGGTCACCGGGGTCGTCGAGCGCGTCCGCGAGCCCGGCCTGCTCGGAGTGCTCGCCGGGCAGCGCGTCGGCCAGCACGGACAGCGGGTCGTCGTCCGGGGACTTGCGCGCGGGCGCCCCCGCCAGGTCGCGGGCGCGCTGCCACATCGCGGCCAGGTCGAAGGCGGCGATCCGCCAGCGGGAACCGGTGAGCAGCCGGGTGGCGGCGGTGCCCGCGAGCGGGTCGACCAGGACGCGCAGGGCGCTGGTGAGGTCGCGCACCTCCGGCTCGTCCAGCAGCCCGCCGAGGCCGACGACCTCCACCGGCAGCCCCCGGTCACGCAGCACGGCGGCGATCGCGGGCATGTCGGAGCGGCGGCGCACCAGCACGGCCGCGGTCGGCGGCTCGTCGCTGGTGTCCACGTGGGCGCGCCACTGCTCGGCGACGGTGTCCGCCAGCCACTCCAGCTCGGCCCGCACGTCGGGGAACAGGCCGATCCGCACGTCGCCCGGCTCGACGCCGTCGCGCGCCCGCAGCGGCGCCACGTCCAGGCCCGCCGCGCGCAGCGGACCGGACACGGCGTTCGCCAGGTGCAGCACCTCGGGCGGGTTGCGGAAGCTGGTGAGCAGCTCGTACTTGTCGGCGGGCGGGAAGTCCTCGCGGAACCGGGGCAGGTTGGCCGCGCTCGCGCCGCGCCAGCCGTAGATGGCCTGGGCGGGGTCGCCGACCGAGGTGACCGGCATCGGGTCGCCGTCGCCGAACAGGGCGCGCAGCAGCACGCGCTGGGCGTGGCCGGTGTCCTGGTACTCGTCGAGCAGCACGGCGCCGTAGCGCTCGCGCTCGCCCTCGACGACCTCCGGGTGCCCGGTGGCCAGGCGGGCGGCGAGGCTCATCTGGTCGGCGAAGTCCAGGACGGCGTCGCGGCGCTTGCGGGCCCGGTAGGCGTCGAGCAGCGGCAGCAGGGCGACGCGCAGGCGCTGGGCGTCCACGATCTCCTGGAGCTTCTCCGGCAGAGCGTCCTTCTGCCTCGGCGCCTTGGGGGCGTGCTCGATCAGCGCGCACAGGTGCTCGGCGTGCGCGAGGAGCTGCTCGGGCTCGACCAGGTGCTCGCCCAGCTCGCCCGCGAGGGAGAGCAGGTAGGAGGTGATCGTGGTGGGGATCTTGTCGGTGTCGAGGTCCTGGGTCCACGCCGACACCACGCGGTGCGCGAGCTGCCACGCCGCGGTCTCGGTGAGCAGCCGCACGCCGGGCTCCACGGGCAGTCGCAGCCCGTGCTCGCTCACCAGGCGACCCGCGTAGGCGTGGTAGGTGAGCACGACCGGCTCGGTGGTGAGCACGGCGGCGCGGCGGCGGCCGGACGGGTCGAGCCGGTCCAGCAGCGGCGACCCGGCGAGGCGGCGCAGCCGTCCACGCACCCGCTCGCCGAGCTGCCGGGCGGCCTTGCGGGTGAAGGTGAGGCCGAGGACCCGGTCGGGCGTGACGACGCCGTTCGCGACCAGGTAGACGACGCGCGCGGCCATGGTCTCGGTCTTGCCCGCGCCCGCGCCCGCCACGACCAGCGCGGGTGCGGCGGGCGAGGCGATGACGGCGGCCTGCTCGGGCGTCGGCGGGTGCAGGCCGAGGGCGTCGGCGATGTCGGCGGGCGAGGCGTGCGGAACCGCACCACCCCGCTGGACACCACCCGCCGCGACCACGTGGGGCATTGTCCACGTCATCCGCGGACCACCCCGGTCGGCGGGCCGGGGGGAGTGGAAGATCCACTGCAACGGGGCCGGTCAGCGGGGCGCGCGGGGGTGGGCGGGTGAGCGCCATCACCACGGGTGCGGAGCCGAACGGGGGGTGGGGGCACGGTGGGGGCGGTACCCGACGCGCCCGGTCGGCACACCTGGGGAGCCGGGGGCGTCGGGCGCATCGCGGGAAGCGGGTTGGGATGGCGAGGGCTGCGGAGGTGGGGACGGGCGAGGAGGAGAAGGAGGAGGAGAAGGAGGAGGCGGGCTGGGGCGCAGGCGCGGGGCTGAGCGCAGGCACGGGTCCGAGGGCGGGCCCAGCCGCAGGTGTGGACGTGGGCTCGGGCGCGTGCGCGGACACCCGTGCGGGCGCGCGTGAGGGCTGAAGCCATGGCGGGCGCGTGGAAGCCGGGCAGCACCGGGCCGTTCGCGCCAACCCCGCGCCTGTCCGTGCGAATCCCGTGCCTGCCCGCGCCGACCCCGCGCCTGCCCGCGCCAAGCCCGTGCCTGCCCGCGCCAAGCCCGCGCGCGTCCAGCGGCCGACCCCGCCCCCTGGCCGCCCGTTCCCCGCTCATCCCGCCCCCGCTCGCCGCTGCCCCCGCCTTACCCCCACCCCGCTCACCTCCCCAACTGCCGCCCGGAGGCGTGCACCGGGCACGAGGTCCGCGCCGGGCAGCGGTCGCAGTCCGGGTTCTCCTCCGCCCGGTACCCCGGCCCCACGCTCGACCCCGCCGCCTCCTGCACCCGCTCCAACCAGACCCGCACCCCCTGCTCGTCCAGCGGCGTCTGCTCCAGCTGGGCGGCGCCGGTCTTCTTGTTCTCCTTCGCCACGTACAGCAGCGCCGCGCCGCCCGGATCGGTCCCCAGGCCCAGGTGCGTGAAACCGCCCAGCGCCGACGCCAGCTGGTACACCGCCAGCTGCGGGTGCTCCTGCGCGTCCTTCTTGCTCACCGGCGTCTTCGCCGTCTTGATGTCCACCACCACCGGCCTGCCGTCGCGGTCGGTCTCCAGCCGGTCCACCCGGCCGCGCACCCTCAGCCTCGGGCCGCCCTCCACCTTCGGCAGGTCGACGGAGATCTCCTCCTCCACCGACACCTGCGTCAGCTGCCCCCGGCTCGCCGACAGCCACGCCAGGAACGCGTCGAGCATCCGCTCCACCCGCATCCGCTCGCGCCGCGAGAACCACGGCGCCCCCGCGTCCACCGCCGTCCACGCCTCGTCCAGCTTCTCCTTCAGCTCCGCCTCGCCCGCCCCCGACGCGGCGGCCTGCGCCAGCGCGTGCACGAGCGTGCCGGTGATCGACGCCAGCTCCGCCGGGTCCTGCCCGCCGTGCCGCTCGACCACCCACCGCACCGGGCACTTCGACAGCGTCTCCACCGTCGACGGCGACACCGACACGGTGTGCTCCTCGGTCCACAGCGGCACGTCGGTGGTCACCGGGGCCAACCCGTACCAGGTGTCCGGGTGCGCCCCCGGCACCCCGTCGGCCGCCAACCTGGCCAGCTGGGTCGCCGCCCGGTCCCTGCGGTCGGCGCTCTCACCCGGATCGCACACCACCCGCCGCAGCTCCCCGACCAGCTCGGCCAGCACCAGCCCCCGCTCCGGCGGGGTGATCCGCCGCTCGGCCTCGCCCTCGCCCGCGTCCTCCAGCTCGTCCAGGAACCGGGACGGCTGCGCGTCCTCGCCGCGCACCGCGCTCACCAGCAGCACCCGCCGCGCCCGGCTGGTCGCCACGAGCAGCAGCCTGCGCTCCTCGGCCAGCAGCGGGGCCACGGCCGACGCGCCAGCGCCGACCCCGGACACCAGGTCCACCAACCGCTCCACGCCCAGCAGCGACCCGCGCAGCCGCAGGTCCGGCCACGTGCCCTCCTGCACGCCGGGCACCGCCACGACCTCCCACTCCTGCCCGGCCGACGCGTGCGCGGTCAGCACCGCCACGGCCTCCCCGACGGGCGCGGCGGCGGCCAGCGTGTCGCCGACGATGTGCTGCGCCTCCAGGTAGTCGGCGAACCCGTCCGGCGACGCGCCGGGCAGCCGGTCCACGTACTTGGCGGCGGTCTCGAACAGCGCCACGACCGCGTCCAGGTCCCGGTCGGCCTGCATCCCGGTGGTGCCGTGCCGCGAGGACATCGCCACCCACCGGTCCTGCAGACCCGTGTCCTGCCACAGGTCCCACAGCACGACCTCGACGCTGGACCCGCGCCTGATGCTGTCGCGGGCGGTGCGCAGCAGCCGGGCCACCCGCCGGGCGGGCGCGGACTCGGCGTCCTCCAGCGCGGCCAGCCGGTCCCGGTCCTCGATCACCTCCACGAGCAGCTCGCCGCTCGGCCGGTCCCGGCCCGCCGCGATCTCCAGCCTGCGCAGACCCCGCCGCAACCGGCGCAGCGCCAGCGGGTCGGCCCCGCCGAGCGGCGAGGACAGCAGCATCGCGGCCGTGTCCTCGTCCAGCGATCCGGGCACGGCCGCGCAGCGCAGCAGCGCCAGCAGCGGCGTCACGGCGGGCTGGCGGGCCAGCGGCAGGTCCGTGCCCGGCACCGCCACCGGGACGCCCGCCGCGAGCAGGGCGCGCTGGATCACCGGCAGCGACCTGGTCGCCGACCGCACCACCACCGCCATCCGCGACCACGGCACCCCGTCCACCAGGTGCGCGCGGCGCAACCGGTCGGCCACCCAGGACGCCTCCTGCGCCTCGGACGCGAACAGCCGCACCTGCGTCGTGCCGCCCTCGCCGACCGGGGAGACCTCGCGCGCGGGCGAGGCCCCCGGCAGCCGCGAGGCGAGCCCGGCGGTGGCGGCGCGCACCGCCGACGACAGCCGGTGGCTGCGGGAGAGCACCACCTGCGGGCTGTCGCCGTCCACGAGCAGCCTCGGATCGGCCCCCCGGAACGAGAACACCGCCTGGTCCGGGTCGCCGAACAGCAGGAACTCGTCCGCCGCCGACCCGACCGCGCGGATCAGGGCGTGCTGCAGCGGGTCCAGGTGCTGGGCGTCGTCCACGTACACGTGCCGCACGCGCGCCCGCTCGCCGGACAGCAGCTCCTCGTCGTTCTCGAACGCCAGCAGCGCGTTGTCCACCAGCTCGGCCGCGTCGTAGGCGGGCGCGAGGCCCTGCGAGGCCAGCAGCGACACCTGCTCGTACTGCTCGCCGAACAGCCCGGCCGCCACCCACTCGTCGCGCCCGTGCCCCTCGCCCAGCGCCACCAGGTCCTCGGGGGCCAGCCCGCGCTCGACCGCGCGCAGCAGCAGGTCCCGCAGCTCCCCGGCGAACCCCGGCAGGGTCAGCGCGGGCCGCAGCCGCTCCGGCCAGTGCCGCGCGCCCGCCTCCACGTCGCCGGTGATCAGCTCGCGCACCACGGCGTCCTGCTCGGGCCCGGCCAGCAGCCGGGGCGGCGGCTCCCCGTCCCGCACCGCGCGGGCCCGAAGCACCGCGAACGCGTACGAGTGCACGGTGCGCACCAGCGGCTCCCGCACCACGGGCAGCAGCTCGCCGTCCGGGGTGCGGCGGATCAGCGCGGTCAGGTGGGCGCGCATGGACTCGGCGGCCCGCCGGTTCGCGGTCAGCACCAGCACGCTCTCCGGAGCCGCCCCCGCGCGCACCCTGCGGGCGGCGGTCTCGGCGATCAGCGTCGTCTTGCCCGTGCCGGGACCGCCCAGCACGCGCAGCGGCCCGCCGGGGTGCTCCAGCACGCGGCGGGAGGCCGCGTCCCAGGTGGGGACGGGCCGGGGGTCCGAAGGGCCTCGGACCAGGAGGGGGGTCCTGTTGGGAGCCACGACGACGATAGAACCACGTTGCACCGACAGAACCAGCGCCGCTGCTGCGCGCGGGCCAACCCCGGCGGGACCGCGGGCGACACGACGGTCTCGCGGACCGCGGTCCGCGGCGGCCGTGGAAAACTGCGCGGGTGGACGAAGAGCTGCACGAGCTGATCCGCGAGACCGTGCGCGCGATCCCGGAGGGCCGGGTGGCCACCTACGGGGACGTGGCCAAGCTGTCCCGCGCGCCGTCCGCCCGGCTGGTCGGGCAGGTGCTCAACCAGGACGGGCGCGACCTGCCGTGGCACCGGGTGCTCAAGGCGGACGGGACCTGCGCGCCGCACATCGCCGAGGAGCAGCTGCAACGGCTGCGCGAGGAGGGCGTGGCGCCCGTCGGCGGGAAGGTGGACGTGCGCGCCTACCGGTGGGAGGACGCCGTGGACGAGCCCGCGCCGGAACCCCAGGGCGGCCTGTGGTGACGGCGGCCCGGTCCCGGCCCCGGTCCGGGGTGCGCTGACGCGCTGGCGCGGGGCGGTGGGAGTCCCACCGCCCCGCGCCCGAGTCTCACACCTGCGGGGCGAGCCGCTCCTGGACGCGCCCGACCTCGGCGGCGACCTCGGGGTCGCCGGTCAGCGCGGCGGCCAGCTTCAGCTGCGGCAGCGCCTCGGCGTGCCTGCTCTGCCTGCTGAGCGTGCGGCCGAGCAGCCGCCGGGCGTACCCGTCGGACGGGTCCAGCTCGACCAGGCGCAGCAGCACCTCCTCGGCGCGCGGCAGCGCGGCGGACTGGAAGTGCGCGAGCGCCAGCTCGGTCAGCACGGTCCGGTCGTCGGGGGCCAGCTCGGCCGCCCGCGCGAAGTGCCTGGCGGCGGTGCTCGGGTTCCCCGCGCCCCGGAAGATCCGGCCTTGGCGGAGCAGGTCTCGGACGTCGGTCATGGCAGCTCCCCTTGTCTGCTGGCGCGGTTCCGACGTCCGCCTCAACCCGGTGGTGGGACGATCTATTCCAGCCCGTGGGACGGGCTCACCAGGGCACCTCGCCCTCGTCGTCGAAGAACCTCCCGGTGGGCCCGCCGTCGGCCAGCGTGGCGAGCCGGATCGCGGCGGCGGCGCCCTGCTCGGGCGTGCGGTGGCCCCGGAACCCGTTGAGGTCGGTGGCGACGTGGCCGGGGCAGCAGGAGTTGATCAGCACGTTCGTGCCCGCGAGCTCCCTGGCGTACTGGAGGGTGATCGCGTTGAGGAACGTCTTGGACGGCGAGTAGGCGGCGGCGATCGGCCCGACCTTGGTGTCGGCCTGCGTGCTCGACTGGTAGGTCAGCGACCCGACGGAGCTGGAGACGTTGACGATCCGCGGCGAGGCGGAGCGGCGCAGCAGCGGCAGGAACGCGTTGGTGACCCGCAGGACGCCGATGACGTTGGTCTCCACGACGGTCCGGATGGTGTCCGGGTCGATCAGCGTGGGCTCCTGCGGCGACCCGCCGGTGATGCCCGCGTTGTTGACCAGCGAGTCGAGCCGCCCCCGCTCCCGCTCGACCAGCTCGGCGGCGGCCTTCGCCGAGTTCGGGGCCGCGTCGTCGGCGGTGACGTCGAGCGGCACCCCGAACGCGTCCACGCCGGCGGCCCGGAGCTTGGCGACGGCCTCCTCCCGCCGGACGTCGTCCCGCGCCCCGACCCCGACGGCCCACCCGAGGGCGCCCAGCCCCGCCGCGATCTCGTAGCCGATCCCCTTGTTGGCGCCGGTGACCAGCGCGACTGGCTTCTCACTCATGTCCCCAACCCTGCTGCCGACCCCGCCCGCACCGCCAACACCGTGTCGGTAACCGGCGATACTGGCCGGGTATCGCCGCAGGTGACTACGCTGGTGGCCGTGGAGACCAGGGAGCTGAGGTACTTCGTCGCGGTCGCCGAGGAGCTGCACTTCGGCCGCGCGGCGGCCAGGTTGGGCATCGCGCAGCCGCCGCTGTCGCGGGCGGTCCAGCAGCTGGAGCGCAGGCTCGGCGCCCAGCTCCTGGAGCGCACCCCGAGGGGCGTCCGGCTGACCGGCGCGGGCGCGGTGCTGCTCGCCGAGGGCAGGGCCGCGCTGGACGCGGTGGCGGCGGCGGAGCGGCGCACGCGGCGGGCCGGGGTCGAGGACCCGAAGGTGGTGCTGGTGTCGAAGGCGGGCGCGTCGAACGACGTCCTGCCCGACCTGCTGGCCGCGTACGGCCGCGTGCCCGGCTCGGTGGCGGTGGACGTGGTGCTGTCCGGCATCGGCGAGCAGGAGTGGTACCTGCGCGACGGCCGGGCGGACGTGGCCCTGCTGCACCTGCCGTTCGACTCCACGGTCGGCCTGGACACCGAGGAGCTGGTGACGCACGACCAGGTCGTGGTGCTGCCCGCCCGCCACCCCCTGGCGGCGCGCGCGGAGCTGACGACGGCGGAGGTGGAGTCCCTGCCGGACCTGCCGCTGCCCCGGTGGCCCGACCGCGACGGCGGCTACCCGGACGGTCCGGGACCGGCGGTGCGCGACCACCTGCAGCTGCTCCAGCTCATCGCGCTGGGCCGGGCGGCGGCGATCCTGCCGGAGACCTGCCGCAGCAGCCTCGGCTCGGATCTGGCGGCCGTGCCGGTGCCGGACGCCCCGAAGGTCACCACGGTGATCGCCTGGCCGCCGCACAGCCGCTCGCGGGCGGTGGCGGACCTGGTGCGGATCGCGACGGAGCTCGACTACGGCGCGGGGCGCCTGCTCCACTCCCTGGACCGGCGGGCCTCCTGACCCGGTTCCCCGGCAGCCGGTTCCCCGGCAGCCGGTTCCCCGGCAGTCCGGTCTCCGGCGGCCAGGCCCGCGCGACCTGCCCTCAGCCGACCGCCCCGGCGTCCGCCGTGAACGTGTTGCAGGCCGAGGTCCCGCCGCCGAACCCGGCGCGGGCCCAGGTGTCCTGGTTGGCCGGGCTGCCGTGGCTGTTGCGCTCGGGCGGCTCGACGACCGCGTACCGGAAGTCCTCCACGGCCTCCTCGGCCATCACCCGGTCGACCGAGCCGCGCCCGGAGACCGAGGCCAGGAACATGCCCGCGAAGCAGTTGGCCTGGAGCTCCAGCCGCCGGGACATCTCCAGCCCGGCCGGGTCGCTCTCGCCCGCCTCGGCGATCCGCCGGTTCCCGGCCCGCAGCACCCCGGACAGCGCCTGCACGTGGTGCCCGTACTCGTGCGCCAACGTCGCCAGGTGCGAGGACGCCCGGTCCTCGCCCCCGCCGGGAGCGCGCAGGCGCGCGGTCGGCATGTACACCGTCCGGTTGCTCCCGCAGTAGTAGGCGACCGCCTCGTCCGCCGAGGGCGCGGCCCCGCAGGGCCCGTCCTCCAGCTCCGGCCCGGTGTTCAGCTCGGGCGTGGCGAACGGCAGCCCGGCCTGCGCGAGCACCGGCTCCCAGGCCCGGTCCAGGCACAGCACGCCCGCCCGGTAGAACGCGGCCAGCTGCTCGTCGCCGGTCCCGAACGCGGGGAGCTCGCAGGTCACCTGCCCGAGCCGCCGGTCCGAGGTCAGCAGCGGGTGGTCGCCCAGCCGGTAGACCGACCGGGGCCTGCTCCCCTCGGGCTCGCCCGACGCCGGGTCGGCCTCGATCGGGGCGGCGGCCACCGCGCGCCCCTCCACCTGCCTGGTCAGCCCCAGCCGGGGGACCAGCGCCAGGCCGAGGACGCCCGCGACGACCACCACGAACACCGAGACCACCGCCAAGGGGTTGCCACCCCGCCGCTCGGGCGTGTCCACGATCCTCCCGACAGGGGTAGCGCCATGGGCTAGCTGACGGCGTTCGCGTCGGCCGTCCAAGTGTTGCACGCGCTGGTGCTGTTGTTCTTGAACCCATGGTTCACCCAGCTGGAGTTGCTCTGGGTTGAACCGTGGTCGCGGTTCAGGTTCGGGTTGTCCCCCCGGTTGCTCGCGTCGGTCAGCGCGTGCTGGATCACGTCGGTGGGGATCGCGCCGTGCGAGAACGGGGCCAGCGTCATCCCGCCGAAGCAGGTCGCCTGGAGCTCCAGCCTGCGGTTCAGGTCCAGCCCGGCCGGGGTGTCCCAGCCGCCCCGGTCGTACTGCGCCTGCCCGGCGGCCTTGAGGATGCCCGCGAGCCACTGCACGTGGTGCCCGTACTCGTGCGCGAGCTGCCCCAGGTACTTGCCGGGGTGGTTCGCGTTCGCCGGGCCCTGCTCGGCCGAGTAGTAGGCGGGCGTCCAGAAGATCGTGCCGTTGCAGTACCGGGCGGTCGCCCCCGGCTCGACCGTGCCGCACGAGTTCGTCATCCGGGACGTCACGACCGCCAGCTCCACCGGCTGGTACGGCAGGTTCGTCCGCTGGAACGTCGGCTTCCAGGCCGCCTCGATGCACGGCAGCGCCGCCCGCAGGAACCGCTCCTGACCGGCGGGCGAGTAGTCCATGCCGGGCAGCGGGCAGCCCTGGATGTCGAACGCGCCCACGTCGCCGCGGTGCAGCGGGTGGTCGCCGAGCTTGAACACCGCCTTCGGCGCGGTCTGGGCGCTCGTCGACGGCGGCCTGGTCGTGGTCGGCGGCCCGCTCGGGGCGGTCGTCGTGGTGGTGGGGGCGGGGCTCCGCTGGGTGAACGTGGAGCTCGGCAGCGGGGTGTAGCTGAACGTGGACTGCCCGGAGTAGGTGCTGCTCCCGGCGCCGCCGATCGCCGAGGCGACCGCGCCGACCAGCCCGACCCCGAGCACCAGCACGCCGCTGATCACCGCGAACGCGATCAGGCCCGCGTTGCTCTTGCGCCGGGGCGGCGGGTAGGGGTGGTGCTGCGGCCAGGGCTGCTGCTGGGCCTGCCACGGATTCCCCGCCGGGGGTTGCCCCGATCGGGGTGGCCCGGCCGGGGGATGCCAGGCGGCGGGCGGCGGGATCGGCCGCGCCGAGGGCGGCGGGGGCCCCTGGTAAGCGGGCCACGGCTGCTGCTGAGGCTGTTGCGGGGGATGACCCTGCGGCTGCCCGTGACCAGCCGGGGGAGCGCCGTGCGACCCGCCCCGCGCGCCGCCCCAGCCGCCCGAGGGGGGCAGCGGCGCCTGCGCCGGAGGGGGCGCGACGGGGCGCGGCGGCGGCCACCCGTTCGGTGGCGGCGGTTGCGTCATAGCTGGTGATCCCCCATGTCACGGATAGCCGAACCGGCCATGGAGCATAGGCGGGGTCCGCTATTGTCCGCGGCCGTGTTGAGAAATTGGGCAGCGGTCGCGCTCTGCTTCGTCGCGCTGTGCTCGACCGCGGGCGCGGCGGTGGCGCAACCGGGCAGCACCGGCGCGCTGCCCGGTTCGGTGGCGTCCGAGGTGCGCCTCAAGCTGGAACGTGATGGGGCACTCAGCGTCACCGACGTCGTCACCGTACCCGATGGGATGACAGCCCAGCGCGTGCTCCCGCTGCGGGTCGCGATGGGGGGTGACCGGGACCGGCTGTTCCAGGTCACCGACGCGGCGGTGGACGGTCCGGGCACGGCGGAGGCCACCGAGGACGAGCTCCGGTACACCCTCCGGGCGGGCACCTCGACGGTCACCTACCGCGTCCTGGGCGCGGTCGCCGAGTCCGGCGACGTGCTGGAGGTGCGCTGGCGCCCGGTGAGCGGCTGGGACGTGCCGATCGACCGGGTCGCCCTGTCGGTGATCGCCCCCGAGCCGCCCCGCTCCATCACCTGCCTGTCCGGCCCGCCGGAGAGCTCCACCCCGTGCACCAGCGCCGAGCTGGGCGACGGCCGGGGCTCCCGCGCCACCGAGCTGACCCTCGCCCCCGGCGAGCGGGTCGACCTCACGTTCGGGCTGGAGGGCGGGGTCGCCCCGCCCAACGCCGTCTTCGCCGCGAGCGGCGGGCTGGCCGCCGCGTTCGCGCTCACCCCGTCCTCGATCACCGGCCTGGTCGTGCTGTCCCTGCTGCTCGCGGGCGGCGCCACCCTGCTGTGGGTGCTGCGCGGCCGGGACGCGCGGGCGCTGGAGGGCGCGGTCGGCCCGGTGGAGGTGCTGGTCGCCGACGCGCAGGGGCGGGTGGCGTTCGCCTCGCCGGACGGCGTGCTGCCCGGCCAGGTCGGCACGGTCGTGGACGAGCACGTGGACGTGGTCGACGTCACCGCCACCGCCGTCGACCTGGCGGTGCGCAACTACCTGTGGATCGAGGAGGTCGGCGACGTCGACTGGCGGATCGTGCGCCGCAACCCGGCCGACGCCGCGCTGTCCGGCTACGAGCGCGAGGTGTACCGGGCGCTGCTGCCGGACGGGGTGGACGCGGTGCTGCTGTCCGAGCTGCGCTCGCGCGGCGTGGACCTGGCGGCGGTGCGCTCCGAGCTGTACGCCGACGTGGTCGCCCGCGACTGGTTCGCCCGGCGGCCCGACGCCGAGCGCACCCTGTGGTGGTGGGCGGGCATCGGGCTGGCGGTGCTCGGCGCGGTGCTGACCGCGGCCTTCGCGCTGCTCGCCGGGCCCGCGCTGCTCGGCTTGGTCGTGGTGGTTGCCGGTGGCGCGCTGGCCTGGGGCTCGCGCTGGATGCCCGCGCGGACCAGCCGGGGCAGCGCGCTGCTCGCGCAGGTCAGGGGGCTGCGGGGGTACCTGCACGCGGCCGGGCCGTCCGACGTGCCGGAGGCCGACCGGCAGGTGGTGTTCTCCCGGTCGCTGCCGTACGCGGTGGTGCTCGGGGAGACCGAGCGGTGGCTGGCGGCGTTCGCCGGGACGCGGACCGAGCTGCACTGGTTCGGCGAGGAGCGCCGGACCGGCGACCTGACCCGGTTCGCGCAGCGCTTCCCCGGCTTCCTGCGGGCGCTGGACGGGGTGCTGGCCCAGGCCGGGCACCTGCGCTCGCTGGGCTGACGTTCGCTGCACCTGCGCTCGCGGGGCTGACGTTCGCGGGGTTGGTGCTCGCGGGGCTGGTGCTCGTGCCGCGCTCGCGCGGCGCGAGGGGGCGGGGCCCGCCGGTGGTCCCGGCGGGCCGCCCTGCGCGTCAGTTGACGGCGTCCTTGAGGGCCTTGCCCACCTTGAAGCCCACCGCCTTGCTCGCGGCGATCTCGATGGCCTCGCCGGTCTGCGGGTTCCGGCCGGTCCGAGCGGCGCGCTCCTTGACGGTGAAGGAGCCGAAGCCCGTCAGCACCACGTCGTCGCCCTGCGCCAGCGCCTTGGTGATCGAGTCGAGCACCGCGTCGAGCGCGCGGGTCGCCACCGCCTTCTCGACGTCGGCGGTCTCGGCGATCGCACTGACCAGTTCGGCCTTGTTCACGGTCCTGCTCCTGTTCCGCGGTCTCGGTCGTGCCGCGCCCCGCAGCCCACCAGCCCCGCGCCGAACCCGCAGCACCGACACACCCCGCTCCGGGAGTTCCACCGGAACGGGGAGCCGGGCGCACCCGCTGTGTCCGGTTCCGCCGGGTTCATTCCGTCACGCTCACCCGGCCGAGCCCGCGCCTCCGGCCGAGCCCGCGCCCCCGCCCGCACCCGCGTCCGAGCCCGCCCCCTCCCGCGCCCGCCGGTAGTGCCGCCGGGCCTTGAGCTTGTTCCCGCACGCCGCCATCGAGCACCACCGGGCGTTGTTGGACTTGCTCCGGTCCAGCAGGAACCGCGCGCACTCGTCGTTCGCGCACGCCCGCAGCCGCCCCGGCCGCCCCCGGTGCACCGCGTCCCAGGCCAGCACCGCCGCCACGACCGCGCCGCGCGCCCCGTCCGCGTCGACCTCCCAGGTCACCCCGGAGTCGTCGACCACCGCCCGCGACACCACCCCCGCCAGCACCGGCCCCAGCGCGCCCGGCGGCTCGTCGCCGCGCACCACGGCCTGGAGCAGGTCGCGCGCCCGCCGCACCTGACGCCGGTCCTCCGGCCCGTCCGGCACCCCGTTGGCCGCGAACCACGGCCCCGCGCGCCCGTCGTCCCCCAGCTCGTCGGTCGGCCGCCCCGCCACCACCGGCGTGCTGTTGAGCAGCGACAACAGCAGCGCCTCGCCGTCCACCCGCATGTCTAACCTCCGAAGCCCTCTTGACAGGTGAGGTTACCCGCGCTTAGCTCTAACCATCCAAAACCACTTTAGGAGGTTAGAAATGACCGACACCCGAATCCGCCACCGCTACGCCACCGTCGACGGGAAGCGGCTCTTCTACCGGGAGGCGGGCGACCCGGCCAAGCCCGCGATCGTGCTCCTGCACGGCTTCCCGACCAGCTCGTCCATGTACCGCGACCTGATCCCCAGGCTCGCCGCCGACCACCACGTCATCGCCCCCGACCACCTCGGCTTCGGCCTCTCCGACGCCCCGCCGGTCACCGAGTTCGACTACACCTTCGACGCCCTCGCCGACCTCACCGCCGCCCTGCTGGCCCAGCTCGGCCTCACCCGGTACGCGATCGCCGTGCAGGACTACGGCGCGCCGATCGGCTGGCGGCTGCTGCTGCGCGACCCGGCCGCGATCACCGCCGTGATCACCCAGAACGGCAACGCCTACGAGGAGGGCCTGGTCCCGGGGTTCTGGGGCCCGGTCGCCGAGTACTGGCGCGAGCGCACCCCGGAGACCGAGGCGGGCGTGCGCGCCGCGCTCACCGAGGAGGCCATCCGCTGGCAGTACCTCACCGGCGCGCCCGACCCGGAGCTGGTCGACCCCGCCACCTGGCAGCGCGACCACGCCCTCGTCTCCCGCCCCGGCAACGACCTCGCGCAGCTGTCCCTGTTCGCCGACTACGCCACCAACGTCGCCCTCTACCCCCGGCTGCACGAGGTGTTCCGCGCGACGCGGGTCCCGCTGCTGGCCGTGTGGGGCGAGCACGACGAGATCTTCGGACCGGCGGGCGCCCGCGCCTTCGCCACCGACCTGCCGGACGCCGAGATCCACCTGCTCGACGGCGGCCACTTCCTCCTGGAGACCGCCGCCGCCGAGGTCGCGCCCCTGGTCCTGCGCTTCCTCGCCGAGCACGTCCCCGCCTGACCGGACGCCCGACCGCGGGAGTGCGGGGAGCGGTGGCGGCGCCGCCACCCGCCCCGCTTCCTCCCTCGGCGGAAACGCGGCGCGCTCCCGACCGGGGCGCGCCCGAACCCGTAGGCTGCGAGCCATGGCGCTACCCGAACTGCACAGGTTCACCCTCCCCAACGGACTCCGGGTGGTGCTCGCCCCCGATCCCAGCGCCCCGGTCATCGGGGTGAGCGTCCATTACGACGTCGGCTTCCGGTCGGAGCCCGAGGGGCGCACCGGGTTCGCGCACCTCTTCGAGCACCTGATGTTCCAGGGCAGCGAGAGCCTGGAGAAGCTGGCGCACTTCCGCCACGTCCAGTCCTCCGGCGGCACCTTCAACGGGTCGACCCACCCGGACTACACGGACTACTACCAGGTCCTGCCCTCGGCGGCCCTGGAGCGCGCGCTGTTCCTGGAAGCCGACCGGATGCGCGCGCCCAAGCTCACCGAGGAGAACCTGCGCAACCAGATCGACGTGGTGAAGGAGGAGATCCGCCTCAACGTGCTCAACCGGCCGTACGGCGGCTTCCCCTGGATCCTGCTCCCCGCGCTGCTGTTCCAGACCTTCCCCAACGCCCACAACGGGTACGGCGACTTCACCGACCTGGAGAACGCCACCGTCGACGACTGCGCCGCGTTCTTCGACACCTACTACGCGCCGGGCAACGCGGTGCTCACCGTCGCCGGTGACATCGCGGTGGACGAGGCGAAGTCGTTGGTGGAGAAGCACTTCGGCGACGTCCCGGCCCGCCCGGTGCCGGAGCGGCCCTCGTTCGCCGAGCCCGCGCCGAAGGGCGAGCTGCGCTCCGAGCACGTCGACGCGCACGCCCCCATGCCCGCCGTGGCGCTGGGCTACCGCATCCCCGACCCGGTGCACGACCTGGACGCGTACCTGGTCTACCCGGTGCTCGCGGGCGTGCTGACCGACGGCGACGGCTCGCGCCTCCAGCAGCGCCTGGTGCACAAGGACGCGCTGGTCGTGGACGTCGGCGCGGGCTGCGGCCTGTTCGGGCCGCTGGAGGCCCGCGACCCCGACGTCTTCACCGTCACCGCCATCCACCCGGCCGAGCACGGCGTCGACAAGGTCGTCGCCGCGGTGGACGAGGAGCTGGCCAGGCTCGCCGAGGAGGGCCCCTCCGAGGAGGAGCTGGCCAAGGTGACCGCCCGCTGGGTCGCCGGGATGCACCGCGAGCACGACCGGCTCACCAGCCGCACCCTCGGCCTCGGCGCCTCCGAGCTGCTGTTCGGGCGCGCCGAGCTGCTGTACGAACTGCCCGGCAAGCTGGCCGCGGTCACCGCGGACCAGGTCGCCGCCGCCGCCAAGGCGCTGCGAGCCGACTCGCGCGCCGTCCTGACCGTCAAGCCCGCCGCTGGAGGTTCCGAGTGAGCGCCCCGACGTCCCACCGCAGCGCCGAGGAGATCGGCCGCACCGAGCGCGGCCCGAGGCCGCTGCCGGAGCTGGGCGAGCACCGGGCCGCCGCCGACCTCGCCAGCGCCGACACCACGCTGCCCAGCGGCCTGCGCGTGATCGCCGTGCGCCGCGCCTCGGTGCCCGTGGTCGAGCTGCGCCTGCGCGTGCCGTTCGCCGACCCGGCCGACAGCGCGGTCGGCTCGACCCACTGCGCCGTCGCCGAGGTGCTGGCGAACACGCTGCTCACCGGCACCGCCCGGCGCGGCAGGCTCGACGTGGACACCGAGCTGGCCCTGGTCGGCGGCGAGCTGGACGCCGTCGTCGACCCGGAGCGGCTCGCGATCAGCGGCAACGCCCTGGTCTCCGGCCTGGACACGGTCCTGGACGTGCTGGCCGACGTGCTCACCGGGGCCACCCACCCCGAGGAGGAGGTGGCCCGCGAGCGCGCCCGCCTGGTCGAGCGCATCCGGCTCGCCCGCTCCCAGCCGAACGTGATCGCCCGCGAGGCGCTGCAGACGCACCTGTACGGCGACCACCCGTTCGCCAAGGAGATGCCCGAGGTCGCCGAGGTCGAGGCGGTCACCCCCGAGCAGGTCCGCGAGCTGCACGCCCGCGCCGTCCTGCCGCGCGGCTCCGCGCTCGTGCTGGTCGGCGACCTGGACCCGGAGGCCGCCGTGGCCGCCGTGGCGCAGGCCCTGTCCGGCTGGACCGGCGACGGCGAGGCCGTGCGGCTGCGCCCGCTGCCCGAGGTCGTGGGCGGCGACGTGAAGTTCGTGCACCGGCCGGGCGCCGTGCAGTCGCAGATCCGGCTCGCCGGGCGCGGCCTCACCCGCACCGACGAGCGCTACCCGGCGTTCCAGCTGGCCAACCTGGTCTTCGGCGGGTTCTTCTCCTCCCGGCTGGTGGAGAACATCCGCGAGGACAAGGGCTACACCTACAGCGCCCGCTCGCACCCGGAGTTCACCCCCGGCGGCGCGACGCTGCTGGTCGACGCGGACACCGCCAGCGAGGTCACCGCCGCCGCGCTCATGGAGACCCGCTACGAGCTGGCCAAGCTCGGCATGGTGCCGCCGACCGACGAGGAGGTCGACACCGCCCGCCGGTACGCCGTCGGCTCGCTGCTCACCGCCACCTCCTCGCAGGGCGGCCTCGCGTCGTTCCTGGTGAACCTCGCGGGCATGGACCTGGACATCGAGTGGTTCGCGGGCCACCCGGAGCGGTTGGCGGCCGTCACCACCGAGCAGGTCGCGCAGGCGGCGCTGGACTTCTTCAGCCCCGGCTCGTTCACCGGCGTCGTCGTCGGCGACGCCGAGCTGCTCGCCCCCAAGCTGCGCGCGCTGGGAGGGGTCGTCCTCCCGTGACGTTCGAGCTGGTCGAGCTGCCCTCGCTGTCCCGGTTCACGGTCGACCGGTCGGAGCCGCTGCGCGGCGACGCCGAGCGGCTGCGCGCCGGGTGGCCGCAGGCGAAGGTGCTCGTGATCGACCGCAAGGGGCGGGCCCAGGTCGGCGGGCGCGGGAAGCTGCTGGTGCGGCGGCCCGCCCCGGAGTTCGGCGACACCCCGCCGGACGACGCGGTCTTCCTCGGCGAGGAGGAGGGCGTCCCGCACTGGGCGGTGCCGCTGGCCGACGACGAGACCGACGTCTCGGCGCCCGCCACGCGCGGGCGGTCCTGGTTCGGCGGCGAGCTGGGCGAGGAGCCCGAGTGGCTCGACCTGCGCGCCGTGGGCGCCCTGCTGGACGACACCGGCGCGGGCCTGTTCACCTCGGCGGTGGCGCTGTTCCACTGGCACCGCTCCGCGCGGTTCTGCGCGGTGTGCGGCGGCGCCACCGGGTCGGTCAAGGCCGGTTGGGCGCGGGAGTGCTCGGCGTGCGGGCGCGAGGAGTACCCGCGCACCGACGCCGCGGTGATCTGCCTGGTGCACGACGGCGCGGACCGGGTGCTGCTGGCGCGCGGCGAGGGCTGGCCGGAGGGGCGGTACTCGGTGCTCGCCGGGTTCGTCGAGGCCGGCGAGTCGCTGGAGTCCTGCGTGGGCCGCGAGGTGCTGGAGGAGGTCGGGGTGCGGGTGTCCGACATCCGCTACCTGGGCAGCCAGCCGTGGCCGTTCCCGAGGTCGCTGATGGTGGCCTTCCACGCGGTGGCCGATCCCGGCACGCCGCTGGCGCCCGCCGACGGGGAGATCGCCGAGGCCAAGTGGGTCGAGCGGTCGGTCGTGGCGAAGGCGCTGGCCGAGCCGGGCAGCGTCCCGGACCTGCTGCTCGCGCCCGGCGCGTCGATCGCCTACCGGATGATCCAGTCCTGGGTGGCGGCAGGCGGCTGACCGCGCTCCCGGACGCGCTCCGCCGCGCTCGTCGCGGGCGGCGCGCGCCCGGCCGGTGCACTGCCCGGAAGCCGTCCCGTCCCCGGTGGGGCGGGGCGGCTTCGGCATTGTCGGGGGTGCGCCCGACCACTCGCGGGAAATCGGGCACGTGGGTGTGGACCACAACGCTGGTGGCGTGGGGGCGGCGCGGTTGCCGGTACCGTTCTGCCCACTGCCGAAAGGGGCCAGCCGTGCAACGCAAGTTGACCGTGCGCGACCTGCGCGCGGGCAACCGGGCGCGGGTCCTGCGCACCCTGTACTTCGACCGACCGCGCAGCAGGCAGGAGATCGCCACCCTCACCGGCCTGAGCCAGGCCTCCGTGAGCACCGTCGTGGGCGAGCTGATCGGCGAGGGCACCGTGGTCGAGGCGGGCCAGGTCGAGTCCGACGGCGGTCGCCCCCGCGTGCTGCTGCGGGTCGACCCGGCGCGCGGCGTCGTCGTCGGCGTGGACGTGGGCGAGACGCACGTGCTGGTGGAGGCGTTCGACCTCACCCTGGAGCGCCTGGCGGGCATCGAGCTGCCCGCGCCCCGCCCGCTGACCCCCGAGGCCGTGGCCGCCTGCGTCCTGCGCGGCGTCCGCCGGGTGCTGGACGACGCGGGCGCGCCCGGCCCGGTCCTGGGCGTGGGCGTCGGCGTGCCCGGCTCCGTGGACGGCGGGGTGGTGCACGCCCAGACCATCGGCTGGCACGGCGCCCCGCTGGAGCGCCTGCTCCGGGCCGGGCTGGACGTGCCGCTGCACCTGGACAACGGGGCCAACACCCTCGGCCAGGCCGAGGCGTGGTTCGGCGCGGGCCGGGGCGCGCCCACCGTGGTGGTGGCGCTGATCGGCTCCGGCGTGGGCGCCAGCGTCGTGGTGGCGGGCGCGCCGTACCGGGGCGCGTTCGGCGGCGCGGGGGAGTGGGGGCACACGACCGTGGCGCTGGACGGCGCGCGGTGCCGGTGCGGCGCCCACGGCTGCCTGGAGGCGTACCTGGGCGCCGGGGCGCTGGTGGACCGCCACCGGGCGCTCGCGCTGAACGCGGACGGGGACAACGTGGACGGGGGCACCGCCGGGGGCACCGCCGGGGGCACCGCCGGGGGCACCGCCGGGGGCACCGCCGACGAGGACACCGCCGGGGGCACCGTCGCCGAGGACACCGTGGCCGAGGACCAGGAGCGGGCCTTCCGCTCCCTGCTGGCCGCCCGCACCCCGGAGGCCGAGCGGGTCCTGGCCGAGGCGGTCCGCTACGCGGGCCTGGGCATCGGCAACCTGGTCAACCTGCTGAACCCGACCCGCGTGGTCGTGGGCGGCTGGGCCGGGCTGCTGCTGGGCGAGCGGTTCCTGGCCGAGATCCGGGCCGAGGCGGGCGCGCACGCCCTGCGCCGCTCGTTCGAGCAGGTCGAGGTGGTGCTGGGGGAGCTGGGCGCGGAGTCGGTGGCGCTGGGCGCGGCGACCCTGCCGGTGGCGGACTTCCTGGCGAGCGGCGGGGTGGCCGCGAGCGGCCAGGGCGTCTACCGCGTGACTGCGGACCGTCGGACTTCGCCGTTGTGAGCCGGTGGTTGTGCTTGGCCATGTGCTGGTGAGAGGACGATAGGTCCACCGTCCGTGTGACGCGACTTGACTTGTGCGCAAATCGCACAATGCTGGTCGCATGGACTGGGGAGAAGTCGGGCGCCGCGTGCGCGAGACCAGAATCGCCGCTGGGTTGTCGCAGGACCAGCTTGCCGTTCGGGCGGGACTGGAGCGCAGCATGGTCGCGAAGGTCGAAGCCGGCAGGCGTCGCGTGGACGCGATCGAGCTGACACGGTTCGCGGCTTCGCTGGACGTGTCCCTGGCGCACTTCCTGGATGATCGTCCGATGGTGATGTCCCGACGCTCCGCAACGCTGGGCGAGGAGATCAATACCACTTCCGACAAAGATCTTCTTCGAGTCGAGTCCGCGCTGTTCGCGTGGTGGCGAGATGTGAACCAGTTGATCGATGAAGGATGCTTGCGGATGAGGGAGCCGCTGATCTACGGCGGCGCCGTAAGGGATTCTCATCAATCGCGTGTAGTTGCAAAATGGGTCCGTGAAAAATTGTGCATAGGACTCGATCCGATTGAAACGCTCATGTCAGTCTGTGAACAGGCTGGGCAGTACGTCCTGGTTACGGACATTCCTGGCGATGGTGCCTCCCTGGTTGAAGGGGGAGTTGCTGTGGCGGTAATCGCGAGCAGCCCCGACCCTGGGCGGAGAAGGGCTACCGCCGCTCATGAACTGGGACACCTGGTGCTTGGGGACGAGTACTCCACGGAGATGGGGGTCGCCTCGTCCAGGCAGGAGCGCGAAAGTATCGTGGATGCATTTGCCGCAGAACTCCTCCTTCCTTCCGAAGTGCTGAGAAGTTTGGAGGGTGGGGACCTCAGGAAAGATCTGATCAGACTCGCGGCCACGTATCGCACATCGTGGGCGCTGGCTATTCGGCAGGCGAAGCACGCCGAAGTGATCAGTCTGTCCGATGCTCGATCCTTGAAGAGTTCAAATCCCACTCGTGCGGAATTTCGCGAAGCCATCGGTTGGGTTCCGCAGCCTGACCTGGGTCAAGTTCTGGTGCCACCGAGCTATGCAGACGCGGTGATGGAAGCTTTGCGATCAGCAAAATTGACCCCCGGTCGAGCTGCGGAACTCATGCACGGCGAGGTGGGGCTCGATGACCTGCTTGTCGTGGTGGAATCCGAGTTGGAGCCGTGAGCAACTTGTCCGAGCGCTTCGTTCTCGATGCCACGATCCTCAACCATATGGCCCGAATAGACCGCTTGGATGTCCTGAGTGAACTGCTGGCCAGTGATGAGTGCTTCACCACCCTTGTCGTGCTCGATGAACTGCGTGCGGGTGAGAAGTTTTGCCCCGAACTCGGCCAGGTTCCTCAACAGACGTGGTTAAAAACATCCCTGTCGAGTGCCATGGTGGCCGACGACGACTACATTTCCGCCATGCGGAAGTGGGAGAGTCGAATAGGTGCTTCCATGCGGAATCGCGGCGAGTGCAGCGTTTTTGCGCTTGCTGAACTGCTTCCTGCGGTAGCCATCACTGATGACAGTCAGGCGACTCGTGTTGCGCGCGCGTCCGGGCTTGAAGATGTCCACGGCACAGTCTGGTTGTTGAGCAGGGCTTGTCGCCTGGGGAAGACGACTGTGCGGCAAGTTGAAATAATGGTGGATGCGCTCGAGGGTGCAGGAATGCGACTCCCCTGCACCGGGGCCAGCTATGAGGCTTATGCCCAGAAGCATGGTCTGCTGTTCGTCGCCTAGGTGGCCAGTAGATCGCCCCCCCCACGGCAGCCACAAGGCGTGGCCGCCGTAGGACCGGCCTCCCCGCGTTCTGTCGTGCGCCAACACTCCGCTCACATCATCGGACAACTCCACTAGGTCTCCCGCGACGCCCCTACGGGTCGACCCGGTCCAGCCCGGCCCCGTCCCAGGTGGTCTGCGTGCAGGCCACCCCGCGCCCGTTCTTGGGCCGCAGCACGTCGTAGATGTGCATCCTCGGGATCTTGTCCGACACGCCCCACCCCGACGGCCAGGTGATCACCCAGTCCATGTCCAGGTCCACCAGCAGCCCCAGCATCCGCGCGATGGTCGGGTCGTCCAGCCGCTCGAACGCCTCGTCCAGCAGCACCAGCCGCAGCGGCGAGAACTCCCCGCTCACCGCGTCGTAGAACGCCGCCCCCGCCGCGAACAGCGTCACGTACGAGATCAGCCGCGTCTCGCCCGACGACAGCTGCCGCAGCCGCCGCTCCCGGGGCCCGCCGTCCGGGCCGGTGTCGGCCACGGTCACCGTGAACTGGTGCCAGGTCCGGTAGTCCAGCGCCCGCGACAGCACCTCGGCGTAGCTGCCGCTGTGCGCGTCCCGCTCCTGCTCGATCCGCTCGGTGAACACCCGCCGCAGCGTCGCGTCCTGCTCCGGGTCGCGCTCCGCGTAGGGCAGCCGCACCAGCGCCAGCGCGTCCCGCGTGCCCTCGTCCAGCGCGGCCGACGGCTTCCACGCCAGCTTCACGTGCACGCCCTGGCTGGACCGCGCCTTCCCGAGCACCTCGTTCATCCGCCTGCACAGGTCCTCGGCCACCGCGACCTGCCCGCGCAGCCACTCCGCCAGGTCCCGGATCAGGTAGTCCGCGAAGATCGTCTGGTACCGCTCGTCCAGGAACCCGCGCTGCTCGGCCAGCCTCGCCGTCACCTGCCGCGCCGCCAGCGCCACCGGCCGCGCGCCCTCCTCGCCGGTCACCGTCACCGTCAGCAGCCCGGCGTGCTGCTCGGCGGCGATGTCGTGGCTCCCGGCCAGCGAGGTCTGCAACGCCTGCAACTTCGTGATCACCGTGGCCTCGCCCGCGCCCCGCCGGTCGATCCCGGCCAGCGCCTCCCTGACCCGCGCGGGCTCCCACTCGGGCCCGGCGTCCGGCAGCGCCGCCACGAGCACGCCCGGCGCGCGCACGGCCGCCAGGAACTGCTCCTCGGCCCGCCCCGCGCCCTCCCGCGCCCCGGCCAGCTGCTCGGCGGACGCGTCCAGCTGGGCCTCCAGCTTCGCCGCCCTCTCCCGCGCCTCCGCGACCTGCTCCCGCATCTCCCGCAGGTCCTCGCGGGTCGTGCGCCGCCCGGCCTCCAGCGCGGCGAGCTGGTCGGCGACCTCGCGCGCCTCACCGCCCACCGCGCCCGCCAGCTCGGTCAGCGTCGCCGCCTGGGCCGCGTAGTCCGAGCACCGCTCCTCGGCGTCCTGCTCGGCCGCCACCCGGTCCTGCTCGGCCGCCCGGTACCGGTGCGCCGCGTCCGCGAGGTCCGCCAGCGTCCCGCCGCACTGCCTGCGCAGCACGTCCCCGAGCCGGTCGGCGGTGCGCTGCGCGTCGGAGGCCGCCTGCTGCGCCTGCCGCAGCGCCTCGGTCTCGGCGACCAGCCCGACCGCCGCCGCCTCCTGCACCACCTCGGCCCGCGCCGCCGCGTCCCGCGCCCGCGCCCGGCCCAGCTCCTCCTCCAGCTCGCCGACCCGGCGCCCGGCCCGCTCGGCACCCTCCTGCGCGGCCTGCACCCGGCCGTGCCTGGCCACCAGGTCCCGGTCGGCGGGGAACCGCTCCAGGTGCGACTCCCACCGCCGCACCTGCTCGCGCGCCGCCACCGCCTCGGCCTCGGCCGCGCCCAGCTCCTCGCGCAGGCCCGCCAGCCGCTCCTCCAGCTCGGCGATCCGCCGCCGCCGCGCGCCCTCCCGCGCGCCCGCGCCGATGAACTCGGCGGCGGGCTTGCCCCACCGGCCCACGAGCACCCCGGCCCGCCACCCGCCGTCGACGTCCGCCGAGACCGCCCCGGAAGCGCCGGAACCCGGCGAGGCCAGCGACCCCGATGCCAACGACCCCGATGCCAACGACCCCGAGGCCAGCGACACCGAGGCCAGCAGCGCCCCGACCAGCTCCGCCGACACCGGCGACCCCGGCTCGACGGCGGGCTCCAGCACGTCGGCCAGCGACGCCCCGACCACCGCCTCGCCCGGCACCGCGAACACCTCGCCGCGCGCCCCGCCCACCGCCGCGAGCGCGGGGTCGCCGGGCACCCAGGCGTCCAGCAGCCCGGACGCCTCCAGCGACGCCTCCAGCCCGGCCCGCTCCGCCTCGTCCACCCCGGCCCTGAAGTCGACCAGCCGGTAGAACGGCGCCCCGGCGCCCGCGTCCCGCGCGCCGCCGGTGAACCGCGCGGCGTCGGGCGCGCGCTCCGACCCGCCCCGCAGCCCGGTCAGCTCCGCGTCCCGCTCGTCGATCGACGCCCGCAGCCCGGCCACCCGGTCCGCCGCGCCGCGCTCGGCCTCGCGCGCCGCCGACACCAGCGGCCTCGCCCCGTCACGGGCCTTCGCCGCCAGCGCGCGGGCCCGTGCCGGGTCCACCGCCTCCGGCAGCCGCAGCGCGACCCCGGCGAACGGCTCGGCGTCCCGCCACGCGGCCACCGCGTCCAGCCACTCGCGCCCGGTCCCGGCCAGCTCACCGGCCTCCCGGTCCCGCCGCGCCACCGCCTCCGACGCGGCCCGCGCCGCGTCGCCGACCGCGCCCTCCAACGACTCCAGGGCGCGCGCCGCCGAGTCCAGCTCCACCGACCGCTGGTGCAGCGCCAGCACCAGCGCCCCGCGCCGCCCGGCCTCGGCCGCGACCTCGGCCACCCGGTCCGCCACCGCCTCCACCGGCACCACCGGCGCCGCGGGCGGCACCCGCCGCTCGATCGGCTGCGGCTCGGCCTCCGGGTCGGGCTTGGCCCGCACCGACTCGGCCCGCACCACCGGCTCCGCCGACGCCACCGAGGGCACCGGGGGCAGCTCCAGCTCCAGCCCGGCCGCCAGCAGCCGCCCGCGCAGCGGCTCGGCCAGCTCGCGGGCCGTCCCCAGGTCCTCGGCGAGCCGCCGCAGCAGCCGCAGCACCCCGTCGACCGCGCCGTCCTCCTGCGCCCGCTGCTTCGCCGCCACCTCCAGCGCGACGCGGGCCGACGACCGCTTCTCCTCCACCAGCCGCTCGCGGGTGCGCAGGTCCTCCAGGCCCCGGAACGCGGGCAGCTCCTTGAGCGCCCCGATCCGCTCCTCGGCCCGCTGCTCCCCGGCCTCCAGGTCGCGCTGCGACCGCTCGGCGTCGGCGCGCTCCGCGCGGGTCCGCTCCAGCGCCGCCGCCAGCCGCGCGCCCTCCCGCTCCAGCTTGCGCACCGCGTCCTCGGCCGCGCCCAGCCGCTCGGCCGAGGACCGCAGCCCGCCCAGCGCGTAGTCCGAGTACGTCCTCAGGAACGTCCCCAGCGCCGAGTCCGCCGTCGACAGCCGGGTGATGTTCTCCCGGATCGACTCCAGGTCGTCGAACGAGGTCGCCAGCTGCTCCACCATCGCCTGGTCCAGCGGCGGCAGCGCGTCCGACAGGATCTGCTCCAGCTGCCCCTCCAGGACCTTCAGGCCCACGTCGGGGTTGCGCAGCGTCCGCTGCAGGTGCAGCAGGTCCCCGTACCGGGCGGCCGGGACGCCGTACACCTCCTCGGCGACCCGCGCCCGGAACGCCGCCTCCTCCAGCACGCAGTCCGCGCCGACGGCCTCCCGCAGGTGCGCGGGCCCCAGCGGGGTGCGCTCGGCCCCCACCAGCTGGAGCTGCCTGCCCACCCGCAGCGGCGTGATGAACCGCCACGAGTCGGTGATCGCCTGCGAGGTCTTCGACGCCTTCACGCCCAACCCGCAGGTCAGGTACTCGTCCTCACCGCGCCGCAGCTCGATCCACGCGTACCCGATGCGGTTCGGCCCGCCGTCGTAGTCGTCGAGCATGAGCCGCCGCAGGCTGACCGTGTCGAAGCCCTTCGAGCCGACCTGCCGCAGGTCGCCGTCCAGGCACAGCGGCAGCAGCAGCTCCAGCGTCCGGGACTTGCCGGACCCGTTGGTGCCCTGGAAGATCGCCCGCCCGCCGGAGAAGTCGAACACCTGCTCCGCGTACTGCCAGATGTTGACGATCCCGCCGCGGTGCAGCCGCCACCTGTCGCTCACGCGCTCTCCTCATCGAACAACGACCAGCTCTGCGGCTCCGGCGCCGCCACGACCTCGACCTCGCGCTCCGGCGCGCCGTCCGGCGCCGGGACCCACCGGTGCGCGGTCGGCGCCAGCGTCCACCCCGGACCCTCCGCGTCCGGCGCGGCCAGCCCGGTGCGCCGCAGCAGCTCCAGCACCTCGGCGGTCAGCCCGTCCAGGTCCTCCACGTACTGCTTCGACCACGCCGCCGGGTAGTCCGCCACCAGCTCCGCGCACACCTCGCGCGCCCGAGCCGGGTCCACCGGGTGCCGCCCGCCCGCCACCGGCCGCGACTCCAGCAGCTCCGGCAGCGCCAGCAGCGCGATCCGCGCCACCGTCGACGTGCCGGGGAAGCACAGGTCCGTCAGGTAGTCCTCGGGGTCGGCGGCGAGCACGCCCTCGGCGCGGCACTCGGTGCGCAGCCCGAACGCGGTCTCCAGCAGCGCCGACTCCTTGCGCTGGTTGCGCCGCAACCAGTCCGCCTGCTCCGGCGGCAGGTCCGCGTACAGCACCACCGGGTTCTCCACGAGCCTGCGCCGCACCGCGTGCTCCACGCCCCTGGGCCCCGGCCGCGCCGCCAGCTCCACGAGCCGCCCCGCGCCGTCCGCCTCGGCCACCGGGCCGGTCAGCAGCTGCCCCAGCAGGTCGGTGTCCACGGTGATCAGCGCCTCGGCCTGCGCGTCCACCGAGCCCTCGGTCTCGTGCAGCACGCCCAGCGCCACCAGGTGCCGCAGCGCCGAGGTCAGCGCCCGCCGGTCCACCACGTCGTCCACCACGGCGATCCCGGCCTCGGCCGCCGCCGCCCGCGCGTCGGCGACCAGCCGCGACAGCAGCACCTGGCGGCCGACGCCGGTCAGCACGGCCAGCACCAGCGCCAGGTACGCGTAGCCGCGCGGCGTCAGGCCCGCGCCCCGGCTGTCGTCGTGGCCGGGCCCGGCCTTGTACAGCCGGGCGAACCGGCGCTCCACCACCAGCCGGTAGCCCAGCAGGCCCGCGAACAGGTCCTGCAGCGCGAACCGGTGCCGGTACACCGCGCCCAGCAGCTCGCCGTCGGGGCCGTCGGCGCGCAGCAGCGGCCGTCGCAGCAGGGTGCGCGCGCAGCGCACCACGATCGCGGAGTCGATCTCGGAGAGGTCGTCGAACATGCTCAGTCCAGCACCAGGGTCGAGTCGTGCAGGGTCAGGGTCCCGGCCGTCGAGCGGATCACGGCGGCGCGGCCCGCGACGTGCTCCACGGTCACCCGCAGCCCGCGCACCGGGTCGGCCGCCGAACCGGGGTCGACGGCGCTGTCGCGCTGCGCCATGGCCAGGGTCAGCAGCTCGCACAGCACGCCCAGCGCCTCGCCGGACAGCTCGGCCTCGGCCAGCCGGGGCGCCGCCGCCGCCAGCTCCGCGACGGACGCGGCGCGCCGCTCGTCCGCGTGCCTGGCCTCGGCGAGCAGGGACTGCTCGGTCATCGGGTCGTCCAGGATGCGCGAGGTGCGCCCGCGCGCGCTGCGGTCCGACCGGCTGCGCACGCTCACCGGCACGTCCACGGCGGGACCGGCGGCCCACGGGGTCCGCTCGTCGTCGCGGTCGTGCTCGGGCGCGGGGGACAGGTGCCGCGCCCCGTACAGGCCGAACGCCGCCGCGTACAGCTCGTGCGCCTGCTCGCGGGTGCCGCCGTCGAACCAGGCGGCCAGCTTCAGCAGCTCCGCCCTGCGGCCGGGCAGCAGCCCGCCGCCCGAGGTCGCCCGCTTCACGCTGGCCAGCAGCGAGCCGATGGCGCGGGCCGTCGCGTCGCGCAGCGCGGTGACCTGGCTGGGGCGGCCGGGCCGGTCGACGAACCAGTCGGTCAGCTCCCGCCAGTCCTCGGCGGACCGCCCGCGCGCCCGCTCCACCCGCTCGCCCAGGCCCGAGGCCCCCAGCAGCCGCAGCAGCTCGGGCCGCGCGCCCGCCAGGCCCGCCAGCGCCGCCGCGATCGCCGGGGTGTGCCGCAGCACGTCCTCCACCACCCGCTGGATGTACTCCACGAGCAGGTCCCGGAAGCCGCTGATCTCGTCGGCCGCCAGGTGGTGCCGGGTGACGACCTGGCCGAGGTAGGCGTAGAAGTCGCGGACCGTCGCGGCCAGCTCGGCGTGCTGCAGGAACAGCGTGGTGACCTGCTCGGCGAGCGCCTCGCGCGGGCCGCGCCCGCCGGTCAGCAGCGCCTCGGACAGGGTGCGCCCGAGCTGGCCCAGGCCGCGCTCGACGGCGGGCAGCAGCTCGCGGGAGACCTCGCGGGCGCCCTCGGGCACCCGCAGCAGCTCGTCCACGTCCCGCTGCACGCGCACCGCGAGCTTGCTGACCTGGTAGCGGACGCTGCCGTGCTGGAACTCGGCGATGCTGGACGCCACCACCTCGCGGCGGCCCTGCACCAGGTTGCCCCACTCGACCAGCTGCTTGAGCCGGTTGATCACGTTCTCGATGCGCGACTCGCCGTGGTCGACCCGCCCCTCGCGCTCGGCGCCTGCCAGCGCGCCCGCGACCTCGCCCGCGGACAGGTCGGCGAGCAGCGTGGACGTGAACAGCCGCATGATCGCCAGGTAGGTGCGCTGGTGCTCGCGCGCGTCCAGGTAGGCGTAGAGCTTCAAGCGGGCTGGTTCCACGGGGTGCCACCCTAGGGCTTGGCGGGGGGCGCCCACGCACGGGCGGGGCGAGTCGGCTGCTCCGTTCGGCCCGCGCCCGCCGGGTTGCCCCGTCCGTGGCGGCCGTCCGGGGGACGTGGTCGGCTGACCAGCACCGCGAGTGCCGCGACGGCGGTCGCCCTGCACCGTGCGTGTCGGCGTCCGCTCACCTCCCGGACACGCCCCGCCTGCCTGTGGACACCGTGCGTGTCGGCGCTACGGTGCCGGCATGAGCCTGGGACGTGCGGTCGGGTTGGCGCTCGGGGTCGCGGCGGACGCGGTGTTCGGCGACCCCCGGAGGGGGCACCCGGTCGCGGCGTTCGGGCGGGTCGCGGGCGCGCTGGAGCAGCGGCTGCACCGGGACGACAAGGGCGCGGGCGCGGCGCACGTGGTGGTGCTGGTCGGCGGGGTCGTGCTCGCGGGCGCGGCCGTCGAGCGGCTGGCCGGGCGGTCCGAGGCGCTGCGCGCGCTGACCACGGCCGCCGCGACCTGGGTGGTGCTGGGCGGGGCCTCGCTGGCCGACGAGGGCACCGCCATGGGGCGCGAGCTGGACGGCGGCGACCTGGTGGCGGCCCGCGACCGGCTGCCGAACCTGTGCGGGCGCGACCCCGAGCGGCTGGACACGATGGGCCTGGCCAAGGCGACCGTCGAGTCGGTGGCCGAGAACACCTCGGACGCGGTCGTCGCGCCGCTGGTGTGGGGAGCGGTCGCGGGCGTGCCCGGCCTGCTCGGCTACCGCGCGGTGAACACCCTGGACGCGATGATCGGCCACCGCTCGGCCCGCTACCGGAACTTCGGGTGGGCGGCGGCGCGCCTGGACGACCTGGCGAACCTGCTGCCGTCCCGGCTGGCCGCGCTGCTCACCGTCGTGGGCGCGCCCGTCGTGGGCGGCTCGGCGGGCGAGGCGTGGCAGGTGTGGCGGCGGGACGCGGCGGCGCACCCGAGCCCCAACGCCGGGCAGGTGGAGGCCGCGTTCGCCGGGGCGCTGGAGATCCAGCTCGGGGGGCGCACGGTGTACTCGCACGGGCCGGAGGACCGGCCGGTGCTCGGGCACGGGCGCAACCCGGACGCCGGGCACGTGACGCGCGCGGTGGAGCTGTCCAGGGTCGTCGGCGCGGGCGCGGCGGCGGTGTCCGCGCTGGTCGCGGTGCTCGTGCGGCGCAAGCGGCGGGGTTGAGCCCCGGACCCTGGGGGCCCCGCCGGTCAGGCGGGGCTGTTCTCGCGCCGCCCGCTCGCGCGCTCGGCGTCCGCGCGCTCCTCGCCGCCCTCCGCGGCCTCGGCGGTCCCGTTCTCCGCCGCCTCGTCCTCGGCCAGCAGCTCGGCCACGGACTTGCGGCGCGGCTTCCTCTCGCGCTCCCTGGTCAGCGCGCCGCCCGGCTTGGCCTCGCGCCAGGTGAAGTACAGCCACCCGCCGATCGCCATGATCCCGAACGCCAGCCACTGCAGCGCGTACGAGTAGAACGGCCCGGCCTCCATGCGGGGCAGCGGCAGCGCCGACTCCAGCCCCGGCTGGTCCACGTCGAGCTGGAAGTAGCCGGGCCGGATGTCCAGCCCGACCATGCGCCCGACGGTCGCGGTGTTGATCGAGTAGACCTGCCGCTCGCCGTCCTCCAGGAACCCGTCCCGCAGGTCCGGCTCCTCGGCGCGGGTCCACGCGGTGACGCTCACCCGCTCGGACGGCGGCGTGGTCAGGTCCGGCACGCCCATGCCGTCGGCGGGCCGCACGTACCCCCGGTCGACCAGCACGACGGGCCCGTCGGTGGTCCGGAAGGGCGTGAGCACCTCGTACGCGGCCTCGCCCTGCACGGTCCGCAGCCGGGCGACGGCCTCGGAGTCCGCCAGGAACTGGCCGGTCAGCACGACCCTGCGCCACTCGTGCTCGGCGTTGGGCTCGTCCAGCACCTCGGCGAACGGCACCGGATCGGTGGCCATCGCCTCGGACAGCGCGGTGTTCTGACCCACGCGCTGGTCGTCCCGCCCGAACTGCCATGGCGCGAGCATCCAGATGCACACGCCGGCGAAAACCCACACGGCAACCGTCAACGCGAGCCAACCGGGCCGCAGCAGAAACCTCAACCGCACGGCACCCACGGTAATCCCTGCCCGCGCGGACCCCGTGCCGGGGTGAACCGGACATACCGGACGTCGTGCTGGTGGGAGGGGTGTCGCGGGCCCCGGCGAGTGCCCGGTCACACCACCGGGCCGCAGGTCACCGGCGTGCGGACCCCCGGCTCACCGGGGAGCCGACCGCGCCGCCGCCACGGTCCGCGCCGCGTACGCCCGCCCGAACAGCACCACGTGCACCAGCAGTGGGAACAGCTGGTGCAGCGGCGCCCGCTCCCGCCAGCCGTCCGCCAGCGGCGCGGCCTCGTGGTACGCCGCCAGCACCCGGTCCAGGTGCGGGCAGCCGAACAGGGCCAGCATCGCCAGGTCGCTCTCCCGGTGCCCGCCGTGCGCCGCCGGGTCGATCAGCCACACCCGCCCGTCCGCCGCCCAGTGCGCGTTCCCGCTCCACAGGTCCCCGTGCAGCCGCGCGGGCGGCTCGGGCGGCGCCTGCACCCGGACCGACTCGACCACGGCCGCCTCCTCGGCGGTCAGGCTCCCGGCGTCCACGGCCAGCCGCGCGTACCGCGCGATCCGGTGCTCGGCGAACCACCCCGGCCAGGCGTCGGCCTCGACGTTCGCCATCGGGGCCTGCCCGATCGTCGCCTCCGCCGGACCGCCGGGCGGCGGCGAGCCGAACGCGGGCGCGCCCGTCGCGTGCAGCGCCGCCAGCCGCGCCCCGAACTCCTCGGCCGCGCCGGGCGACGGCCTGCCCGGCTCCACCCGGTCGATCACCAGCCACTCGTCCGAGCACCCGCGCACCGCAGGCGCCGGCGGCCCCTCCGGCTCGGCCAGCCACTCCAGCCCCGCCGCCTCGGCCCGCGCCACCCGGTTCGCCTTCACCACGACCCGGTCGCCGTCCGCCAGGTCGACCTCGTGCACCGCGTCGCCGATCCGCCGCACCGCGACCGCCCGCGACCCGGTCACCCCGGCCGCGACGTCCGCCGGGTCCACCCCGCGCCCCGCCGGGCCGCCGCGCCCGGTCACCGCTGCCGCTCCCGGACCCACCGCAGCAGCCCCGGCGTCGCGGCCTCGACCATCCCCAGCACCTCGGCGAACGCCGCCCGCCCCGAGTAGTACGGGTCCGGCACCTCGTCCGACCCGGCCTCCGGGTCGAACGACCGCAGCAGCCGCACCCGCTCCGGGTCCGCGACCATCCCGCGCAGCGCCCGCGCGTGCCCGGAGTCCAGCGCCACCAGCAGGTCCGCGCCCAGGTCCTCGGCGCTGACCGCCGCGGCCACGTGCTCGGTGGGGTACCCGGCCCGCTCCAGCGTCGCCGCGCTCCGCGCGTCGGCGGGCTCGCCCACGTGGTAGCCCTGCAACCCCGCGCTCGACACCACCACGCCCTCGACCCCGGCCCGGCGCAGGTGCTCCCTGAGCACGATCTCCGCCACGGGGGATCGGCAGATGTTGCCGGTGCACACGAACACCACGGAGAGCATGGGGGAGTCCTCACTCGGTCGCACGGGAAGCGGGGCCTGCGGGGCCGGGGCCTGCGGGGCCGGGGCCTGCGGGGCCGGGGCCTGCGGGGTCGCAGCCTAGAAGACCGGCCGCGCGCCGGGGTCCCGTTGCGCACTCCGGGTGAACCCGCTGGACCCCGCCCCCGCCCCGCACGACGATCAAGAGCGGGGGGCCCGATGCCGTCGAACCCGCAAGACCCGCTCGCCGCCGCGCTGGGGACGCTGACCCTCCTCGTGGCGGCGCTCCTGCTGCTGGCGCTGACCTCGCTCGCCCTGCGCCGCCCGCCGCCGACCCCGGCGTTCACCCGCCGCCCGCCGCACGGCGGCGGGGCCCTGCGCCCCGACCCGAACGCGGGCTTCCTCACCGACCGGGGCCTGCTCTTCCTGCCCCGCCGCTTCTTCCTGGCCACCGGCTGCCCGCCGGTCCGCGTCCGGGCCCGCGACCACGCCGCGCTGGACCGGGCCCGCCGCACCCGCCCGGTGAAGGTCGCGCAGCGCGGCCGGGCCTCCTGGTGGTGGTTCGAGGACGCCGTCTACGCCGAGTCGCGCGGCTACCGCCCGGCCGACGTGCTGGCCCGCGTGGTCGCCGAGCGGGTCAGGGACGAGGCGCTGGCCGAGCGCACCCTGCTGCTGACCTCGCTCAACCCCCGCCACCCGCGCATCCCCGCCGAGGTGCGCCGCGCCGTCTTCGAGCGCGACCGGGGCCGCTGCGCGCACTGCGGCGGCGCCACGAACCTCAACTACGACCACGTCGTGCCGCTCGCCGAGGGCGGCCCGTCCACGGTCGGCAACCTGCGCGTCCTGTGCCGCCCGTGCCTGCGCATCGCGCACTGAGCACCGCGCGCTGAGCGGACGCGGAATGCCCGAACAGCCGCGCGGCGACACCGCCGAACGGCCCAAGAGCAATTCCGGGACCCGTCGGAAAACGCCGCCGCAATTCCCGAAAGTGACGACGCGGGCGCATTCCGTGATTTCTTCCGAGCGATCGTTCGCACACGCTGAAACCGCAGATCAGCGGTAGTATGAAGGCCGGTTCGCGGGGGAGGGGGAGCACACCGTGGTGGTCGACGAGCGGCAGCCCGCGACGCTGCCCAGGGCGGCGCGCGCCCCGCAGTGGTGGCATTCCGCCGCGTGCCTCGCGCTGATCTGCTGCGCGCTCCTGGTCTCCTTCCTCGGCTGACCGCGACCGCCCCGAGCCCCGGTCCGGCGCCGCGCGGGACCGCCGCGCCCCGGCCCGCGCGCGCCCATCGCCTAAACTCGCGCCGATGACCAGCCAGGACCCCGAGCGCGAGCTGCTGCGCCACCACGGGGACGTCGACGCCGCCCCCGGCCTGGTGGACTTCGCGGTCAACGTGCGCGCCCCGTCCCCGCCGGACTGGCTCGCCGCCCGCCTCGCCGCCCGCCTCGCCGACCTCGGCTCCTACCCGACCCGCGCCGACGAGCTGGCCGCCCGAGAGGCCGCCGCCGCCCGCCACGGCCGCACCCCGGACCAGGTCCTGCCGCTCAACGGCGCCGCCGAGGGCTTCGCCCTGCTGCCGGAGCTGCGCCCGGCGCTCGCCGCCGTCGTGCACCCCTCGTTCACCGAGCCCGAGGTGGCCCTGCGCGACGCGGGCGTCCCGGTCCACCGCGTCCAGCTCGCCGAGCGCGACGGCTACCGCCTCGACCCCGCGCTCGTCCCGGACGAGGCCGACCTGGTCGTGGTCGGCAACCCCACCAACCCCACCTCGGCGCTGCACCCGGCGGAGGCCCTCCGCGCGCTGGCCCGCCCCGGCCGCGTCCTCGTGGTCGACGAGGCGTTCATGGACGCCGTCCCCGGCGAGCGCGGCTCGCTGGCCGCCGCCGCGGACGTGCCCGGCCTGCTCGTGCTGCGCAGCCTCACCAAGACCTGGGCGCTGGCCGGCCTGCGCGCTGGCTACCTGCTGGGCGAGCCGGACCTCCTCGCGCGCCTGGCCGCGCGCCGCCCGCAGTGGCCCGTGGGCACCCTCGTCCTGGAGGCGATCACCGCCTGCTGCGAGCCCGCCGCGCTGGCCGAGGCCGCCGCGCTCGCCGAGCTGACCGCCGCCCGCGCCGCCCACGCCGCCACCGCCCTCGCCGAGCACCTGGTGATCCCGCCCAGGGCCCCGTTCCTGCTGCTGCGCGTCCCGGACGGCGCGCGCGTGCGGCGGTCGCTGCGCGACAAGGGCATCGCCGTGCGCCGGGGCGACACGTTCCCCGGCCTGACCCCCGACCACGTCCGCGTGGCCGTGCGCTCCCCCGAGGAGACCGCGCTGCTCGCCGACGCGCTCCGAGTCGCACTGGAGGAGACATGACCACCCTCGGCGAGGTGCTCGCCGCGCTGGAGGCGGCCTACCCGCCCGCCACCGCCGAGTCCTGGGACGCGGTCGGCCTGGTGTGCGGCGACCGCTCCGAACCCGTGAGCAGGGTGCTGTTCTGCGTGGACCCGGTCGAGTCCACCGTGGACGAGGCGGTCGAGGTGGGCGCGCAGCTGCTCGTCTCGCACCACCCGCTGCTGCTGCGCGGCGTCCACGGCGTGCCCGCCGACACCCCCAAGGGCCGCCTCGTGCACCGCCTGATCCGCGCGGGCGCGGCCCTGTACACCGCGCACACCAACGCCGACGCGGCCAACCCCGGCGTGTCCGACGCGCTGGCCCGCGCCATCGGCCTGGAGGTCACCGGCCCGCTCGACCCGGCCCCGGCCCGCGCGCTGGACGTGCTCACCACCTACGTCCCGGTCGCCGACGCCGCGAAGGTCCTGGCCGCGCTGCACGACGCGGGCGCGGGCAGCACCGGCGACTACCGCGAGGTCGCCTGGAGCGTCGACGGCACCGGCCAGTTCCGCCCGGTCGACGGCGCGAACCCGGCGATCGGCGTGGTCGGCGAGCTGGAGCGGCTGCCGGAGACCCGGCTCGAACTCGTGCTGCCGCGCGGGCGCCGCGCCGACGTCGTGCGGGCACTGCGCGCCGCGCACCCGTACGAGGAAGTCGCCTTCAACCTCAACGAGATCCCGGAGCTGCCCGCCGACACCGGCATCGGCCGGATCGGCGTGCTCCCGGAGCCCGAGCCGCTGAGCGCGTTCACCCGCCGCGTCGCCGCCGCCCTCCCCGCCACCGCGTGGGGCGTGCGCTCGGCGGGCGACCCGGATCGGGTGATCAGCACCGTCGCGGTCTGCGGCGGCGCGGGCGACAGCCACCTGTCCGCCGCGACGCGCGCGGGCGTGGACGCCTACGTCACCGCCGACCTGCGGCACCACCCCGCCCGCGAGCACCTGGACGCGGGCGGGCCCGCCCTCGTCGACGTCGCCCACTGGGCCAGCGAATGGCCGTGGTGCGCGCAGGCGGCCGACATCGTGCGCGCCGCCTTCGGCGGTACGGTCGAAACCCTCGTCTCGACCCGACGGACCGACCCCTGGACCACCGGCGCGACGAGCCCCGAACAGGAGGACCGCTGAAGTGAAAGCCGATCCCGTTGTGCAGCGCAGGCTGCTCGACCTCGCGCGGGTTGACACCGAGCTGGCGCGGGTCGAGCACCGCCGCCGCACGCTGCCGGAGATCGCGGAGATCGCCGAGGCCGAGAAGCAGGTGCGCGCCAAGCAGGACGCGCTCACCGCGGTCGAGACGACCCTGGGCGACCTGGACCGCGACGTCAAGCGCCAGGAGACCGAGATCGACCAGGTCCGCTCGCGCGAGGAGCGCGACCGGAAGCTCCTGGCCGGTGGCAGCGTCGGCGCCAAGCAGCTCACCGACCTGGAGCACGAGCTGGCGACGCTCGGCCGCAGGCGCGGCGCGCTGGAGGACGACCTGCTGGAGCTGATGGAGCGCCGCGAGGCCGTCGAGGCCGACAGCCAGCACGCCTCGGCGCAGCTCGCCACCGCGCAGGAGACCCTGGCCGACGCCGCCCGCAGGCGCGACTCCGCGCTCGCCGACCTGGAGTCCACCGAGGCCAAGCGCACCGCCGAGCGCAAGACCGTCGCGTCGACCTTCGAGGCCCCGCTGCTGGCGATCTACGACCGGGTCCGGCTGCACAAGGGCACCGGCGCGGCGCTGCTCCAGTCCCGCCGCTGCGGCGCGTGCCGCATCGAGCTGGACCGCAGCGCGATCGCCAAGGTCAAGGAGGCGCTCGCCGACGACGTCGTGCAGTGCGAGGAGTGCGGCGCGATCATGGTGCGCACCGGGGAGTCCGGTCTGTGAGGGTGCTCGTCGAGGCCGACGGCGGCTCGCGCGGCAACCCCGGACCGGCGGGCTACGGCGCGGTGGTGCTCGACGAGGGCGGTGACACCGTCCTGGCCGAGCGCTTCGAGGCCATCGGCGTCGCCACCAACAACGTCGCCGAGTACCGGGGCCTGATCGCGGGCCTGCGCGCCGCCGCCGAGCTGGGGGCGACCGAGGTCGACGTGCGGATGGACTCCAAGCTGGTCGTGGAGCAGATGTCCGGGCGCTGGCAGATCAAGCACCCGGCCATGAAGCCGCTCGCCGCCGAGGCCAGGGAGCTGGCGGGCGACTTCGAGTCGGTCACCTACGGCTGGATCCCGCGCGAGCGCAACAAGCGCGCGGACAAGCTCGCGAACGACGCCATGGACGGCAAGGTCATGCCGGACCCGGCGATCGGCGCGGTCCCGGAAGCCGCCGAGGTCTCCGGCGGGGCTCCCGGCGGGGCTTCCGGTGAAGCGCCCGCCACCGCTCGGGCGGTCGTCACCGAGCGCCCGGCGTCGGCGGCGCACGTGACCGCGCCCCCGGCGTCCTGGTCCGGCGCCGAGGGCAGGCCGACCCGGCTGCACCTGGTGCGGCACGGGCAGACCGAGCTGTCGGTGGCCCGCCGCTACTCCGGTCGCGGCAACCCGCCGCTCACCGAGGTCGGCCTCGGCCAGGCGAAGGCTGCGGCGGCCAGGCTGTCCACCCTGGACGGCGTCGCCGCCGTCGTCGCGTCCCCGCTCCAGCGCGCCAGGCAGACGGCGGGGGAGATCGCCTCGGCGCTCGGCCTGGAGGTCGACGTGCGCGAGGACCTGATCGAGGTCGACTTCGGCGAGTGGGAGGCGCTGACCTTCACCGAGGCCGCCGAGCGCGACCCCGAGGCGCACGCCCGCTGGCTCGGCGACACCTCCGCCGCCCCGCCCGGCGGCGAGAGCTTCGACGCCGTGCACCGCAGGGTGGACCGGTTCCGGCAAGAGCTGATCGCCGAGCACGGGGGCCGCGACGTGATCGTGGTCAGCCACGTGACACCGGTGAAGACCCTGCTGCGCCTGGCGCTGGGCAGCGGCCCCGAGCTCCTCTACCGGCTGCACCTGGACCTGGCGTCGCTGTCGATCGCGGAGTTCTACCCGGACGGGCACGCCTCGGTCCGCTTGGTGAACGACACCTCGCACCTGGGCTGAGCGACACCTCGCACCGGGGGGCGATGCCGTGGCACGAGCCGAACCCCCCGGTGCGGTGGCGCGGTGGCTCACGTCGACCGGAGCGGTGTTTCCGGCCGGGTTCCGCCCGGCCGGGGGCGCGAAAGCCCCGCCGCTACCCGGCGATCCGCAGCCGCCGGTTCCCGGAGGCGTTGCGCACCACCTCGCCGAACCGCTGCACCGCCAGCCGCAGCCCCACCGCGCGCTCCTCGGCCACCGACCCGCCGCGGATGTGCTGGTCCAGCACGAACTCCCCGGCCAGCACCGAGTCCGCGCCCTTCACCGCGAGCAGCGGCTTCAGCGCGTAGTCCATCGCGACCAGGTTGCCCTGCGCGCCGCCGTTGGCGACCGGCAGCACCGGCCGCCCGCGCAGCGCCTTCTCCGGCAGCAGGTCCACCAGCGCCTTCACCAGCCCGCTGTGCGCGGCCCGGTACACCGGCGAGGCGACCACCACCCCGTCCGCGCGCAGCACCGCCCCGACCGCGTCGGAGATCACCGGGTCCCGCAGGTCCTCGGTGATCAGCGAGAGCACGGGCAGCCGCCGCACGTGCAGCGACCGCACCTCGCACCCGCAGGACGCGAGCGCCTGCTCCACCAGCGACACCACCGCCCCGGTCCGCGAACCGGGGGACGGGCTTCCGGACACCACGAGCACACTGGACACGACGGGACGCACCTCTCCGCAGGAGGGGAAGACCGGGGGGTTGCCGGGGGTGTGGCGACGGGGAAAGCTCTGACCGCGAGGTGAAATCCGTCAGCGGCAACAGATCGCGGCGCCGGTGCGGCAGAAGTCGACGTGGCGCCGCCGGGTGAGCAGCGTGCTCCCGGTCACGGCACCGAGTAGAGCAGCACCGGGCGGATCGGACAACCGGGCGCCCCGCGGGGGTTCCACGGGGCGGGACGGCGAGCCCTGTACCCTGGGCGGCGCGGACGAGTCGGCAGGGCGGTCGCGTCGGCGGGGTCACCCGCCGCCGAGGAAAGTCCGGACTCCACAGGGCAGGGTGGTTGCTAACGGCAACCAGGGGCGACCTTCGGGACAGTGCCACAGAGAACAGACCGCCACCGGCGCTCGCGCCGGCGGTAAGGGTGAAACGGTGGTGTAAGAGACCACCAGCGCCCCCGGTGACGGGGGCGGCTAGGCAAACCCCACCCGGAGCAAGGCCAAGAGGGCGTCCCCCAGGGGGCGCCTGCGCAGGCGTTCGAGGGCTGCCCGCCCGAGCCTGCGGGTAGGCCGCACGAGCCCGGCGGCGACGTCGGGCCTAGATGGATGACCGCCCAGCGGTGCGCCGAGAGGCGCCCGTGGACAGGATCCGGCTTACAAGCCGGCTCTTCCGCGCCTTTCCGGCCCCCAGGGGCCGGAAAGGCGCTGTCTCGTCCCGAACAGGGACGAGGAGCACAGCAAACGCGACGCCACCGCACACCCGCACCGCTGCTCGTAAAAAGCCGCCACGGCCACAACCGAGCCGCCCACGAGTCGCAACCGCTCTGCCTGCCGAGCGCCACGACCCTCAAGAATTCGCTGTTCCTGCCAGGGGACTGGTGAACCCACTGCCCTCGTCAGGGCTCTGCCGAACCTGCTGCCCCCGCCAGGGTTTCTGAACCCCGCCCCACCACAGCCTCCACCCCCGCCGCCCCCACGCCCGCCCCCCACGCCCGCCTCCTCAAGGCTTCCGCGAAGGCCGCCCCGGCGGCATCCGGTACACCCGCCGGAACCCCGCGCCCTCGTTGTACCGCCGCTCCAGCTCCGCCACGTACGCCGCCACCGCCGGGTTCACGATGTCCGCCAGGCTCCGCACCCCCGACCCCGGTTCCCGCGCCGCCAGGTACGTCGCCGCCGCCCGCGCCCGCTCCAGCACGTCCCGGTCGAAGTTCACCGTCCGCTGCACCCGCCGCCCCGGCCCGCTCGGCCCGACCACCTGCTCGGCGGCCTGCTCGACGACGCGCTCGATCTCCCGCTCGACCTCGTCCGCGGCCGTTCTGCCGCTCGCCCGTTCGGCGGCCTGCCCGGCCGCTGCCGCGCCCGCCCCCACCGTGATCTCGTTCACGCCGACCGCGATCGCCTCGGCGGCCTCGGTGGTGATCTCCACGACGCTTCCGGCTGTCTCGGGCACGGCTTCGGGCGGCTTGGCCATCTGCGAGCCTCCTCGGCGAGGTAATCCGGGCCACACGGCCGTTCAGGGGGCGCGTGCCCTGCCGAACGGGTCACTCGACGTCAACAGCAGCCCAAAGAGCCCTCGCCGGTGCGCACGTTGCGTCACCTGCGTGCCTGCATCCGGGTGAACTGTCCCGGCAATCGGGAGAATCCGGGCTAGCCGGTTCTCCGCCGCTCGACTCGGACCCATTATGGCTGTGAGTCAGATTAGACGTAATCTACGTCGGAGGGAACGGGCCTTGATCATCGACGGAGCGCCAGCACGCCGGTGCGCCTCGTGACCGAGACGTGTTCTACTCGACAGCGCACGACCCCGGCGCACCCCCCTCGGTCCGCCGGGTGGAGTCCTGCGTACTACAGGAGTACGAGATGACCGCCATGTCCCTGGTAACACTCGCGCAGCAAGCCCCCTCGCTGGGCACGACAGGCGTGCGGCAGTGGATTCTCGACAACCTCGTGCCCCTCCTCCTGCTCACCGTCGCCGTCCTGCTGCTGTGGCTCGGCGGCGGCAAGGGCGACAACGCCGGGGTCATGCGGAGGCTCGGCGGGGTGATCATCGCGCTGGCCATAATCGGACTGGCCGTGACGACGAACGCGGGCGCCGACATCGGCTCGTGGATCGCCGGCCTGTTCACCGGCGGGTGACCAGGTGCGGGTACGCACTGACGACGAGGTCTACCGGGTCGACGCCGTCTGGCTCGGCCCGCCCAAGGCGACCTTCCCGTGGCGCGCGCGCTACGTGGCCTGGGGCGTCGGGATCGCGGTCTTCCTGCTGGTGCTGACCGTCGAGCGGCAGGTCGGCATCGGCTTCGGGTTCTTCAGCACGGCGTGGGCGCTGATCGGCACCGTGCTCATCACGAGGTTCATCACCTCGCGGATCAACCACGAGCGCCCGCTGTCGGCCGCGATGACCATGCTGAGCCGGGAGCTGACCGCGCCCCGCGAGCGGACCTCCGGGGCGGGCGGCGCGGCCAGCGCCGCCCGCCTCAGGGTGTCCCGCGAGCGACCGCGCAAGCGCCCGAAGGGCGTCAAGCGCGCCGAGCGCGAGCAGCGCCGCCGCGCCCAGGAGCAGCAGAAGCGCCGCCAGCAGCAGGACCGCCGCCAGCAACGCCGTAAGAAGGAGGTTCGCGGTGTTCGGACGCCGGCGTGACCGGGACCGCCGCAACGCGCCGCACGTCGCCCAGCACGCCGCGCCGGGCGACACCCGCGGCCAGTCGTCCAGCGGCAAGCGCGCGCGCCGCCTGACCGGCGAGCAGGTGATCCCCAGCTACACCCCGTCCATCGCCGCCCGGACGATCGACGGGCACCTGCTGCGCACCGGCCAGGAGGTGTACGCCTGGTACAAGCTCGCGCCGCAGCGCTGGTCGTTCCGCTCCGACTCGCAGCGCCAGGACCTCATCGCCGCGATCGCCGGGCAGTACGCCGAGCTGCAGGGCCGCTGGATGCACCTGCGCGTGACGACCCGCCCCTACCCCATCAGGATGTGGGCCGAGGCGCACGTCCACAACGCCGTTCGGCGGCTCCCGGACACCCCCGGCGCGCTCAGCTTCGACGACTACATGGTCGGCGAGCAGCAGCAGCTGATGGGCCGCTCCATGGCGGAGAAGGAGGTGTACCTCGGCGTCCAGGTCCAGACCCGCAACATGATGGACCGCGCCGTCGAGCGCGCCGCCCCCGTGCTGCGCCGGGTCTTCCCGGACGCGGTGGACGCCGAGCTGGTCGCCATCGAGTCCGAGGTCGACCACCTCGACCAGGTCATCGGCTCCGCCGGCCTCGAGGGCCGCCCGGTCACCGCCGAGGAGATGTCCTGGCTGATGCACCGGTCCTGCTCGCTGGGCCTGCCCGCCCCGCGCAACCTGCCCGCGGTGCCGGGCGCGCCGTGGGAGCCGGAGGACCTGGCCAGCTTCACCGACGCCGCCGACTTCCACCAGGAGCCCTACTCGCCCACGGTCACCGTGCGCGGGCGCACCGGCTCCAACGCGGGCATCCGGCGCAACGTCGCCGTGCTCACCGTCGGCCTGATGCACGGCCTGCAGATCCCCGAGATCGACGACCCGTGGGTGCAGCGCGCCGACCGGCTGCCCGCCTCCGTGGAGTGGTCGGCCCGGATCTACGTGCGCCGCCCCGAGGAGGTCGCGGGCGAGCTGCAGCGGCAGATGAACAAGGTCCGCTCGCAGGTGCGGCACTACACCGACGAGCACGAGCTGGAGCCGCCCCAGTCGCTGTCCCGCCAGGCGGGCCGGGTGCTGGAGATCGACGACGAGATGACGTCGGGCTTCACCTCGCTGGGCACCCGCGTGCGCTCGTGGTGGCGCCTGGCGGTGTCCGGGCCGAACGAGCGCGAGGCGCTGCGCCTGGCCCAGGCCCTGCTCGACCTGTACAAGCCCAAGGTCGCCATCGAGCACCCCGAGGCGCAGTACGCGCTGGCCAGGGAGTTCATCCCCGGCGAGGCGCTGTCGTCCTCGGCGTACCTGCGGCGCGGCTCGGTGCTGTGGGCGGCGTCCTCGGTGCCGACGGCCACCGCCGAGGTCGGCGACCGGCGCGGCATCCTGCTGGGCGAGACGGTCACCGCGACCCGCCGCCCGGTGGCGTGGGACCCGTGGATGGCGCAGGAGCTGCGCGACTCGTCCGGCCTGAGCGCGCTGGTCGCGGGCCTCGGCGCGGGCAAGTCGTTCCTCGGCGGCGGCATCGTCTACAAGACGCTGCGCTCCGGCGCGCACTGGACGCTGCTCGACCCGTCCGGCCCGCTGGCCGCGCTGTGCGAGCTGCCCGAGCTGCGCCCCTACGCCCGTCCGATCAACCTCCTCAACGCCCAGCCCGGCATCCTCAACCCCTACCGGGTGGTCGCGGAGCCGCAGCTCGAGCACTTCATGGACGAGGACGACCCGGAGCGGGCGTGGCGGCGCGAGCGCGCGCTGGCCGCGGCCACCCGCCGCCGCCTGGTGCTGGACGCGCTGAGCGGCCTGCTGCCCTACGAGGTGGCCCGGCTGCCGCAGACCAGGATCGTGCTGCTGCGCGCGGTCCGCACCGTCGGCGGTCGCCCCGACGCGCACCCCGGCCAGGTGTTCGAGGCGCTGCGCCGCGACGCCTCCGAGCACCACGAGCACGCCGTGGTGGTCGCGGACTTCCTGGACGAGCTGCGCGAGCGCATGTCGCTGCTCATCCCCGAGGACGACGACGACCCGTACCGCGACCAGCGCGACGACCGGCTGACCGTGCTCACCATGGCGGGGCTGAACCTGCCGAAGGACGGCGTCGGCCGCGAGCACTGGACCGACGCCGAGGCGCTCGGCGTGGAGATGCTGAACCTGGCCGCCTGGCTCACCCAGCGCTCCATCTACGAGCGGCCCAAGGACCTGCGCAAGGGCGTCTGGATCGACGAGGCGTTCTTCCTGTCCGAGGTGCCGACCGGCCGGGTGCTGATGAACCGGTTCGCCCGCGACTCGCGCAAGTGGAACGTGCGCGTGCTGCTGTCCAGCCAGATCCCGGCCGACTTCCTCAAGATCCAGGGCTTCGTGGCCCTGCTGGACTCGGTGTTCGTCGGGCGGCTGGACGACGACCAGGCGCAGGCGGACGCGCTGCGGCTGCTCAAGGTGCCGGTGGGCGTGGGCTACGAGCAGGTCGTGGCGAGCCTGGGCCGCAGGCCGGGCGGGGCGCGCAACGCCACCGAGCGGGACCGGGCGCCGCGCCAGTTCATCTTCGCGGACGGCGCGGGCGGCGTGGAGCGGATCAAGATCGACTTCTCCGGTCCGCACCTGGAGCACCTGCGCCAGTCCCTGGACACCACGCCGGACGCGCTGCGCGAGAGCGCCGCCGCGGCCGAGGCGCAGGCGGTGCTCCCGGCCCAGGACCCGCTCGCCGTCGGCGACGGGTACCCCGACAGCGCCTACTCCGACGAGGACTACGACGACGAGTTGGCGGCCGACCTGGAGGTCGGGCTCGCCGACGACCTGGTCGACTCCGCCCACGGTGAGGGAGGAAACCGCCGAGGCGGTCGGGAAGGTGCGGCATGACGCTGCTCTCGCTCGTGGCCGCGCTGTCCGTCGCGCTGTGGGCTTGGCGGCGGAACGCGCGCACCTCAGGACCGGCCGCTCGGGGCCGCTGGCGCGCCATGGCGGTGGTGGTCGCGCTGGTCGGCCTGCAGGTCGTGATCGGCGCGCCCGCCGCGAGCGCGGCGAACTGCGGTGAGGCGCCCAACCCGGAGCGGCCCGGCTCCGGCATGGTCGGCGCGATCGACCCGCCGCTCGGCAACGGCCTGCCCGACACGCCGTACGACCGGTACAGCTACGCGGGCATGGTCTGGCACACCTACCAGACCAACTGCACGGTGGTGCCCGACTCCGGCGCGGTGATCGACACCTGGATGGGCAACGAGCTGTTCAACATCGGCAAGAACATCGTGGGCGCCACCAACGCGCTGCACTACACGGTGATGGGCCGGGGCCTGCTGGTGCCGCTGGACGAGGCGGTCGAGGCGGGCGTGCAGCGCGTCTACGACAACGTCTACCTGCGCTGGTTCGGCCTGGTCGCGCTGGTCCTCGCGGTGCTGATGTTCCGGCAGATCTGGCAGGGCGACCTCGCCGCGATCTCCAAGCGCGGGCTCTGGGCGCTGGCCGCCATGTGGCTGGCCACGTCGACACTGGCGCTGCCGCAGTTCTACACGTTCCTCGACGGCACGCTCGTCACCAAGACCTCCGAGATCCAAGCGGGCTTCCTGGAGGCCCCGGAGAAGGACGACGCGCTGCACGTCCTGCCGTCCCGGCTGCACGACGCGGTGGTCTACCAGACCTGGCTGCGCGGCGAGTTCGGCACGCCCGACGCGCCGCAGGCCGCCGAGTTCGGACCCAGGCTGCTGGCCGCCCAGGCGTGGAACCTGGACGAGATGGCCGAGCAGAAGGACGGCGACCAGGCCGCGCTCGACGCCAAGAAGAACGACTTCAAGGCGGTCTACACCGAGCTCGGCCCGACCCAGGGCTACTTCTCCGGCGCGGACGGCGGTCGCACCGGGGCGGGGTTCCTGTCGCTGCTCCAGGCGGTCGCGTTCTCGCTGTTCCAGCTGTTCGCGAAGGCCGCGGTGCTGCTGGCCCAGCTGCTGCTGCGCATCCTCACCCTCGCCGGTCCGCTGATCGGCCTGGTCGCGCTGCTGCACCACGAGCTGCTGCGCAAGGTCGCCCGCGCCGCCGCCGTGACCGTGTTCAACGTGCTGATCCTGGCGGTGCTGGCGGGCACCCACGCCCTGCTGCTCCAGGCGATCTTCAACGCCTCCGGGCTGTCGCTGCTGACCCGCACCATGCTCGGCCTGATGCTCACCGTGGTCTGCTTCATGATCGGCAAACCGCTGGGCCGCATGTGGCAGATGGTCGAGATGTCGGTGGGCACGGCGGGCAGCGCGCTGCCGATGAAGGGCGGCGTGTTCTCCCGGCTCGGCAAGCGCAAGGACACCGGCCCGACGCCCCAGGAGGAGTTCTGGGAGCACGTCAGGGACGGCGACGACGACGGTCCCGAGGTCCCGCGGCGCGGCGCCCAGCGGGTGCGCCCCGAGGCGGCCAACCCGGCCGTGGTCAGCGCCACCGCCCAGCGGCTCGACCGCGACGGCTCGGGCGGTCACGGCTCCGGCGGGTACGGCTCCTCGGGCTACAGCGGCCAGAACGAGCTGCCCTCCCGCGCCCAGCCCGCGCTGCCCTCGGGCGGCGGTCAGGCCGCGCTGCCCGTCGGGCGCGCGTCGCGGGTCGTGGACACCCCGCCGGTCGCCGACCGGGGCTGGGACCGGGTCGACGACGCGGTGCTCGTGCCGTCCCGGTCGACCACCTACGCCACGCGCCTGGACCCCGGCCCGATCAGCAACCCGCGCGCGGCCGAGACCGAGGTCGTCGCGGGCAGGCAGGTGCACGTGATCTACCGGCCGTCGCGCGGCCTGGAAGTCAGGGATGGCTGATGCCGATCAGGACGAACCGCGGGCGCGCCGCGGTCTACCGCAGGCTCTGGGGCTGGCCGCTGCGCTCGCCCAACCACCTCGCCATGACCGTCGTCGGCTTCGCCGCGCTGGTGGTCGCGGCCAGCGTGCTGGTGCCCCAGCTCACCGAGCGGGGCGCGCAGGCCCGCCAGGGCGGTGACGCCCCGCCGCTGAGCACCTCGGTGGGCGGGCAGCCCGGCCAGGGCACCCAGATCGGCGTGCTGCCCACCTCCACCACGGCCCCGCCGCAGACCAAGGAGCCCGCGCCCACCCGGCCGTCGCCCACGACGACCGGCAGCGACGTGGTGGTGCCCGCCGAGGCGCAGCTGGTCGTCGAGTCCTGGCTCGACAAGTGGGCCGACCACCCGGCGGGCACGACGAACGAGAAGTGGCTCAAGGGGTTGGAGCCGTTCACCTCCGAGGAGCTGCTGCCCAACCTGAGGTCGGTCGACCCCGCCCTGGTGCCGGTCGTGATCAAGGGCGAGGTGAAGCGGATCTCCGCAGGCAGCGCGTCCGCGGAGTTCGAGGCGGAGGTGGAAACCGGGAAGATGGTGATCACTGTGGTCAAGTTCCCCGATCCCGCTGGCTGGCGAGTGCACAAGTACGACAAGGTGGGGTGAGATGCTCAAGGTCGCGGTGACGACCGTGGTCGCGGTCGTCGTGGTCGCCTTCGCGACGTTCAACGGTGTTTCGCAGATCATCAACGACTCCACACCGGCCGTCGACGAGAACGGCCGCATCCTCCGCGCCGCCTCCAGCTGCAACGCCGCCATCGGACCCTGGAACGCCGCCGACGGCGCGGGCAAGGGCGAGTACGACGCCAGCAGGCTGAACGACGAGCAGCGCGCCACCGTCGCCAAGATCATCTCCATCGGCCAGGAGCGCAAGCTCCCCGCGCTCGCCTGGCAGGTCGCCATCCAGGCGGGCATGACCGAGTCCGGCCTGCGCAGCCTGGACTACGGCGACCGGGACTCGCTGGGCATCTTCCAGATGCGCCCCTCCATGGGCTGGGGCACGCCCGCCCAGGTGACGGACCCGGTCTACGCGGTCAACAAGTTCTACGACGTGCTGCTCAACGTGCCCGAGTGGGAGGAGCGCCGCCCCGGCGACTCCGCCCAGCGGGTCGAGCGCTCGGCCTACCCGGACCGCTACCACAACTGGGAGGCCATGGCGGCCTTCCTGATCGGCGAGCTGGGCAACGTGCCCGACCCGGCGGGCTGCGGCACGGGCGAGGGCAAGGCGCTGCTGGCGTCCGGCGCCGCCGGTGGCGCGATCGAGTTCACCAAGCAGCAGCTCGGCGAGCCCTACCTGTGGGGCGGCAACGGCCCGGACGCCTGGGACTGCTCCGGCATCCTGGTCAAGGCGTTCGGCAGCGTGGGCGTCACCATCCCGCGCGTGGCCAACGACCAGTACATGCGCGGCGGCGCGCACCTGCCGATCGCGGACGCCAAGGCCGGTGACCTGATCTTCTGGGCCAGCGACCCGTCCGACCCGGTCTCGGTGCACCACGTCGGCATGTACCTGGGCAACGAGGAGTACATCCACGCGCCGCAGACCGGCGACGTGGTGAAGATCAGCAAGCTGAACCGGGACTACTACGAGCTGATGCCGCTGGCCGTCCGGCCCGGCGTCTGAGCGGGGCGCGCGGGGGCGGTCCGGCCGTCCCCGCGCCACCCGACCGCCCGTCCGCCCCGCCCGTCCGCCCCGACCGTCCGCCCCACCCGACCGCGTCGTGCTGAGGGAGGCACCGTGTTCACCCCCGAACCAGTCCAGCGCCGAGGCGGTCCGCCCGCGTCCAGCAACCCCGTGCGGGACTACCTGAGCTCGCGCCCGCCCGGCACGGTCGACGCGGGGTACGCGGTGCTCCCCAGGTCGCTGATGGAGGCCATGCCGCTGCCGTGGCAGCAGCAGATGACGCACCTGCTGGCCGAGCTGCACCGCACCCACGGGCACCTGCGGTGGCCGGAGTACCGGGTGGTGCCGTCCCGGCGCGAGCGGCTGGTCGACCTGGACGAGGACCAGCTGACCGAGGTCGGCGCGATCATGGAGATCGACTCGGAGGGCGAGCTGGTCTACCGGGAGCGCGGCGGCAGGCCGATCGAGCACCCGGAGAACCACGTCGTGCTGGTCTCCTGCCTGGACCCGGTGGTCCGCGAGGTCGCCGACCAGACCACCCCGCCGCGCGGGTTCCCGCAGCCGCACCAGGACCACGGCGGCCCGCACCAGGGGGCGCTGCCGGTGCAGGACTTCCGGGACCAGCAGGACCGCACCGGGCCGAGGTCGGACCGGTTCCCGGTGCAGAACCAGGTGGGCCCGCGCTCCGGCGGGTTCCCGGCGCAGGAGCAGGCCAGCGGCTACCACCCGGCGCCCCGGCAGGGCGGTTACGCCCAGCCCCACCCGCAGCACGCGCCGGGGCAGGGCCACCCGCAGCCGGAGGAGCCGGGGCGCAAGAAGAAGAAGCGCTTCTGGTGACGGCCCGCCGATGACGCCGGGCCGATGACGCCGGGCCGGTGACCTCCCGCAGGCCGCGCCCCACCGGTCGCGTCAGCCGGTGATCTGCGCGGCGGTGGCCGTCGTGGGATCTTGAAGGCATGGCTGACCCTGATGGCTGGTACTACTGCCTGACCCACCGCACGTCCGAGCAGGGCCTCGGCTGCCGGGGCGCGGACCGCATGGGCCCGTACCCGGACCGGGCGACCGCGGACCGCGCGCTGGAGATCGCCAGGCAGCGCACGGAGAACGCCGACGCGGCCGACGAGGCCGAGGACGAGTGGAAGAACGGCTAGCGCGGCGCCCGCCGCCCCGCGCGACCGCACCGCCGTCGCGCTCGTCCACCCCTCCACCCCCCACCTGTGATGTGATGATCCGGTGACTGGTGTCGAAGGCCTCACGGTAGGCGTGCTCGGTGGTACCGGCGCCCAGGGCAAGGGCCTCGCCCTGCGCTGGGCCAAGGCCGGCCTCAAGGTCGTGATCGGGTCCCGCTCCGCCGAGCGGGCCGAGGAAGCCGCCTCGGCGATCCGCGCGGAGACCGGCGCCGAGGGCGTCAGCGGCGCGGACAACGAGGCGTGCGCGCGGCAGGCGGACGTGGTGCTCGTCGCGGTCCCGTGGGACGGGCACGCCGACCTGCTGTCCGGGCTGCGCGAGGCGCTCGCGGGCAAGGTGGTCGTGGACTGCGTGAACCCGCTCGGCTTCGACAAGCAGGGCCCGTTCGCCCTGCCGGTCGCCGAGGGCTCCGCCGCGCAGCAGGCCGAGGCGCTGCTGCCGGACTCGCGGGTCACCGCCGCGTTCCACCACGTGTCCGCCGTGAAGCTGGCCGACCTCTCGCTCGCCGAGGTGGCGTGCGACGTGCTCGTGCTCGGCGACGACCGCGAGGCCACCGACCTGGTGCGCGCGCTCGCCGACGCCGTCCCCGGCTTCCGGGGCGTGTACGGCGGCAGGCTGCGCAACGCCCACCAGGTGGAGGCGCTCACCGCGAACCTGATCGCGGTCAACCGCCGCTACAAGGCCCACGCGGGCCTGCGGATCACCGACATCTGATGCCCGTCGACGACCTCGGCGAGCCGGTCCCGCTGCCCCGCCCGCCCGAGCGGGTGGTCAGCCTGGTCCCGTCGCTCACCGAGGCCGTCGACCCGGCCGCGCTGGTCGGCGCCACCGACTACTGCACCCACCCGCCCGGCCTGGACGTGCCCCGCGTAGGCGGCTCGAAGTACCCGGACGTGGACCGGGTGCTGGCGCTGCGCCCGGACCTGGTGCTGGCCAACAGCGAGGAGAACCGGCCGGAGGACGTGGCCGCGCTGCGCGCCGCGGGGGTGCCGGTGTGGGTGACCGGGGCCCCGGCGACCGTGCCCGCCGCGCTGGCGTCGCTGCGCAGGCTGTTCGCGGTGGTGTGGGCGGCGGAGCCGGGGTGGCTGGTGCGCGCCGAGGAGCTGTGGTCGCGCGCCGAACCCGCCGGGGTGACGGCGGTGGTGCCGGTGTGGCGCAAGCCGTGGGTGGTGCTGGGCCGGGACACCTTCGCGGGTGACGTCCTGGCGCGCCTCGGCGTGGCGAACGCCTACGCCTCCCACCCCGACCGCTACCCCCGCCCGCCGCTGGCGGAGCTGCGGGAGTGCGGCGCGCGGGTGGTCGTGCTGCCCGACGAGCCGTACGAGTTCACCGCGGCCGACGGGCCGGAGGCGTTCCCCGACCTGGTCCCGGTGTTCGTGTCCGGCCGCCACCTGACCTGGTACGGCCCCGCGCTGGCCGAGGCCAGGGCGCCCCTGGAGGCGGCCCTGGCCCCGGTGCTGGACCGCTGAGCCGCTAGGGCCGGAACCGGTCCGTGGCCGCGACGAGCGCCTTGAGGATGCCGGGCTCGTCGAACGCGTGCCCCGCGTCCCCGACCATCACCAGCTCCGAACCGGGCCAGGCCTTGTGCAGCTCCCAGGCGGTGACCGGCGGGGTGGCCATGTCGTAGCGGCCCTGCACGATCACGCCGGGGATGCCGGAGAGCTTGTGCGCGTCCCGGATGAGCTGCCCCTCCTCCAGCCAGGCGTTGTGCGCGAAGTAGTGGTTCTCGATGCGGGCGAACGCGAGCGCGAACCGGGGCTCGGCGAACGAGGCGGTCAGGTCGGCGCGCTCCAGCAGCGTGACCGTGGACCCCTCCCACACGCTCCACGCGATCGCCGGGGCCTCGTGCACGGCGGGGTCGGGGTCGTTCAGCAGCCGCGAGTACGCGCCGATGACGTCCCCGTCCGGGGCCCAGCGCGCGACCTGCTCCCACAGCTCGGGGAACAGCATCCCGGCGCCGCCGCCGTAGTACCAGTCCAGCTCCTTCTCGCGGACCGTGAAGATCCCGCGCAGCACCAGCTCGGTGACCCGCTCGGGGTGGGTCTGCGCGTAGGCGAGCGAGAGCGTGCTCCCCCAGGAGCCCCCGAACACCTGCCACCGCTCGATCCCCAGGTGCTCGCGGAGCTTCTCCATGTCGGAGACGAGGTGCCAGGTCGTGTTGGCGGACAGGTCGGGGTCCTCGCTGGCGTGCGGGGTCGACCGCCCGCACCCGCGCTGGTCGAACAGCACGATCCGGTAGGCGGCGGGGTCGAACAGCCGCCGGTGCGCGGGCGAGCACCCGCCACCCGGCCCACCGTGCAGGAACACGACGGGCTTGCCGTCCGGGTTGCCGCTCACCTCCCAGTGCACGAGGTTCCCGTCGCCGACGTCCAGCAGGCCCTGCTCGTGGGGCTCGATCTCGGGGTACATGCCCCCACTGTGCCCTGTGGGATTGCGCCGGTCAGCCGTTCATCGGATGAGCGCTGTGGATCTAGCGTGAAAGATGAGCAAAATTCACAAGGGGGAACGCCCATGCGACCGCGCACCAGCGGCCGTAGCACCACCGCGCCCAGATCCCTGGCCGCCCTGATCACCGCGCTGACCCTGCTGGCGACAGCCGCACCCGCCCACGCCACCACCGCGCCGACCGACCTGGCCATCGCGGGGTTGAGCCCGGACTTGAACCTGACGCTCCCGTGCACCGCGGGCCCGGACCGGTCCGTCGTCTCCACCCAGACCCCCGTCTTGCGCGCCAAAGCCCACGGGGAAGGGGTGACCACCTTCGAGTACGCCCTCCACGCGGGCACGGCTGACGCCCCGACCGGGGAACCCGCTGTGCTCACCGAGCACTCCGTCCCTGCGGGCTGGTACTCGTACCTCCGCGTCCCCCAGGGCTTGCTGTCCCACGGCGGCTTCTACACCTGGCGGGTCCGCACGACGGGCGGCGAGTGGTCCTCGCCCTGCGAGCTCGAGGTGGACAGCGTCAAGCCGGACGCCCCGCTGGTGTCGTCCACCGACTACCCGGAGACCGGCGACCACGGCGGCCCGGACGTGCCGGGCACGTTCACCTTCCGACCGGGAGGCCCCGAACTGCCGGTGGCGTACGCGTGGGGCTTCGGCTCCGATCCGATCCACACCGTCCCCGCCGCCCAGGACGGCACGGCGACCCTGACCACCCTCCCGATGCGGGTCGGCGCCAACCTGCTGGTCGTGCAGGCGGAGGACCGCGCGGGCAACGTCTCCCCGATCACCAGCTACCGGTTCGACGTCACCCCGCCGCAGCCCCAGGTGCCCGAGTTCCCGCTGACCGAGCTGCACCGCTACGGCTTCAACGAGACCGAGGGCGCCACCACCGCCGACTCGATCACCGGGACGACCACCACCCTGCCTGCCGGTGCCACCAGGGTCCCCGGCAGGACCGACACCAAGCGCTTCCTGAGCCTCGACGGCATGGCCGCCATCACCGCCCCCACGACCGGCCCGCGCGCCGATCAGCCGTTCACGGTCACGGCCTGGGCGCGCCCGTCCGACCTGACCGCCGACCGCGCGGTCGTCGTGCTCGGCGACCCGAGCGCCCCGTTGGCGTCCCTGGGCTACCAGGCGTCCAGCAGGAAGTGGTTCGCCACCGGCACGGGAGGCACGGCCACCGCCTTCAACCCGACCAGCGCGAACAGGTGGGCGTTCCTGGCTGCGGTCCACGACCACAAGACCGGCACGGTCACCCTGTACGTGGACGGCGTCAAGCAGAACAGCGCCCCGTGGACGCCCACCGCGACCACGGCTGCCTCGCTGATCGCGGGGGAGGGCTGGAAGGGCGACCTGGACGACGTCCGGGTCTTCTCCGGGGCGGCCTCCCTCGGCGAGCTGCGCCTGGTCCAGAACAGCACCTTTCACAGCTGAGAACCCCCGGTGGCCGCCTCCCCTCGGATGGCGGCCACCGGTCGTCACTCCCCGACGAGGTGCCGCAGGTAGGCGTCGGGGTGCTCGAGGTACCGCCGCCAGCTCGTGACCAGTTCCAGGTCGGCCCACCGCGCCCGCCGCAGCCCGTGCTCCCCGACCTCGATGATGTCCGCGCCCGGCGTCGCCGCCAGGATCGGCGAGTGCGTCGCGCAGACCACCTGCGCCCCGGACTCGCCGAGGTCGTGCATCAGCGCGACCAGTTGCAGGCAGGCGGTGAACGACAGCGCCGACTCCGGCTCGTCCATCACGTAGAAGCCGGGATCGCGGAACATCGACCGGAAGACGGCCAGGAACCCCTCGCCGTGGCTCATCTCGGCGGTGTCCTCGTCCCAGTGACCGGGGACGCCGCCGAGGTTCTCGGTCATGCTGAACGCGGTCTCCGCGCGCAGGAAGAACCCCTTCTTGCGCAGCCTCGGTCCGGCCAGCATCCGGGCGCCCCTCGCGGTGGTCTCCAGGCGCAGCACCTGGCCCAGGTCGGTCTTGACCGCGTCGGGGTCGTGGAACTTCCGGGCCGCCCGCCCACCGCGCGCGTCCAACCCGAACCCCTCGGCGATGGCCTCGACCAACGTCGACTTCCCGGACCCGTTGTCCCCCACCAGGAACGTCACGGGACTGGTGAACTCCAGCCCGCGCTCGACGACCTCCGCGACCGCCGGGATCGTGTGCGGCCACTCCCCGAGGTCGTCGGGGCGCAGGGACTCCGGCACGTAGGCCCGGCTGACGAACACGCGTGCTCCTGCTGGTCGTAGTCAGGGGGCCCGACCCCGTGGAACGCCGGTGGCCGCCCACCCCGAGGGGGAGCGGGCGGCCACCGGTCGTCAGTCGTTCACGTGCTCAGTCGCTCAAGTCCTCAGTGGAACGAGTGCTCGGGTCCGGGGAACCGGTGTCCGCGCACTTCGGCGGCGTACTCGCGGGCGGCGTCGCCCATGATTCCGGCGAGGTCGGCGTAGCGCTTGACGAACCGGGGTCCCTTGCCGCGGCGCAGGCCCATCATGTCCTGCCACACCAGCACCTGGGCGTCGGTGTCGGGTCCGGCGCCGATGCCGACGGTGGGGATGCGCAGTTCGTGGGTGATCTTCTTGGCGACCTCGGAGGTGACCATCTCCAGCACCACGGAGAACGCCCCGGCCTGCTGCACGGCGTGGGCGTCGGCGACGACGGCGTCGAAGGCCTCGTTGCGGCCCTGCACGCGGAACCCGCCGAGTTGGTGCTCGTGCTGGGGGGTGAACCCGATGTGGGCCATGACGGGGATGCCGGCGTCCACGATGGCCCGGATGTGCGGCGCGAACGCGCGCCCGCCCTCCAGTTTCACCGCGTGCGCCCGGCCCTCCTTCATGAACCGGACCGCCGTCGCCACGGCCTGCTCCACCGACACCTGGTAGGAGCCGAACGGCAGGTCGGCCACGACGAGTGAGCGCTTCACCGCTCGGGTGACCCCCCGGACGAGCGGCAGCAGCTCGTCCACGGTCACCGGGATGGAGGACTCGTAGCCGTAGACGTTGTTGGACGCCGAGTCCCCGACCAGCAGGACCGGGATGCCCGCCTCGTCGAACAGCTCGGCGGTGTACATGTCGTACGAGGTGAGCATGGGCCACGGCTCGCCGCGGTCCTTCAACTCCTGCAGGTGGTGGATGCGGACCCGCTTGGCGGGTGGACCGGCGGGCCCACCGGCCCCGGTCCCGTAGGGCGCGGGAACCTCAGCGCTCGAGGTCATCGTCGACCGTCCTTCCCTCGAAGCCCGCTCCAGCGGGTCTCCGGGCCTTGGTGCACGGTGCACCCCTCCAGGGTCGCACCGCCACCACCCCGGCGTCACCCCGTGCGAGTAGCCTCACACGCTTCGCGCAACCCCCGAACGCCGCGCCGGACGGCCCCGGAACGCACCCCGGACGACCCGTCCGGACGACCCGCCCGACGGGCTCACCGCAGCCCCGCCGCCCGCAGCACCGCGAGCGCCACCGCGTCCGGCCGGTCCACGTGCACCATGTGCCTGCTCCCCGGCACCACCACCAGCCGCCCGCGCGCCGACATCCCCGCGATCGCCGCCAGCTCCGGCCGCGCCGCCGGGGCCAGCACCTCGAACGGCACGTCCGGCAGCGCGGTCCCCGCCCGCAGCTCCTGCACCCGCGCCACCTGCTCGGGGAACGACGCCAGCTCCGCCAGCACCGCCAGACCCACCGGCGCCCGCCCGTACACCCGCCGCACCAGCCTTCCGGGGGCGCGGTCCTGTCGCCCGAACGTGGTCACCGCCATCGCCACCCGGCGCAGCAGCGGCCCGCCCCACCCCAGCACCGCCCCCCACCGCCGCCCCGACAACCGGTGCGCCCCGGACCGCAGCGCCCACCCCGCCACCAGCGACGCCGGGTCGAACGGCCGCCCGCCGCCGGGCGCCACCGGGTCGGGGTCCACCAGCACCAGCCCCGCCACCCGCCCCGGCCGCAACCGCGCCCACGCCTCCACGTGCAGCGCCGCCATCGAGTGCCCCACCAGCACCACCCGCGCCCCCGGAGCAGCCACCGGACCAGCCCCCGAACCGGCCGCCCCCACCCCCGAAGCCCCCACCACCGCGTCCAGCACCCCCACCTCCCGCGCCACCGACGGCGCCCGCAGCGCGGGACCGCTCCCACCCGTCCCCGGCCGGTCGAAGACCAGGACCCGGACGTGCGGCTCCAGCAGGGCTACCGTGGCGTCCCAGTCGAACCACGCCCCGCCCAGCCCCGAGCTGAGCACGACGACCGGGCCGGACCCCCGCGCGCGGAGGTGCAGCCTGCCTGCCGGTGTGTGGATCGTGGTTCGCACGTGGCCGAGATCTCCGGGGGAGTGGAAGAACGTGGCGGTTGCCGGGTGGAAGTGGCGTGCGGCGGGAGTCGTCGCCACGGTCGTGCAGGTCTCCGCGCTGGCCTCCCTGGTGCTGCTGCTGCGGGCCGAGGGCACACCCCTCGGCGACGTCATCTTCTTCTCCGGCTACGCGCTCGGCCTGCCGGTCGAGGCGAACCTGTTCATCGTCCTGGTCCTGGTGGTCCTCGGCGCGGCGCTGCGCGCCCGCAAGCGCGCCGCCCTGTGGGCGCTGCTGCTCATCGAGGCGCTCGGCCTCCTCTGGGACCTGACCGTGCTGCTCCTGCTCGCCGTCGCCCCCGACGTGCTGGCGTCGGGGGAGCAGGTGGACTGGCGGCGCGCGCTCGGCTTCCTGGGCGGCGGCGTCCTGACCGCCCTGGTCATCATCGCCTTCCTGCTGGCGATCCGGGAGGCGTTCCCCGCCGAGCTGGCCCCCGGCGCCTGGCGCAAGGCGCTGGCCGCGTTCACCGTCGGCCTCGCCGCCGCCGCGACCGCCGGGTTCCTGCTCACCGAGGTCTTCCCCGGCACCCTCCGCGACCAGGGCGAGATGCTCGTCTGGGCGGCCAACCAGGTCTCCGGCGAGGTCGTGCCGCTGCGCCGCGCCCTGTCCGGCGAGGGACCGGCCTGGCTGAGCGTCCTGCTGGGCGTCACCGGCACGCTCGTCGCGATCTTCGCCCTGTACCTGTTCTTCCGGGGCGAGCGCTCCAGCCGGTGGATCAACGTCGACGAGGAGCTCACCCTGCGCCGCCTGCTGGCCGCCCACGGCGAGCCGGACTCGCTCGGCTACTTCGCCACCCGCCGCGACAAGAGCGCCGTGCTCTCCCCGGACGGCCGCGCCGCGCTGACCTACCGGGTGCTCGCGGGCACCACCCTGGCCAGCGGCGACCCGGTCGGCGACGAGGACTCCTGGCGGCAGGCGGTGCGGGCCTGGCTCGACGAGGCCCGCCGGTACGGCTGGCGCGCGGGCGTCCTCGGGGCCAGCGAGCGCGGCGCCCGCGCCTACGCGGCCGAGGGCCTCAAGGCGCTGGAGATCGGCGACGAGGCCGTGCTGGACGTGCGCGAGTTCAGCCTCGCCGGACCGGAGCGGCGCGCGGTCAGGCAGGCGGTCAGCCGGGTCGAGCGCGCCGGCTACACCGCGCGGGTGCGCAGGCACGCCGAGATCCCCGCCGACGAGATGGCCGGGCTGCTCGACCTGGCCCAGCGGTGGCGCGGCGCGCAGACCGAGCGCGGTTTCTCCATGGCGCTCGGCAGGCTCGGCGACGAGGCCGACGGCCGGTGCGCGATGGTCGAGGCCTACGACGCGGACGGCGCGCTGCGCGGGCTGCTCTCGTTCGTGCCGTGGGGCAGGCGCGGGCTGTCCCTGGACCTGATGCGGCGCGACCGGACCGCGGAGAACGGGCTCAACGAGTTCATGGTCGCCGAGCTGGTCGCCGCCGCCGGACGGCTGGGCGTGCAGCGGGTGTCGCTGAACTTCGCCATGTTCCGCGCGGTGTTCGAGGAGGGCGAGAAGCTCGGCGCCGGACCGGTGCTGCGGGCCTGGCGCGGCGTCCTCGGCCTGGCCTCCCGCTTCCTGCAGCTGGAGTCCCTGTACCGCTCCAACGCCAAGTACGGCCCCGACTGGCAGCCCCGCTACCTCTGCTACTCGAGCGTGCGGAGCCTGCCCAGGGTGAGCATCGCGGCGGGCGTCGCCGAGGGCTTCGTGCCGAACCTGCGCTCGCTGCTCAAGCGCGGGTCCCGCCGCCGGGGCCTGGGCGGGGCCACCACGTCCGGGCGCTGGTTCGCCGACGCCGTCCGCGAGATCGAGGCCACCCGCCCCGAACCGGCCCGCGCCCGCCGCCCCGAGCAGGTCAGGGTCCGCATGGCCAAGCTCGACCTGCTGCGCGCCGCGGGCCGCGACCCGTACCCCGTCGGCTACGACCGCGACTGCCCGGTCGCCGAGGTCGGGTCCCGGTTCGGGCAGGTCGTCGCGATCACCGGCCGGGTCGTGGCGCTGCGCGAGCTGGGCGGCCTGTGCTTCGCCCGCGTCCGCGACTGGACCGGCGAGGTGCAGATCATGCTGGACGCCGCCACCACCGAGGACCTGCGCCTGTGGAAGTCCGGCGTCGACCTCGGCGACCACGTCGGCGCGCGCGGCGAGGTCGTGCGCTCCCGGCGCGGCGAGCTGTCCGTGCTGGTCGCCGACTGGGCGATCACCGCCAAGTGCCTGCACCCGCTGCCCGACCGCCGCGCGGGCCTGGCCGACCCGGAGGCGCGGGTCCGCAAGCGCTACCTGGACCTGGCGGTCAACCCCGACTCGGCCGCGATGCTGCGCACCCGCAGCGCCGTCGTGCGCGCCGTCCGGGACTTCCTGCACGACCGGGGCTACCTGGAGGTCGAGACCCCGATGCTCCAGACCGTGCACGGCGGGGCCAACGCGCGGCCGTTCATCACCCACATCAACGCCTACGACACCCGCATGTACCTGCGGATCGCGCCCGAGCTGTACCTGAAGCGGCTGTGCGTGGCGGGCGTGGACCGGGTGTTCGAGCTGAACCGGAACTTCCGCAACGAGGGCGCCGACGCCACCCACAACCCGGAGTTCACCATGCTGGAGGCGTACCAGGCGTACGCCGACTACCGGGTGATGCTGGACCTGGTGCGGGAGCTGGTGCAGCACGCCGCGGTGGCCGCGCACGGCAGGCAGGTCGCGGTCCGCGACGGCGTGGAGGTCGACATCTCGGGCCGGTGGCCGGTGGTCCCGGTGCACGAGGCCGTGTCCACCGCGCTGGGCGTCGAGGTCGGCCCCGACCTGCCGCTGGAGGAGCTGCGCGCCGCGCTGGTCGCCGGGGGCGTGCCGCTGCCGCAGGACCTGGAGGCCGACCACGGGACGCTGGTGCTGCGCGCCTACGACCACCTCGTGGAGCCCGCCACGACCGCCCCGACCTTCTACACCGACTTCCCCACCTCGGTGTCCCCGCTGACCAGGGAGCACCGCGCCGACCCCCGGCTGGCCGAGCGCTGGGACCTGGTCGCGTTCGGCGCGGAGGTCGGCACCGCCTACTCCGAGCTGACCGACCCGGTCGAGCAGCGCCGCAGGCTGGAGGCGCAGTCGCTCAAGGCCGCCAGCGGCGACGTCGAGGCGATGGAGCTGGACGAGGACTTCCTGACCGCGCTGGAGCACGGCATGGCCCCCACCGGCGGCCTCGGCCTCGGCGTGGACCGCCTGCTGATGATGCTCACCGGGACGAGCATCCGGCAGACGGTCCTGTTCCCGTTCGTCCGGCCCGAGCCCAAGGCGTGAGCCGAGGACCCGAGCCAGGGGAGCGGGCCGGGACCGGCGCGCGCCGCCGCTAGCAGCGCGCGCCCGCCTGCGGCGTCGCCAGACCGACCAGGTAGGCGGTGCCGATCGCGTCCACGCACTCCACGCCCTGCAGGTACACGGTGTGCTGCTCGCCCTCGTAGGTCAGCAGCGCGCCGCCCAGCGCCCGTGCCAGGCTCACCCCCGCGTCGTACGGGGTCGCCGGGTCGCCGGTCGTGGAGATCACCAGCACCGGGGGCAGCCCGACGGGCCTCGCGGTCAGCGTCGGCGCCGCCGTCACCGGCACCGGCCAGAACGCGCACGCGTCCAGCACGCCCACCGGCGGGGCGCCGTCGTCCAGGAACGGCGCGGCCTCGCGGTACCGCCGCGCCACCTCGGCGAGCTTGGCCCGGTCGGTGTCGCGCGGTGAGTCGACGCACTGGATCGCGGTGAACGCGTCCGTGATCGCCGAGTACTTCCCGTCCGCGTCCCGCCCGTAGTAGGTGTCCGCGAGCAGCAGCAACGTCTGCCCCTGCCCCGCCCTCAGCTCGGTCAGCCCGGTGTTCAGCGGCTCCCACAGCTGCGAGGAGTACAGCGCCTGCACCACGCCGGTGATCGAGTCGTTGTACGACAGCTTCCGGCCCTGCACGGCCACCGGGTTCTCGACCAGCGGCCGGGTCAGGCCCTGGAACGCCTCGGCGGCCTTCGCCGGGTCGGTCCCCAGCGCGCAGTCCGGCCGCTTCGCGCACCACGCCGCGAACTCCTCGAACGCCTGCTGGAACCCGGCGCCCTGCGCCACCAGCGAGTCGCCCTCGTCCTGCGCCGGGTCGACCGCCCCGTCCAGCACCATCGCCCGCACGTTCGCCGGGAACGCCTCGGCGTACACCGCGCCGATGTGCGTGCCGTACGAGTACCCGACGTAGCTCAGCTTCTCGTCGCCCAGCGCGGACCGCAGCACGTCCAGGTCCTTCACCACGTCGCGCGTCCCCAGGTTCGCCAGGAACTCCGCGCTGGTGCTCTCCGCGCACTTGCGGGCGTACTCCTGGTTCTCCCGCTCGGTCTCCGCCACCCCCTCGGGCGAGGCGTCGACGTCCACGTCGAGCCGCTCCTCGTCCCGCTCGGCGTCGCTCAGGCAGCGCACCCTCGGCTCGCTCGCCCCCACCCCGCGCGGGTCGAACCCGACCAGGTCGAAGCGCGCGCCGATCTCCGAGGTCAGCACCTGCGGCACCAGCGACACCGCCGCCTCCATGCCGGACGCGCCGGGACCGCCGGGGTTGAGCAGCAGCGACCCGATGCGGTCACCGGTGGCGGGCCTGCGCAGCACCCCGATCCGGATCGTCCCCCCCTCGGGCGCCGCGTAGTCCAGCGGCACCTCGACCCGCGCGCACTCCAGGCTCGGCCGGTCCCGGTACAGCGCCCGCGTGGTCGTGCTGTCCGCGTACGCCGAGCAGCCGCCCCAGCCGATCTCCTGGCCGTAGAACCGCTCCAGCCCCTGCGGCACCGCCCCCGCAGGGCCGCGCTTCTCCAGCCGCACCCCCGGACTCGGATCACCGGTGACCACCGAGGTGCAGGCGGTCAGCGCGAGCAGGACCAGGAGCAGCGGAGAGGAACGGCGCACGCACCGATGGTAGGTGCGCCCGGCGGGTGGTGACGCCTCGGACACAACGCGCGCCGCCGACCCCCTCCGTGGGAGAGGATGTCCCCATGCCGCAGCTCCGACTCGCACTGGCCCAGGTCAACGCCTGCGTCGGCGACCTGGCGGGCAACTCCGCCCTCGTCGTCGACTGGACCCGCAAGGCCGTCGAGGCCGGCGCTCACCTGGTCGTGTTCCCCGAGATGGTCCTCACCGGCTACCCGGTGGAGGACCTCGTCCTGCGCGAGTCGTTCACCTCGGCCTCCAAGGCCGCGCTGACCGACCTCGCCGCCACCCTCGACCGCGAGGGCCTCGGCGACGTCGCCGTGTTCGCCGGCTACCTGGACGGCGACGAGCGGGGCAAGCGCAACTCGGCCGCCGTGCTGCACGGCGGACAGGTGGTCGCCCGCCAGCACAAGCACCACCTGCCCAACTACGGCGTCTTCGACGAGCGCCGCTACTTCCGGCGCGGCGACGCGCTGGAGGTCGTGCGGCTGCACGGCGTCGAGGTCGGCCTGGTGATCTGCGAGGACCTCTGGCAGGACGGCGGCCCCGTCGCCGCCCTCGGCCAGGCCGGGGTCGACCTGGTCGTCTCGCCCAACGCCTCCCCGTACGAGCGCAAGAAGGACGACGTCCGGCTGCCGCTGGTGGCCCGCCGCGCCGCCGAGGCGGGCGCGCCGCTGGCCTACGTCAACCTCGTCGGCGGGCAGGACGAGCTGGTCTTCGACGGCGACACGATGGTGGTCGGCGCCGACGGCTCCCTGCTCACCCGCGCCCCCCAGTTCGTCGAGCACCTCGTGGTCCTCGACCTGGACCTGCCCGGCGGCGCCGCGCGCACCGAGGGTGACGTCGCGGGCTTCCACGTCACCCGCAAGGTGATCTCGGACGAGCCGCTGCCGCGCTACGAGCCGCTGCCCGTCCCGGCCTCCGCCGAGCCGCTGCCCGACGAGGCCGAGGTGTGGCACGCCCTCGTCACCGGCCTGCGCGACTACGTGCACAAGAACGGCTTCCGCTCCGTCGTGCTCGGCCTGTCCGGCGGCATCGACTCCGCCGTCGTCGCCTCGCTCGCCGTCGACGCCCTCGGCGCGGACTCGGTGCACGGCGTCTCCATGCCCTCGGTCTACTCGTCCGACCACTCCCGCTCGGACGCCGAGGACCTGGCCCAGCGCACCGGCCTGCACTACTCGGAGCAGCCGATCCCCACGATGGTGGCGGCCTTCGTCGACCAGCTGGGCCTCACCGGCCTCGCCGAGGAGAACGTCCAGGCCCGCTGCCGCGGCATGACGCTCATGGGCCTGTCCAACCAGCACGGCCACCTGGTCCTGGCCACCGGCAACAAGACCGAGCTCGCCGTGGGCTACTCGACCATCTACGGCGACGCCGTCGGCGGCTTCGCCCCCATCAAGGACGTCCTCAAGACCCTGGTGTGGGACCTCGCCCGCTGGCGCAACGCCGAGGCCGAGAAGCGCGGCGAGCTGCCCCCCATCCCGGAGAACTCGATCAGCAAGCCCCCGTCGGCCGAGCTGCGCCCCGGCCAGGTCGACACCGACTCGCTGCCGGACTACGAGCTGCTCGACTCGGTGCTGGACGACTACGTCGAGGGCGACAAGGGCTACCGCGCCCTGCTCGACTCCGGGTTCGCCCCCGAGCTGGTCGACCGGGTGCTGCGCATGGTCGACCGGGCCGAGTACAAGCGCAGGCAGTACCCGCCGGGCACCAAGATCAGCAACAAGGCGTTCGGCCGCGACCGCCGCCTCCCGATCACCAACGGGTGGCGCGAGGGCTGACCGCCCCGCGCGTTCGGACGAACCCCGCCGAGACCCCGCAGCCACCCGGCTGCGGGGTCTCGGCCCACCCGGAAGAGCGGATCTCCACCGAACCGACCAGCGCGATCACCCGCCGGGCCCCGCCCCCGTCACCCGCTCGGCCCAGGGACCCCCACCTCCCCGCCCCGCCCCGTCCGCCCAGGGCGAACCGCGTTAGGGCGATCCGGCAACGCGCCGCCAACGAGCTTTACCTAGGCTGCGACCCATGAACCGCCAGCAGGAGTTCGTGCTCCGCACGCTAGAGGAACGCGACATCCGCTTCGTCCGGCTCTGGTTCACCGACGTCCTGGGCTTCCTCAAGTCCGTCGCGGTGGCCCCGGCCGAGCTCGAGGGCGCCTTCAGCGAGGGCATCGGCTTCGACGGCTCCGCCATCGAGGGCTTCGCGCGGGTCTACGAGTCCGACATGGTCGCCCGCCCCGACCCGGCCACCTTCCAGGTCCTGCCCTGGAAGACCCCGGACCAGAACCACTACTCGGCGCGGATGTTCTGCGACATCTCCATGCCCGACGGCGCCCCCTCCTGGGCCGACCCGAGGCACGTGCTGCGCCGCACCCTCGCGCGCGCCAGCGAGCAGGGCTTCACCTGCTACGTGCACCCGGAGATGGAGTTCTTCCTGCTGAAGGAGCTCAACGGCAACGGCCTCGAACCCGTCCCGGCCGACAACGGCGGCTTCTTCGACCAGACCAGCCACGAGACCGCCACCCACTTCCGCCGCCACGCCATCGAGGCGCTGGAGGCGATGGGCATCTCCGTGGAGTTCAGCCACCACGAGGGCGCGCCCGGCCAGCAGGAGATCGACCTGCGCTACGCCGACGCCCTCACCATGGCCGACAACATCATGACCTTCCGGTACCTGATCAAGGAGGTCGCGATCACGCAGGGCGTGCGCGCCTCCTTCATGCCCAAGCCGTTCTCCGAGCAGCCCGGCTCCGGGATGCACACCCACGTGAGCCTGTTCGAGGGCGACCGCAACGCGTTCTACGACGCCGAGGACCCCTACCAGCTCTCCGACACCGGCAAGGCGTTCGTCGCGGGCCTGCTCAAGCACGCCCGCGAGATCACCGGCGTCACCAACCAGTGGGTCAACTCCTACAAGCGGCTCATCGTCGGCGGCGAGGCCCCGACCGCCGTCTGCTGGGGCCACGCCAACCGCTCCGCCCTGGTCCGCGTGCCCATGTACTCCAAGGGCAAGGCCAGCTCGCGCCGCGTCGAGGTCCGCACCCCGGACTCGGCCGCCAACCCGTACCTGGCGTTCGCCGTCATCCTCGCCGCCGGGCTCAAGGGCGTCGAGAAGGGCTACGAGCTGCCGCCCCCCGCCGAGGACGACGTGTGGTCGCTGACCGACCGCGAGCGCCGCGCCGCGGGCTACGCCAACCTCCCGCAGAACCTGGGGGAGGCACTCACCGAGATGGAGAACTCCGAGCTGCTCCCCGAGGTCCTCGGCGAGCACGTGTACGACTTCTTCCTGCGCAACAAGAGGAACGAGTGGGACTCCTACCGCCGCAGCGTGACCCCTTACGAGCTGCGAACCCTGCTGCCGGTCCTGTGAAGCGGCGACCCGTGCGGGTGGTCCACACCGGGCACTCCCCGAAGCTGGGCTCGTACACCGCGACCGAGTTCCCCTCGAACCCGGAGACCGCGCCCGCCCTCATCGGGTGCACGGTGGCGACCGCCGCCGAGCTGCCCGCGGTGAAGGCGCTGTCCGGCTCGTTCCTGGCCCACCACCCGGAGGCCAGGTTCCTGGCGCTGGTGGTCGACGCCGCGCCGGGCACCTCGGGCCCCGGCCTGGTCACCCCGGCCGACCTCGGCGTCACCGCCGAGGAGCTGGCGGTGCTCGCCACCGGCTGCACCGCCGCCGAGCTGTGCGGCGTGCTCCGGCCGCTGCTGCTGGAGCAGCTGCTCGGCCAGGGCGTCCCGGTGCTGTGCCTGGACCCGTGGGTGCGGGTCCTCGCGCCCGTCACCGAGCAGGTGCTCGCCGCCGTCGAGCAGGGCCCGCTGGTCCTGCTGCCCCGGTCGCTGCGCCCGCTGCCCGACGACGGCCTGCGCCCCACCCCGACCGAGCTGCTGCGCACCGGCGTGTTCGACCCCGGCTTCCTGGTCGTCGCGCCCGGAGCCGAGCCGTTCCTGCGCACCCTCGCCGAGCAGCTGCGCCGCACCCCCGACGCGACCAAGGCCGTGCTGGACATGGCGCCCGCGCTGGTCAAGGTGCACGTGCTGCGCGACGCCACCATCGGCCTGTCCGCGTGGAACGCCGCCCAGCGCCCCGTGCACCGGCTCGACGACGGCGCGCTCAGCGTCATGGGCGAGCCGCTGCGCACGGTCCACTTCGCGGGCTTCGACCCGAACCGCCCGTGGCTGCTGTCGGCCCGCTTCGCCGACCGCCCCAGGGTCCTGCTGTCCGAGCACCCGCTGCTCGCCGACCTGTGCGCCGCCTACCGCGCCGACCTGGTCCGCGCCGGCCACACCGCCCAGCGCGTCCCGTACGGCTTCGGCCAGCTCGCGGACGGCACCCCGATCCCGGACCGCCTGCGCGCCGACTACCGCGCCGCGTCCCGCACGGGCACGCCGCACGGCCCGTTCGGCGCCCCGAGGCCGATCCCGGTGCCACCGCAGGAACTCCTGCTCGACGGCGCCCCGGACCTGGCCGACGGGCAGCCGGAACCCGCTGCGCCGCAGGGCGGGTCGGCGCAGGGCGGACCGGGGGAGTCGGCCGACGCCTCGGCGGGCGACGTCCCCGCAGCCCCGGACACCGACGCGCCGACCGGCGCCGATCTCACCGTCGCCTCCGGCGGCAGCGCGCCCGAAGGCAGTGCGCCTGAAGCCACCGCGCCCGAAGGCAGTGCGCCCGAACGCGGCGCGCTCGAAGGCGCCGCGCCCGCCGAGCGGCCCGAGGCCGACGACGCCCCGGAGCCCGCCCCCTCGGCCCCCGCCGTCCCGAAGCCCGCCGCGTCCACCGACCCGGCCGCCGCCGCCGACGACGCAGACCGCCCGCACACCCCGCCCCCCGCGTTCGGCGACGACCGGGGAGCCGCGTTCCTGGCCTGGGCCTGCGAACCCGTCCGCGGCCTGCACGGCAGCACCCGCTGGTCCGTCGCCCTCTGGCAGGGCGACCTCGCCCTGCGCCACGAGTTCCCCGACCCGTTCGGCGAGGACAGCGCCGCCTTCCGCGACTGGTGCGCCACCACCGGCGTCGCCTCCGGCAGGCTCCCCGTCCCCGCCGTGCCCGGCCCCCGCGCCGGGACCCCCGCCCTGATCGACCAGCTCGGCGTCACCGTCCTCGGCGACGACCCGGCCGCCGACCTGCTCCGCGCCGCCGCCAAGGCCTCCGGCCTGCCCACCGGCGACGGCTACCCGGTCGTGCTGCGGGTCGGCGACGAGCCCGTGCCCGCCGACCGCTTCCTGGTCGACTACCTCGCGTCCGACCAGCCGCCCCAGGCGCTCGACGCCACCGAGCTGTGGACGCCCTCCGAGGCCACCCGCGCCGCCGTCGAGCGCGCGGGCGGACCGGTCGTGCGCGTCCTCCCGCTGCCCACGGCCGAGGTCGAGGCGGCCACGCCCGAACCGCACGAGGGCCTGCTCCTCGGCGCGCTCGCGGACCACTCGATCGACCGCTCCGGCAACGTCCTCGGCGTCGTCGCCGCGTTCCTCGCCGCCTTCCCCGACCGCGACGACGTGCGCCTGCGCATCACCGTCACCGGGGCCGACGAGCACCCGGAGGCCGCCGAGCGGCTGCGCCTGGCCACCGCCACCGACCCGCGCGTCGAGCTGGCCGACGACTTCCGGCCCGTGGACTGCCTCGTCTCGCTGCACCGGGGCGGGGCCGACGACCGCATCGCCGCCGCGCTGGCGGACGTCGCCGCCACCGGCACCCCCGTCATGACCGCGCGGCACGGGGCCGTCCCCGAGCTGTTCGACAAGGCCACCGCGCTGTTCGTGCCGTGCCGCCAGGGCGTCGAACCGGACGCCGACGCGGCCGTAAAGCTGCTGCGCGCGATCGCCGACGAGCCCGAGGCGGTCGCCGCGATAGGAGCCGCCGGGCGCGAGCACGTGCGCGCCACCCGCTCCACCGCCCAGGTCGCCGAGGTGCTGCGCGAGCGCGTCGAGCACGCCTACCGGGGGTGGCGCGCCCGCCGCGCCGCCGCGAAGCCCGCGCCCGTCGCCGACCCGCTCCAGGTGCTCCAGACCGCCAAGCACGCCCTGCTGCGCGAGCCGGACGTCAGCGTCGCCAGCCGCATCCCGATGGCCCCGCAGCTGCGCAAGGTCGTGCTGCGCGTGCTCGACCACCACGACAACCACATGCGCGACGTCCTCGGCGGCATGGTCGACGGCGTCGAGCGCACCGTGGCCGAGCTGGTCCGCAGGCAGGACGAGGTCACCACCGGCATCGGCCTCGGCGAGCTGGAGGTGCTGCGCTCCGAGGTGGAGCAGCAGGCCGAGCGCCAGGGCGAGCACTCCGACCAGCTGATCGCGCTCGACGACTCGGTCGTGCGCGTGCGCGCCGACATGGCCGGGCAGGGCAGGAGGCTGCGCGACATCGAGGACGCCCTGGTCGCCGAGGCGGCCAAGCGCGCCAAGCAGGGCGAGGCCACCGCGCAGCGCATCGACAAGCTCGCCGTCGCGCTGGAGCGCACCCTCGACCGGATCGACCGCCTGGAGTCCAGGGTGGTCGACGTGCTGCGCGACCGCGACCACCGGCTCGACGCCGGGGTGCGCGCCGCCGCCCAGGCCCAGGCCACGGCCGACGCGCTGCGCCGGGTCGTGGTGCGCGAGCACGAGCGGCACTCGGCGTCCGCGCCGTCCGTGCGCAGCTCGCTGGTGCTGACCGAGGTCGGGCTGCTCCGGCTGCCCGCCGACGACGCGTTCATGCTCCCGTTCCTGTCCAGCAACGGGACGTGGGAGGCGGAGCTGTCCGAGCTGATCGACTCGGTGGTCGAGCCGGACGGGATCTTCCTGGACGTCGGCGCGTACGCCGGCTACCAGACCGTGCGGATGCTCAGCCGGATGGGCACGACCGGCGCCGTCGTCGCGGTGGAGCCGTGCCCGTCGGCCGTGGAGCTGCTGCGGCACAACGTGCAGGTGAACCTGCCGCAGCGGGTCGCCGACCGGCTCGTCGTGGTGCCCGCC